>CAYMZW010000480.1:0-5518 GCA_964395005.1 uncultured Rivularia sp.
CTAACAACTAACAACTAACAACTAACAACTAACAACTAACAACTAACAACTAACACCCAATCGCATTTAAGGAGAAACAACGCTATGAGAGTCCGCACCATGACAGCGGCTCCCCCAACTCCGTGGTCAAGTAATTTAGCTGAACCGCGAATTCATGAAACTGCTTTCGTACATTCGTTTTCGCACA
The DNA here is from genome assembly GCA_964395005.1 of uncultured Rivularia sp. Taxonomy (GTDB): domain Bacteria; phylum Cyanobacteriota; class Cyanobacteriia; order Cyanobacteriales; family Nostocaceae; genus Rivularia. The sequence goes on from CAYMZW010000480.1 coordinate 188, forward strand.
TTATTGGTGATGTTGAAGTCAGTTCTAATGTAATTATTGCTCCAGGAAGTTCGGTACGAGCGGATGAGGGAACGCCGTTTTTTATTGATGAAAATACCAATATTCAAGATGGCGTTGTTATACACGGCTTGGAGCAAGGTCGCGTATTGGGAGATAACAAAAAAGAATATTCAGTATGGATAGGTAAAAACAGTTGTATTACTCACATGGCTCTAATACATGGGCCATGTTACATCGGTAGTAACTGTTTTATCGGGTTTCGTTCGACGATATTTAATGCCAGAGTCGGCGATGGCTGTATCGTAATGATGCACGCTTTAGTGCAAGATGTAGAAATACCTCCAGGTAAATATGTACCTTCTGGGGCTGTTATTATCAGCCAACAGCAAGCCGACCGTTTACCAGATGTGAATCCACAAGATAAAGAATTTGCTCATCATGTAGTGGGAGTAAATCAGGCACTCAGAGCGGGTTATCTTTGTGCTGAAGATAGTAAATGTATTACAAAAGTACGTGAAAAGATAGACCTATATAATACAAACGTAGATAACGGTTCACAAACAAAAAGGAGTATTGAAGTGTATAACAGTGGTTTAGACAATCAGACAGTAGATCAGGTACGCTATCTGTTGGATCAAGGATTTAAAATTGGCACCGAACACGTAGATAAAAGACGTTTTCGCACGGGTACTTGGAATAGCTGTCATCCTATAGAAGCTAGAAGTGTCGGTGAAGCAGTATCGGCACTAGAAGGCTGCATGACCGAACATCAAGGCGAATACGTTCGTTTATTTGGTATCGACACCAAACAGAAAAAACGGGTATTAGAAACAATTATTCAGCGTCCCGATGGTTCGACAAAACCAACAACAACATCTACCTATACCACACCTCCAAAACCCAGTAATGGTAGTGGATATAGTAGCAGCCATAGCAGTAGTGGCTATAGCAATAGTAATTACAGCACTAGCAGCTACAGAAGCACTAACAATGGTAACTACACCAACGGTAGTTCTCAACTGAGTAGCGAAACCATAGACCACGTTCGTAATTTGCTCTCAGGCGGTTACAAAATTGGCATGGAACACGTAGATCAACGACGCTTCCGCACAGGTTCTTGGCAAAGCTGTACCCCAATTGAATCAAAGAATGCTAGCGAAGCAATTTCGGCTTTAGAAGAATGTATGAGAAGCCATCAAGGCGAGTACGTGCGCTTGATTGGTATCGATCCTAAAGCCAGAAGAAGAGTTTTAGAAACCATTATTCAACGTCCAGAAGGTTCGAGTAACGGATCGTCCAACGGCAACGGTAGTTCATACCGTCCCGCTACTAACGTTCCAGCAGACTCCAAGGCTACATTTACCCCCGAAGTCAGAAAGTACGGTGTTGGTTTCGAGAGTGGATCTACAGCAACTCTTACCAATACTCGTTTGAGTGCCGAAGCAATAGAAGAAGTTCGCAATCTGTTGCGTGGCGGTTATAAAATTAGTGCCGAACACGTAGACAAGCGTCGCTTCCGTACAGGTACTTGGTATAGCTGCGGACAGATAGATTCAAACTCCGAAAGAGAAGTAGTCGGAATTTTAGAATCTTACTTAGCAGAATATCCAGGAGAATACGTCCGTTTAATTGGAATCGATCCCAAACTCAAGCGTCGCTTAGTCGAAAACATCATTCAACGTCCGTAATTTAAATTTTAGATTTTGGATTTTGGATTTTGGATTGGGTATGGGGCATGGAGGATAGGTTAAAAGTCAAAGGTCAAAGGTTAAAGGTAATGGGTAATGGGTAATGGGTAATGGGTTAAAAGCATTTTCTAATTCTTAACTCCTAACTCTATCCGTTGCCTAACTCCTAACACAGACGTAGCACTGCTACGTCTCTACACTCCTAATTCCTAACTCCTAATTCCTAACTCCTAATTCCTAACTCCTAATTCCTAACTCCTAACTCCTAACTCCTAACTCCTAACTCCTAACTCCTAACTCCCTCATCCTCCACTCACAAGGTAAAAAAAACCATGTCCGTGCCGCCACTGCGTCTTTATAACAATTTCGAGACTTTTTACAGTGGCGAGGTGATTATTCATGCAAGTGCAGTTATCGCACCAGGGGTGATAATGCAAGCGGCTCCCAATAGTAAAATAATTATCGGTTCTGGAGTTTGTATTGGTATGGGGTCAATTCTCCAGGTAGATACAGGAACTTTAGAGATCGAATCGGGAGCAAATTTAGGAGCGGGTTTCCTAATGGTTGGTGCGGGTAAAATTGGCACTAATGCTTGTATTGGTTCGGCTACAACTGTCTTTCGTTCTTCTGTAGAACCGGGAAAAGTAGTTCCTGCTGGCTCTGTTATCGGAGATACTAGCAGAACTTTTGGCGAGCCTTCCTCTAAAGAAATGAATGGTAGAGTCAAGCCTCAGTTACCCGTAACAGAGCAAGTGCAAGTCAAGGAAACTGAAGCAGCGGATGAACCAGAGGAAGTAGAAATTATTTCTGATACTTCTAGTGCTTCTGATGCTTCTGATGCTTCTGATGCTTCTAGTGCTTCTAATGCTTCTGATACCTCTAGTACTTCTAATGCTACCAAACCTTCAATTTATACTACTCCTCCCGTCACCCCCTCACCTCGCCCTTACGTTAGCCCATCTCCAATTTCGTATTTTTCTCCCGTTAAAGATTCAACAGATTTAACACCCGAAACTGCTGGCTCGGAAGATTCAGCAGAGGAACCTACTAATGCTAATTCAAACGGTGCGGGAAATCATATCTATGGAAGAAGCAACGTCAAAAGCCTGCTGACAACTTTATTTCCTCACCGACAAACTTTAGATACACCTCATGATGAATCTCAAGAAGGATGAATTTAATTACTATATGAATTAAATTTGTATGTTTTGTTGTAATGCATCACGAATCGATATTTATAGATTTTTATATTTACACAGGGCTGCAATATCCTTCTAAATCACATTTCCTTGATAACGAGAACTTTTGTATTCAATACAAGTTTATCCACTTAAAAATATTTTCCATGCTCCATCCTTCGTATTTGATAGAAGCTAGGATTAAAGGAATTGACGTAAATTCATATGTTTAATTTTTATCCTTCACTTTTCGCAGTTAGTTGGAGTTTTGGGGAAAATTTAAATGCACTCATATAATCAATATTCATCACGAAATCGAGATATCAAAGATACCGCTTTAGGATTGGTATCTACTATAAGTTTTCCTGCGATAGTGGGAACGGCGGATATGATGCTTAAATCTGCTGGAGTTCATTTAATCGGATACGAAAAAATCGGCGGGGGACATTGTACTGCCGTGATTCGCGGTGGAGTCGCTGATGTACGTTTAGCGGTAGAATCTGGCGAACAAACTGCAAAGCAATTCGGACAGTTTGTATCTAGTTTGGTAATTCCTCGTCCATATCCTAATTTGAATTTAGTGTTGCCTATAGCCAATCGTCTAAGTAATTTTGCGGATGGAGCCAGCTACAGTAAATTGAGCAATCAAGCAGTTGGTTTGGTTGAAACAATTGGTTTTCCGGCGATGGTGGGAGCCTGCGATGCCATGCTTAAATCAGCAGAGGTTCAGTTAGCAGCTTATGAAAAAATTGGTGCGGGTTTGTGTACTGCTATCATTCGCGGTTCTGTAGCAAATGTTGCAGTAGCAGTAGAAGCTGGAATGTACGAAGCAGAACGAATTGGCGATTTAAATGCCGTCATGGTGATACCTCGTCCGTTAGATGAGTTAGAGCAAACCCTGCCAGTCGCAAGTTGTTGGATAGAAGAGCGTCAGCCAGTAAATTTACCAATAAATATCAAAGAGCCAGTTGGAGAAGCAGAATTATTGGAATTGCCAGATTTAAACAAGTTGCCTGAAAAAGTAATTGAGGAAATTACAATCGTACCGGAAGTTGAAAGATTAGAAATGGGTGAGTTGGAATAAGATTTGGGGATTAAACATGGGGCATATGGGAGTCAGTCAAATGCCGTTACTCTCAATAATAACTTCTAAATCACATAAAGAAAATACTCAAATTTGAATTAGAACCATAGATTATGCTCTATGGGTAGCTTCCGATCTTTCCATGAGCAAAACCTGTTCCTGGCTTGATTCTTCGGTAATACTTATAGATACATTTGTAAATAAGCATCTTTGTATAGATGTTTGTCTATGTAAATTTATAAGAGGGTAATCACCATTGAATCAGGCGACGCTGCACCAGTTAAGAGTGTTTGAAGCTGCCGCACGGCACAGTAGTTTTACTCGTGCGGCTGAAGAGCTGTTTTTGACACAACCCACCATTTCCATGCAGATAAAACAACTGACAAAATCGGTGGGTATTCCGTTATTTGAACAAGTTGGTAAACGTTTATATCTTACCGAAGCAGGGCGAGAATTATTTGCTACTTGCAAAGAAATTTTCAATACTTTGGCTCAATTTGAGATGAAAGTAGCGGATTTAAAAGGTTTAAAACAGGGGCAATTGCGTTTAGCAGTTATTTCAACAGCAAAATATTTTATTCCGCGTTTATTAGGCTCATTTTGTCAGCTTTATCCGGGAATTGAGATTTCTTTACAAGTTACGAATCATGAAGGTATTTTGGAACGAATGACGACTAATCAAGACGACTTATATATTATGAGTCAAATACCAGAACATCTTGATATTAATTATGAAGCATTTTTAGAAAATCCTTTAGTAGTTTTAGCGCCAGTTAATCACCCTTTAGCTGGAGAGAGGAATATACCTATATCAAAGCTGACAAATGAACCTTTTATAATGCGCGAACCCGGTTCTGGAACTCGTAGAGCAGTACAAGAATTGTTTGACAAAGAAGATGTAAAAGTTAAGGTGAAATTAGAATTAGGCAGTAATGAAGCGATAAAGCAAGCTATTGCCGGTGGTTTAGGAATCTCGATTTTATCTCGCCATACATTGATGCCATATGCAGAAGATTTAACTATTTTAGATGTAGAACATTTTCCCATAAAAAGAAATTGGTACATGGTTTATCCGAATGGAAAACAGTTATCTATTGTTGGACGTACCTATTTTGAATATTTACTAGAAGCCGCCAAGCAATTTGCTTCGGAAACAGCTTTGTATGGGAAAGCTAGATAGAAAGTTAGGCAACGGATGGAGTTAGGTAACGGATGGAGTTAGGCAACGGATGGAGTTAGGTAACGGATGGAGTTAGGTAACGGATGGAGTTAGGTAACGGATGGAGTTAGGCAACGGATGGAGTTAGGTAACGGATGGAGTTAGGTAACGGATGGAGTTAGGTAACGGATGGAGTTAGGCAACGGATGGAGTTAGGTAACG
>CAYMZW010000481.1:0-5515 GCA_964395005.1 uncultured Rivularia sp.
GAACAGCCAAAGCATTCCAAGCATTTTTGGGTACTTCAGCAACTTTATCAATCCACAAGAGAGAATAACTCGATTTAACTTTTTCAAACATCGGAGTTAAAGACAAATTTAGGAGCGGCAAAGGCTTTATTTAGAGTAATCTAATCTGGGAATTGTTGCAGGGAATAGTGCAAAAATACTTCTTGATTTTCGGTACGAACTTCCATCAACTGCAAGCTTGGAGCAAGTTTCGCTAAAAATCCGCAGCCTTCAACTGGTGTTGGTGCATTTTCACCACCTAAAATTAAAGGACAGATAGTCAGCCACATTTCATCAATCAAATTTTGCTCAAAAAGATTCGCTACCAAATTTCCGCCACCTAAAATTCCCAACTGTGCTATACCGATGCTAGTTAAATGTTTGAACGCTGCACGAATATCAATTCCTGCGGTTGTATCAAATACTAGTATACGTTTGAATTCCGGTCTTGTTTGCCAGAATTTCGCTCCTGTAGCTGTTGAAATTAACCAGCGTTCAACTGACTGTTGAAAAAAGCGTAAACCTGGGTTTAACTCGCCGGAAGCAGAAATAACGATATGAATGGGTTGGGGTGGTTTACCATTGGATTTTCGATGCTGTAATAAGTCTGGGTGCGATACAGTCAAAGTTGTACCGTAAGCGCGTAAAGTACCAGCACCAAATAAAACGGCATCCTTTGTAGCAATTTGTTTTTCTAGGTGTGCTTTATCATTTTTTGAACCAAATCTAGCTGGAGCTTGAGTAACATCTGCTATTTTTCCATCTGCACTCATTGCCAAAACGATTGTGGTGTGAGGACGAGATTGGTTTGTCATAATTATGTTGCGATCGCGATACTGATATTTTCACAACGAATAATACCAATCAATAGAAAACTTTTATAGCTGATATTTATTACATGGAATACAGTTAGATTGGTACTCTAATTGTTCAAAGCATAATCGCTATACAGCAAACAATACTTTTGTAGCGAAGTTGTACACTGTATCATATTTATCTCAATACTTGTCTCAAACATGAAGGTTGATAAACTGTAACCAATATGTACCAATTACCAACTACCGAAGAGTCAGATTTTTAATTTTAGTTCTTTTTTGCGAACAATATTTTAATAACTTGACTCTATCGGAATAATAAACTTAATAATAGAAGTATATTAAATTGTTAAATTACGTTTATTTTGACGTTTGAAGAGCAGATGCTTATCAGAGAATACCAATGGTGAATTTTCGTCAATCATCATTCCGCCGAATTCTAATATCTAAGATATTACTGCTATCAGTACCAGTCTTATTGATAGGTGAATTTGTTGGCTATCAAAAAGCACGTTCTAGTCTAATAGAAAATGCCCATCAGAATTTGACTGAAAGTGCAATTCTTAAAGGACAGAACATTGTTGATACTATTGATGCGCTTAAAACTAACCTATTTATTGCTTCCCAAACTACGGTTCTTCAATCGGAGCAGCCTCAGTTAGTAAAAAAATTTGTTACTCAGTTAGCGTTGAAACTGCCTAGACAAATCAAATGCATTCAGTTGACAAACCCAAGTAGCAAAAACATTATTGCTGGAAATTGTGGGAAACAATTAATTAGTGTAAATAATTTTTCGTTTTCTCAAAATAAAGTTCAGACTTTACCTATTTTATCTCTAAAAAACAAACAAAATAGTTTAGAAAATAAACCCCCAAAGCTAGACCTAAACTTATCTTCCCCGGTCTACGATACTCAAGGTAAATTACGTTACACCTTAAGTATGCAGTCGCAATTACTGCACGATAAAATTCAAAATAATCCTAAATTATTAACAGATTCTACGGTAGTAATCGCAGAAAACGGGACAATTTTAGCACATCCGAGTTTTCAGCAAGTAGGTACCAATATCGCCGAACACGCAGATGGAAAAAAGCTACAGCAGATTGTAAAAAATGCTATATCTAAATCCGAAGAATCTTCCGATCTGTTTTTTGATGAACAAGGCAAGCAGTTACTTGCTGGATATACAGCTATTCCCAGCCCAGTTGATGATGGCGACAAAAAATGGGTAGTTTTAGCCGTCACCAGCTTAGATAATGCTTTAGTCGGTTTGAAAGAAATTAGATTAATCTTATTTGTATTAACAATTGGCTTAATTGGTACGACTTTACTAGCATCACTGTACGTGGCTCGTTACTTAGCCCGCCCAGTGGAGCAACTACGCGATTATGCTTTGAATCTTCATTTATCAGATAGTTCTTCTATCGTTCCGCATAATTTCAACATTCGGGAATTCAATCAATTAGCGCAAGCACTCTCCCAAATGGTTGAAAGACTCAAAGCATGGGCGCAAGAGTTGGAAATTGCTTGGAAAGATGCAAAAACTGCAAATCAAAGTAAAAGTCATTTTTTGGCTACAACTTCCCACGAATTAAGAAATCCCTTAAACGTGATCATCAATTCCATACGCTTAGTTCGGGAGGATATGTGTGACGATAGAGAAGAAGAAAAAGAATTTCTCAAACGTGCGGATGAAACCGCGATTCATTTGTTAGGCATTATTAATGACTTGCTTGATATTTCTAGAATCGAAGCAGGCAAGCTTTCAGTAGTAATTAAACCAATAGATTTGCGTCAAGTAATTAACGAAGTAATCAGCTTGCAATCGATAAATATTCGACAAAAAAGTTTGCAGTTGAATGTTCCTGTTTTAGAAGAGCAAATTCGAGTTAATGCAGATACAGCAAAGCTCAAACAAGTTTTAATCAACGTGATTGGCAACGCAACAAAATTTACTGAAGCAGGAAGTATAACGATAACCACAGAAATTCAAAATCGTAACAATAAATCCTGGGTAACGGTTGCCGTAATTGATACAGGTATAGGTATCGATACCGAGCAACAGCAAAGACTATTTCGTCCTTTCGTGATGGTGGATGCTAGCAATACGCGCCAGCATAACGGTACAGGTTTGGGACTAGCAATTTCACGGAACTTAATTGAATTGATGGGAGGTACGATAACTCTTGAAAGTTTGGGGATAAATCAAGGTACTACAGTTAAAATTACTTTACCTTTAATAGATACCGAGAATAAAATTGATTCAGTAAATGGGAATGGTAAGGTAGCACAAGCTAGTATTCGGGGTAACTTAAAATAGCCATATAAATAGTCGTAGGTTGGGTTAGACGCACTCTAATATTTAGCAATCAAGCAATTGATTTATTTTGCGTCGTAACCCAACATCAAGGTTTTGTTTTGATATAAAAAGAACGGGCTAGAAGCCCATCCCACAAGAGTTTTATTTTGATTTATCATTGTTTTGAATTGAAACCGGCTTACCTCCTGCTTCTAAGGATTGAGTAAGAGCGGTAAGAATCTCTACAAGCTCCATACCTACCCAACCATTAGATATTGATGGCGGAGTATTTTTCTGGATGCATTCAATAAAACTGCTACAAACTCGTTTTAGTGGTTCTCCTTTTTCTACTTCTAAGACTTTTTGCTGTTGATTTATAGGGATAAAGCGATTTTCCTGACGTTCAAACTCACCCTGCATTAATGTTAAAGGCTTATCACTTAACATTTCATCGAAAATCAAGCTACCTTGACTACCGACAACTACCAAACGCCGTTGTTTATCAGGGTTAAGCCAGCACAAATGAATGAATGCTTGGAAACCCGAAGCATATGTTAGTGTTACTTGGACTAAATCGGATAGGGAATGAGGAGAAGATTGTAGCCAAACTTTTCCTGTTGCTTGAGCAGTAATAGGTGATTCACCCAACCAGCTATTAAAAATTGCTATGTCGTGAATAGCTAAATCCCATAGTGCATCAACATCCTGACGTACCGGTCCCAAATGGGTGCGTGTTGCGTAGCCGTAGCGTAAATCCCCTACGGCACCAGCTTGTAATACTGCTTGTCCTTTTTCTACTGCCGGATGAAACAAGTAGGTGTGATCTACCATCAGAATCAACTGCTGTTTTTCGGCTAATTCACACAATTGACGGCAATAGGCGGGATTAACTGTTAGAGGTTTTTCTGCTAAAACATGACATCCCCAATTTAAAGCATCCTTAATCAACGAATAATGTGTAACGGCAGGAGTAGCAATTACTACTGCATCTAATTCAGATAGCTGTTGAAGTTCTAGCCATTCGGTAGTTAATAAAACATTTTTTTCCGAATTTTTCCCTAAATCATATTGCCGTTCTACTTTTGTTAAAGATTCAGAGCTTGGATCTACCACAGCCACTACTTCTACGTGGGGATGCTCTAAAAAATTTCTCAATAAATTAACGCCCCAACGTCCAACCCCAACCACAGCAACTTTTATTGAATTAGTCATCCGCTCGTTATTAATTAATTGTTAATTGTTAATTGTTAATTGTTAATTGTTAATTGTTAGTAGATAGTAGATAGTTGTAAGAGTTAGGGTATTGGGTTGTGCTTTGCTTAACCCAACCGGAGCAATCAATTTCCAAGCCCCTCAAATTTAATGTGGCAAACTACTACCTATATAAAATACAAAAAATTACAACTATGAATCTTACCTAATCTATAATCTAAATATACAACAACTTTACAATCAATAGCTTATTGTATACTGGTTTGAATACAGTATTATTACTGAGGTTGAATTGCCATGAAAGCCATTTTCGCAGCAGCTTGCTCGGCAGCTTTAATGGAACGTCCTTTACCTTCACCTAATTTTTGATCGTGCAGCCAAACCTCGGCTCGAAAGCGTTCTTGATTGTGTTGGGGTGAAGTAAACTGAGTTACGCGATATTCAGGTAAGGTTTTATATTTTCCTTGAGTCCATTCCTGTAGAGCAGCTTTATAATTTTGTCTTGCTGGATCTGAATTAATTTCTGTAGCGAGTTGTTTGAAATGAGGATCTAACCAAGAGCGAATCAATTCCAAATTATTAGTACTTAGATAAAGCGCACCCAAAACCGCTTCAAATGCATCGGCTAATCTAGATTCTTGCCCTGCTTTATCTCCGTAAGCACTACCGGCAACTAATAAATGTAGCTCCAAACCGTAAGAGCCAGCTAATTTAGCAAGAATGCGATCGCTAACTAGTACCGAACGAATTGCAGCAAAATCTCCTACGCGAGCATCACTAAAATCTTCCCATAAAACAAGAGCAGCCACCAAACGTACCACCGCATCCCCAACAAACTCAAGTTGTTCGTAATTAGCCGACTCAGAAATAGAAGGATGAGTCAGCGCCAAGTCTAGTAAATCCCATTTGATAGGCGCTTTTACTGATAAACCCAGCTTTTTAACCAAACTCTCAAGTTGTCGTTGACGACGCGGATACATAACAGACATTATTTACAATAATCAATTACCAATTATCAATTTTCACCCGGAGGGTATGGATCATCAATTATCAATTGGGCATAGGGCATTGATAATATTAATAACTCACAACTCCTAACTCCTAACTCCTAACTCTTAACTTATAACTCATAACTCATAACTCCTAACTTCTAACTCCTGAAAGGGGGAAG
>CAYMZW010000482.1:0-4280 GCA_964395005.1 uncultured Rivularia sp.
AAGTAGTAAGTTTACGTTCTATGACTAGCGATAGTTTGATTAACGTTTCCGATCGCTACATTGATTTAGAAGCTGTTAAAGATGATATTCAAAAGACACCTCGTCAGGGATATCCTTACCGCCCATTACCCGAAATGAGTTTTCTAGAGCAATCACCATCACCTGGTATGGTAGATCCTCGTTTGGAAATTCAAGAATAAAGTACAAGACAAAAATAGTACGGTGAGTTGGACATCGCAAACTGAATTATCCAAAATTTATCTTTATTTAAGATGCGTTAGTTAACTGAATTCTTTCAATACTGAGGAATTTTGATTACTGACGCATCTTAATTATGGGGTTTTTTCTGTTCCCTACTCCCTACTTCCTGCTTTCTCTTATCGGGTATAGCCAAAATAAATTAATCAAAAACACGGATAATATTAACTTTTTCTACGTCTGTTAATAGAGTATGGCGCAAAAAATTCTACAATTTATAGGATGAAAAGCTTAACCCGTAAGACTTTGAGCCTCTGCCTTCTGCCCTGCGCCTTCTCTCTTCTGACATTAGTTAGTTGTGGAGGTGAGAAGTCCAGTATTGAAGACGAACCAGTCGAAGACGAATCCGTACAAGATGACGAAAGTAACTTTACTTTCCAAGGCGTAGCTTTAGAACAATTTGATGAAAAAGGTCAACCAATTTGGAAGGTAAACGCCAAACAAGCGAAATATACCAAAGAAAAACAAATTGGTAATGCCCAGAATCCTTATGGCGAACTGTATCAAGACGGTAAAATAGTTTACAAAATTACAGCGGATAAAGCCGATATTAGGCAAGACGGAAAGCAATTATTTCTCAAAGGTAAAATTGTCGCAACAGATCCTAAAAATGGTGTGGTGTTGCGAGGTAATGAATTAGAATGGCGACCAAAAGAAGACTTAATGATTGTTCGCAATCAACTTAATGGCACTCACAAACAGTTACAAGCAGTAGCCAAAGAAGCAAGAGTTAAAACCCGCGAACAGCGGATTGATTTTTCTGGGGGAGTCGTAGCCAAATCAAACGAACCCCAACTGCAAATGCAAACCGAGCAATTAACCTGGATGATTGAACAGGAAAAACTAATTGGCGATCGCACCATGCAGATTAACCGTTTTGAGAATAATAAACTTACCGATCGCGGTAGGGGAGATGCTGCTGAAATTTTCTTAAAAACAAAAATTGTTAATATTACAAAAAATGCCTTTATTGAATTACTAGATCCTTTGGTGCAAATAGCGAGTAATTCCCTAACTTGGAATGTTAATGCCCAGAATATTAAAACAAATGCACCAGTAAAAGTGGTGCATCGTGCTGAAAATATAACTGTAAGCGGGAATCGAGGTGAATTAAAAATACCCCAAGATACAGTTTTCGTTCAAGGAAACGTTAAAGGTATCGGACAAAAAGGTCAGTCGATTCAATCAAATAATTTAACTTGGTATTTAAACAAGCAACTATTAGAAGCCTCTGGAAACGTAACATACGCTCAAACAGATCCTCAATTAACTTTTAAAGGCGATAGTGCAACAGGTAATTTCAATACAGAAAATGTGGTTGTAAAAGGAGGAGGTTCCGATAACAGAGTGATTACAGAGATTATTCCAAACCTCAACAATTAACAGTTATCAGTTATCAGTTATCAGTTATCAGTTATCAGTTATCAGTTATCAGTTATCACTTACCAATGCCCCATGCCCCATGCCCAATCCCCAACTCCTAACTCCTAACTCCTAACTCCTAACTCCCTACTCCCTACTCCCTACTCCCTACTCCCTACTCCCTACTCCCTACTCCCTATTCCCTACTCCCTACTCCCTACTCCCTACTCCCTACTCCCTAAATTCAGCTTTTATACAAAATGTCATTACGACTAGCTTTTCCTAATTCAGGTATAGCTTTTTTGCCTTCGGTAGGGCTGATACCAGTTGAAGCGGTTGCTGGTGCTTGCAATTCTTTGAGCATTTTTTGCAGTAATTTGTCTTGTTCGGAACGGAAACCTGGAACGTAAACGCCTTTGTTAATAACTGCAAACCAAACTAAACCACGATCTTTTGTCGGCATTACTCCTGCTAAAGCGCTGACATCTCTTAAGGTGCCAGTTTTAAAGGCTGTGTTTTTAGGAATGCGTCTGGCGTAAGTTGTGCCGCGATGATCTAAACCAGAAGTGGGGAATAAGTCAGCTACCGTCAAATTATGAGGAGCTACTAAACGTTGAACTGCCATTAACATTGCGGTGGCAGCTCTAGGAGAAATGCGATTTTCTTGTCCTAAGCCGGAACCGTTAATTAATTGAATTTCTTCTTGCGGTACTCTGGCAAGTTTGGCCGCAACTGATTGGACTACACTTGCTCCGCCTACTGATTCTGCCAGCATTTCAGCCATGTCATTGTTGCTGAAAACGTTCATCTCATTAATTAGCTGTGCCATCGGTAACGAACGATGACGTATCAACTGGGTTTGGGAAACTTTAATCTCGTCTTTGACTTCAACAATTCCTTTAATTGGCACTTGAGGTTTTGGGGTACCTTTAGGCATTCGGGAATACTGAAAGGCTATGCGTCTATCCCAACGAGCTGAATTGAGCGCTCTTTTGAGTGCTTGTCCTGCTAACGTAGGATTGCGCTGGAAATTCATCGCAAATTTGCCAACCACGATTAAATTCCCATTGACGCGCTTTATACCCATTTTGTTGAGCATATTGCCAATAGTTATTGCTTCTTCCCAAACAAATAAAGGATCTTCACTAGCGTTAACTACTAGATTTCCTTCTAATACACCGTTTTTAATAGGTCCAGTAGCACTTATCAAAGTTTCAAATTTATGATCGTGACCCCATTTATGAAGTGCAGCAAGTGAAGTTGCAATTTTTGTTAAAGAAGCAGCAGGTAAGGGTTTTGTACCTTGATGATTAGCCATCAGTATCGGGCCTGACTGCATCCAAATACCTTGAACTTGGGTTTGTTCGGGTTTAATTAGTTTTAATGCCTGTAATTCTTTAAGATATTCACTTATCGTATTGCTTCTGGCTGGATTTGGATCGGGACTCAGAACTAAGCCGGTACCAGCTTGCCAAGCTAGCGTATCAAAAGCCTGCATTGGCTTAACTTGTACTCCCGCCATGTCTAACCATAACGAAATCAAACCCGAACCAAACAATTCCAGCATTCTTCACTCCTATACAAGTAACTGCTACCTTCTTTTTTGCTGTAATACTAAGCACAAAGCAAACCCATTAGCATGCTCGTAATGATAACCGTTGATTATTGCTTTCGGCTATGGAGCCACATAACAAACTTTTGCAATTTGCCTCAACCATTATGCTTAAATTTTCAACTAATGGATTTTATTATCACACTTCTCGCTACGATCCCACCAAATTGATTTGCCAAAAAAAACTCCAAGTTCGTAAATAAGTGTTTACGCTCAAATAAGAGGATAAATAGATTTGTAGTTGTTTTGAACGCCAACGAAGGCAACTTTTCGTAAATTTCATCAAATACACGCGCCGATTTCATAGAGCAGCATCTGCTTGAAGGGAACAAGATAAACGACAGCGGCACGCACAAAGAATTGAAATACACAAAATATATGTTATCAAGGTTACGATTTACCGACAGTAAAATCCTGAAAATGCTTGTCTTTGAACGTCTTCTAGATATTTAAGAGTAAATCAGGCAAAAATGATTATTTTTTGGACTTTGTACGGGAAGGAGTGGTTTGCTTGAATCTTCTCCGAACAAAATTACTACTATATTTTTTGATTACTATGTTTAGATATAGTTTTACTTGTAACTATTGATAGTAAACGAATCAACTAGGACTTTTAACTCGCTTTGCATTTCTTTCCATTGGGAGATACGTTGCGGTGAATGTCTAAAATAAAAAGACATATTGTTGTAAACAAAGCGATGCTGACAAGATTTGGAATAGCACCCGATTAAAGTAGTGAATTCATTGGCATCATTTACGGTATAGTACTGTATCCGTTCGGAATCAAGTAAATTATTCCTAATTACACGTTTTCTTAACCCATATTCGTTCGTTAATTCTTTTGACTGGCTTCCTTGAGAAATCGATGCCATAAATTTTTTCATCGACTTGACTTCTTTTTTTCCTACTCCAATTGAAATTTGCTCATAAATCTTAGCCGATCTATCAAGAGATTCAAAATCAGTTGATAAGTTTATACTGAAACGTGGATTTTGACCGCCACTAGTTCTTGGATGATAGGCTTTTGGAATAGAAAATTCTTGCTGAC
>CAYMZW010000482.1:4380-5506 GCA_964395005.1 uncultured Rivularia sp.
TGACCGCCACTAGTTCTTGGATGATAGGCTTTTGGAATAGAAAATTCTTGCTGACTAAAGCGAACGTACAAGTTTTTACTTTTACCATTAACAAATCGATTTTGTTTAGGAAACATAAAAGGAAGATTGTTGATAAAATACTGTTTGGGCTGACAGTAAATAGCTGGAAAATTCCCGCTTCTCTGATTAAAGGTGTCTAGTTTAAATTGACTGTTAAAATAAGACCAGTGGTAAAGCATTGAGGGTTTTTTACCTAAAACAAGAATTGCATGATGCTGACCATATTTACTTCCTTGCATTCTCTGTATCGATAAATCAAGCAAAGTTTTAACGGGTATATAATCAGTTCTATCGCTGCCACTCAGTTGAATGCAGTAAGGCGTATCTCTAGCAAGTTTTTTTGCGTCTCGAAAAACCAGGTAAATGCTGTAGGCGGGTAAAACAAGAATTGAAATAAGGATCGGTGCTGCTATTCCTGCGATAATTTTGAGGTTACTCCGAATAAATAAAGCCATCATACTTATTTTTTAAAGTCCTGTTTGTATAAAGATATGGTTATTAGTTAGCAGCTTAAACTATTTCTAAATCGACTAAATACATCAAAAGTTTTATCGCGTTTCTAAATCATTTGCGATAATTAATCAACGCGGTTTTTTTGAAAATAGGTTTTTAAAAGTTTATTTTAAGGCAGCGATAATATCAAATATCTCAAGATGAAGGTCTAATTTGAATTGAATTTCTTTAATTATTCAAAATTCATTTGATATTTATAGAATAAAAAATTAAATTTTGCGTTACAAAACATAAATTTTTTGAGGAAAAAATAGAACTACTCTTTTGTGCAAAATGTTAAGTTTTTGTATGAAGATGCAATATAAGTATACTTTACCGCTCAACAGCAATGTTGTTACCCATCGTTAACACCTAAAAATATTGCTCAAAACATTTACCTGTAAAGAGATGAGAGTGGAGTGATAGAGGTAAATTCA
The DNA here is from genome assembly GCA_964395005.1 of uncultured Rivularia sp. Lineage (GTDB taxonomy): Bacteria > Cyanobacteriota > Cyanobacteriia > Cyanobacteriales > Nostocaceae > Rivularia. The sequence continues at coordinate 5,370 of CAYMZW010000482.1, forward strand.
TGTTATGTTGAGCAAAAGTCGAATTTGATGCCTTACTTAAAAGAGCAAGATTTGGTAGTTAAAAATCTACTGCTATTAGTAGGGGCATCTGGTAAAATTTGTAAGGTTTCTGGAAGCTCTGAGCAATGGGATCGACT
>CAYMZW010000483.1:0-5499 GCA_964395005.1 uncultured Rivularia sp.
CGATGATATTAGAGCATTAAAAGTACAATAAACTAATTTTTTGACGATGAATAGGTTAATTTGATCGCAAAATCCCCTCCGAGAAAATTTTTGGAAGGGAAATAGTGCTTTATATTTTGAATCGTTTTAAGCCTTTACTGTTCCATTAATAAATAATAAAAACCTCTTTCTTGCAAAGAAAGAGGCTGATAGTTAGGTTTACGAAATGTTGACACAATCTTTAAGAAAAATTCAAAGGAACATCCAACGGCCATTGCTTACCCTTGTAAAACAAGATTTGATGAATATGTAGGCTGCCGTAACGAAACGAGGCTTCAAAGGATTGCAGATAAAGATACCACATCCGCAAGAACCGCTCATCATAATTTGGACTCAATGATGCAATTTTCTCTCGGTTTTCAGTAAAATTCTTTGCCCAGCGTTTCATCGTTTCAGCGTAGTGAGGTTTAAGATTTTCACAATGGGCTACTGGTAGTTTTGCTAACCGCAGTTCTTTCATTATTTCATGAAGCTGTGGTGCATAGCCGCCTGGAAAAATATATTTATCACTCCAAGCTCCATTGCGTTCGTTAGTTTCGGTGACAATTGTATGCAACAAACCTATCCCATTAGGAATTAAAAGTTCTGATGCTTTCTGCATGAATGTCGCAAAATCTTTTTTACCAACAGCTTCAAACATCGCGATGCTGACAAATTTATCGTATTGCCCTTTTATCTCTCGGTAATCGGCAATCTCGATTTTGATTTTATCGCTCAGACCTTTTTCTTCAATCCTTTGCTTTGCTAATGCAGCTTGTTCAACGCTTAAGGTAATACCCGTTCCAGAAACGCCATAGTTTTCGGCAGCGTAAATCAGCATTCCACCCCATCCGCAACCAATCTCAATTAAAGATTCTCCGGGTTGCAAAGCCAGTTTTTTACAAATTAATTCGTACTTTTGCAACTGCATCTGCTCTAGGGAATCAGTTTCTTGAATCCGATAACCGCACGAATAGGTCATTGTCGAATCGAGAAAATGTTGATAGAAATCGTTTCCTAAGTCGTAGTGATGCTGTACGTTTTTGCGACTATTTTGAATATTAGTGGGAACAGTTCGCAAACGCTGAGTAATTACCTTTATCAATAAAGGAATTGTTACCCGTTGGTTGGCTTTCGAGTATACGTTACTGCGATAAAACAAGCCGATCAGTTCAACAATATTATCGTTTTCCTCATCCCACCAGCCTTCCATATAAGCTTCGCAAAACCCAAGTGCGCCAAATGCCAAAGTGCGGTCGTAAGTATCGGGGTTATAAACTTTTAAAATTAGTGATGGGGAAGATTCTTCACCAAAGTGGAAAGCTGTACCAGATGGATTAATAACTGTGAGATTGCCTTCCTTAATTAAACTGAAAAGCTGATATAGATAGCGTTCTCCACTAGGTAGCACAGAAAGAATATTGCTCCAATTCTGGCTGGAAGGAGAAACTTTATCTTGCGTTTTTTGTAAATTTGGCGCTTGAGTTTGTGTCATTGTTATAGCGTTCCTACGATTATAAAAACAATACAATAGAGTATTTAGATAGTATTCTAAGTTACTATTGTATTGCTAAATATATGGTAACTGTTTTTTATTTTTTAGTAATAAATTTTATTGGTATCAATCGGTTATTAATTGCTCAAATAAAATAGAGACGCGATACAAAAGCGTCTCTACAACTGATAGAAGTATAATTATTAGCTATTAATCCCAGTTTGTAGTAAGGACTTTAGTCCTCCAAGAGCGATAAATCGCTTACTACGAACATGGATAATAATTACTTTTGTGGAAGTTTAACGTTAGTTGCTAATCCCAGAAATTGCAAAAACCTAATCGTCATCCAAGTCATGTCAATTTCCCACCATTTCAAACCGTGACGTGCAGAATATTGAAAAGCATGATGATTATTGTGCCAACCTTCACCGAAAGTCAATAGAGCAACCCACCAACAATTTGTAGAGCGATCGCCTGAATCGTGATTGCGATATCCAATCATATGACAAGCACTGTTGACGAACATAGTAGAGTGAATTCCGACAAACAAGCGGACAAAAATTCCCCAAACTACAAAAGGCCATCCACCGAGCAAATATAAAATAACTCCTAATGCGACTTGCAACTCAATATAATAACGATGGCAGAAACGATAAAATTGGTCGTCGGCAATATCTTTTGTCATGCGTGGAAGTTCTGGGCGAGCGGGAACAGTGTGCATCAACCAATTTATGTGACTCCACCAGAAACCTTCATTGGGTGTATGAGGATCTCCTTGTTCATCGGAATGTAAATGATGTACTCGGTGATATCCAACCCAGCCAAAGACACCACCCTGAAGAGCCAAAGTACCGCACAAAATGAGAAAATACTCTAGCCATTTGGGTACTTGTAAGCTGCGATGGGTTGCTAAACGATGAAATCCAAAAGCAATTCCCAAACCAATAGTCATCCAGTGCAATAACACTGCAACACCGACAGCAGCCCAGCTAAAGTTACTGGGTAAGAATGCTAATAATACTGCTAGATGAAGTATGACAGTGAAAATAATCACCTTCAATCGCGGAGAAGGTGGATTTAATTGAGGTAAAGAAACTGGAGATAAATTGGTAGTCATGAATTTTTTTTGCTCTACACCTACTTAAAAATAAAAGATAATTTTTCGTCGTACTTTGTGCCGCGTTCCATTCATACTTGAGAGCAGAACTTGGTATTAAGTAATTTTCAGACATTCTCCAAGAGGATGTTTTAAAAGTACCCGGCGCTTAAAACCGCTACTACATAGGCAAAGTCCACCTGCGTGGACTAGCAGATTTTTAACCCACGCAGGTGGGTTTTGCTTGTGTAGCCGCGACTTACAGTCGCCAGGGTTGGTATTAAATTGGACTTCTAAAACATTCTCTAAATAACCAAAGGTTTACTCATCCCAACTTGCTGAAATTCTTGTTTAAGATTCGCGGTACGGTAATCAGCTATTTGCCCCTCAATTTCATTTTGAACAATTTGGCGGTAATCAATATGATGCTCCAAAAGAGCGCACATGGTTATGTAAGAGATTAATACTCTAGGATTGTGCTTGAGTATTGCGAAAAGTTGACTCCAGAATTGGAATCGGGTATTACGTTTAATACCTTGTCGCCAAACAATGATTAATAGTGCCTTTAATTCTATTAATTCTGGCATTTTGAACTTTTTCTTGTAAGGGCGAGGCTGCATTTCCAGGTAATGCCGATAAACTCTTCCTAAGTATTTTTTTGGTTCATACAGTTCCCAGAAACATTTGACATATTCTGAGGCTAATTCTTCTATGGGACGAGTTGGAATAAAGTTAGTTAAAGATGTTGTTTGATTGCCCGTATTGCCTTTTTGGTCAATTTCTAACAAACGCCCTTCTTTTTCCAATCGATGCCATAATGCTGTATTTGGTAGAGCTTGTAGCAAACCAAACATTGCATTGGGAATTGCAGTCGTCTCCACAAAATCAATAATGCGATCGCCTGCTCCTGCTTTTTCATTGTCGAAGCCGAGAATAAAGCCAGCCATGACTCGCAAGCCTTTACGATTAATTTTTTGCACGGCTTCAACTAGTGAATCGCGGGTGTTTTGATGTTTTTTCGTTAATGACAAACTATCCGTATCCGGTGTCTCAATTCCCAAAAATACAGAGCTAAAGTTAGCAGCAATCATTAAATCGAGTAGTTCGTCGTCTTGTGCTAAATCTACTGAAGCTTCTGTTTGCAGGCTGAATGGATAATCCCGCTCTGCCATCCAAGGAATTATTTCTTTGAGTAGCAACTTCACATTACGTTTATTGCCGATGAAATTATCATCTACCATAAACACCGAATGCCGCCAGCCCAAATCATACAGTGTTTGTAATTCACCGATCAGTTGCGCTGGAGTTTTTGTACGCGGTTTGCGTCCGTAAAGTACGATAATGTCGCAAAATTCGCACTGATACGGACAACCCCGAGAAAATTGCACTGACATATCGCTGTAAGCGCTTATCTCTAGCAAATCGTATCTTGGTATCGGCGTATTGGTAATATCGGGCTTTTCACCATCCGAACGGAATATCCCCGAAGTTTCCCCTCTTTGAAGTGCTTCTACAAATAGAGGTAAAGTTATTTCGCCTTCATCTAGAACCAAAAAATCTACCCCTGCGGCTTGGGCTTCTTGCGGTACGGAAGTTACGTAAGGGCCACCTACCGCGACTAATTTGTTACGCCGTTTTGCTTCACCGATTAAGTGCAGTAAATCTGGTTTCTGGACAATCATTCCCGAAAGAATAACTAATTCTGCCCATTCCCAATCTGCTTCGGTTTCGGGAGCAATATTACGGTCAACTAATCGGAATTGCCAATCTTGAGGTAAAATAGCCGCTACCGTAATCATCCCCAAAGGAGGGACAGTTACTTTACGTCCAATTAGCTCTATAGTCTTGTCAAAAGACCAAAAAGATTTCGGGAACTGAGGATATAGCAGTAAAACTCGCATTTATATAGCAATTTAGAAAAACATTGCCGAAGTGGTTTTGTCAGGCTGAAATCCGAGAATTGAAGGTTTTACTTTTTGATTATTTTTTACTATTGTAGTTGTAGATACACTATTTTTTACGATTGCGGCAAAAACGATAACAAATTACGTTTATGAGGTCAAGAAAATCTTCATTTACAATTCCTTGTTTTCACTAAGTTCATCAACCGATAATTAATATGAGAGATTTTTAAATTACTGCAACCCAACTTAGAAAGGTAGTTGGCATAATCCTTACTTTAGGGCAGTGAGAAGTAACAAAATTCATTAAGATGCCAAAAAAATGTCAGTTTATTGTTTATATTTTGGTGTAGCAGATTAGTGTTACATCATTATTGATGGATTTGTTCCCACAGATGTTTCCTAAAATTCAATATTGCGTTTAGGAACTACTAGAATTTCTATCATATATCGATGTATCTGGGCTTCTACGTATTCAAATGATTTTTTAATAATCGGAGTTTGAGCCTTTTATATTGTCCTCAGAAGTTAAAATTTAATTTTTACAATACAAGCGCCTGTTTGATAGATTACCGGGCAAGATGTACTACGTTAATTTTTTAATTATTATAAATTTGCCATCCATAAAGAATATATATTTTAGGTTTAAACATAAGATTTGTGTATATATATGAAAAAACAAACGATCGAATGTTGTCAAGAAAATCAGTAATTAAACGCACTAAAAAATATAACTATGTTTTTATAGTTACTTTTTTGATGTAAGTGTAAGCAATATACAATAAAAAGAACAATAAGATAAAAGTGTCATAATACACTCGACATTTACGAAAAATCGGATAAAACTATGGAATAAAAGTGACATTTAGGCAAATGAAAACTAAAATGCCTTAGATATAGATTTATCGTAGATTTTTAGTTTGTTTTGCCATAAGTTCTTGCTTAATTACTGAGAACTTTGTAAATTTCTAATAAGATTGTCGGCAAGT
>CAYMZW010000484.1:0-5487 GCA_964395005.1 uncultured Rivularia sp.
GAATAGGGAATAGGGAATAGGGAATAGGGAATAGGGAATAGGGAATAGGGAAGAGGCATAATTCCTAACTGCTAAAAACGCCCCATGCCCAATTATTAATTACCAATTACCAATTACCAATTACCAATTATAAATATCTCCCCATCTCCCCATCTCCCCATCTCCCCATCTCCCCCTCTCCCCATCTCCCCTCTCCCCCTCTCCCCCAATCTTCCTCTCAGATGTACCATTAAGGGTATAGCAAACTTACCCGTACTGGTAATGCAAACGGCTGAAACTACCAATCCCCTACTTAACCTCAATTACGAACCGGCTTTTGAATCTTTAGGCTCGGACTATTATGATGAAGTTGCTGCGGAAGAATTTTCTCTTCATAAACTCCGCTTCCGCAATAATGCGCTGCTGCCGATTTTAGGATTGAATCCCCAAGAGGTAACAGACGAAGATTTTATTCAAGCTTTTGGCAAATTTGAACAGCGTAAACCTCTTCTGGCAATGTGCTACCACGGCTATCAATTTGGCGAATATAATCCCAGATTAGGTGATGGTAGAGGTTTTCTTTACGGACAAGTACGCGGAATCGATGGCGAACTTTATGATTTCGGTACTAAAGGTTCCGGTAGAACACCTTATTCCCGTGGTGGCGATGGAATGCTCACTCTTAAAGGTGGAATGCGCGAAGTATTGGCGGGGGAAATGCTGCATCGTATGGGTGTACGCACTTCCAGATGTATGAGCTTGATTGAAACTGGAAGGCAGTTGTGGCGTGGTGATGAACCTTCCCCGACTCGTTCATCGGTAATGATTAGAATGAACCGTTCTCATATTCGTTTTGGTACTTTTGAACGTTTAAATTATTTAAAGCGTCCAGATTTAACTAAAAAGCTTCTAGATCATGTAATCGAGGTTTACTATTCGCATCTAATTAACGAGCAAGAAAAATATGCTTTATTTTATGCCGAATTAGTAGAAAGAGTCGCGAAATTAGCAGCGCAATGGATGGCGGCTGGTTTTTGTCATGCGGTTTTAAATACTGATAATATGTCGATTACTGGGGAAAGTTTTGATTACGGCCCCTATGCATTTATTCCTACTTACGACCCACATTTTACCGCAGCATATTTCGATCATTACAGCCGTTACTCTTACATCCACCAACCTGATATTTGTATGTGGAATTTGGAAATGCTCCAAGAAGCATTAAAGGCTGTAATTGATAAATCTGATATGGATGCCGGGTTGATCAAATTCGGTAAATATTTTCTAGGCAATTATCGTTTATTAATGTTGAAAAAGTTGGGATTAAATCAAGAATTACCGCAAGGAGAAACTGACGAAATCTTAAAAGCAACAATTGATTTTCTCAAACATTATCCTATCAGCTACCATCATTTTTATGCCGACATCGCCGCAACTTTTTCTCAGAAATGGCAAGATGATGCTAGCTATATATTAGAAGGTTCTGAGATTAAGCAATCTTTAGGTTCATCGGAATTATTCTTTAACTGGGCAGGAATTTATCACAGAATATTGAATACTATGGCAACTTCGGAAATGGATAATATTGCTCAAACTCTTAAAAATTCTAATCCGCAAACAGTAATATTAAGACCTGTGATTGAATCAGTTTGGCAATCAATTGCACAAGAAGATAATTGGCAACCTTTTAACGATTTACTTGAAGAGATTAGGAGATAGGGAATTGGGGATTGGGCATGGGGCATGGGGCATGGGGCATTGGTAATTGGTAATTCAAAACTCCTAATTCCTAACTCCGAACACTGATTAAATGGATTACACTGATTCCACGGATAATTGTTGATTAACTCCTAACTCTTAACTCCTAACTCTTAACTCCTAACTCAACTTATAAACTTTGCCGAAGCTATGATTGGGATTAATTTCAATTACTAAATCAACTGATGGAGATTTTATTAATGGTTTGATAAATAATTCAGGGTGCAGTGCTTTCCAAAAGTAATTTACGAATTCTTCTATTTGTAAGTCTGTCATTCCAGTTTTTCCGCTGGCTTTCATCTGATTTTCTGCTTGTTTGCGCCATTCTAGGGAAAGACGGTAATCTTTGGGATACAGCACGATTAAACTATCTAAGCGTTGCCACAAAGGTAGATAATTGTGGAGTAAATCGTTCATATCTCTGGCAAATTGTTTATCTTTTTCTGTAATAATCGGTAGAGGCGCAGTATTAAATGCTGCGGAATCTATTGGAATAACGCCGACAAACCAACCTTCAAATAACACGATATCAACATTTTCTATTGTTTCCGGTAAAGTGCGATCGCCGTTTCCAGAATGTAGCGATTTATCAAAGCGAGGAACAGTTATAGTAGTATGCCGCTGACGAATATTATCTAAAACATTTAATCCTAAATCAATATCATGAGTTCCCGGTGGCCCCCGCCAAATTAAACGGGGATCTTGTTGTTGTAAAATTAAACGTGCTTGATATGTTTTGTATAAGTCATCTATAGATAAACTCAAAACTCGGTATTCTAATTGTGACAAAATTAAGTTGAGAATTTTGCAAGTTGTGGTTTTTCCTGTTCCTTGTCCACCTAAAATTCCTTGTATAAAAGGACGCTGAATTTGTTGATGTTGTGATGCAATTTGCATTGCCAAAGGAAGCCATAAATCCCATAATGTTGGCAACATGGCATCAGGTGACATTTGTAAATTAGTTTGACATAATTCTTTAAAAGCGGGATAAATAGATTTGAGTAAATTCCAACGTTTATTTATAGTTTCTTCTGCATTTTCGGGTGTAATACCAAAAGCTTTTGCTCGTAACTTATCTACAAGCGCTTCTGATATTAAACTTTGATGTGGGATATCGTTTTCTATTAATATTTCTTCATTAATCATGGGGATTGGGGATTGGGGATTGAGGATTGGATACCCCGAATCAATAATACATTTTTTTCAATAGCTAAAAGCTGAAAGATTTAATAATTTCTAATTTTCAACTTATAACTTAGAGGGAACAGGAGATAGAGAACATAGAAACATCCTATTTTAACCTTCTAAAAAGTGTAAAGACGTAGCAATGCTACGTCTCTTTTCGATATTTAGTTAAGTAGAATTACCCCGATTATTGTTTTCGTAACTTATTCAATTTTGGTCAACTAATCTTCTTCTTTGTCTTTCTTCTTTTTCTTGTCGTAGATTTTAACTTCGTAATGTTCGTCCGGTTCTTTATCTCTTTTAGGAGAAGCAATTAGTATAAATACTAATATAATTAGTAATGCGCCTTCCATACGAAAACCTCCTTCAAAATATTGGGTTTATTCGTATCCTCAGTCTCTATTTCTTACTTCAAATCCTCCGCAAACTGTTCCGGAATATTACTCTAATTTTGTTTAGATAGCTATAAAAATTATATCTTTAGTCTTACTTTTAAGATATTACATAGTTGCTTATTAAAGCTATTAAAAATAAATCATGAAATTAATAATAATTATTTTTTACAGCATTTTATTTACAAATTTAAGTCTAATAAATTTATTAAAATTCACTCGAATAAAATCACTTTCTTTCTGGCTCTAGAATTATTAAAAAAAACCTTATTAGATGCACGTAGAGCTAAGAAGTCAGCACTTACGCAGCGATAACGAAAAATATAGTGTTCTAGATGCTGAGATCCCCCCAACCCCCCTTAAAAAAGGGGGGCTTTGCGTAAGTCCTAAAAGTAAATAAAAATAGTATTATAATAAACATCGCCATGCATTTTACTTGCTATTTATTGCTCATTCTAAACTCCTAACTCTTAACTCTTAACTCCTAACTCCTAACTCCTAACTCCTAACTCATTTATGCTTCCTCCATCTTTTCAACCAATTTCCCAGCGCCCAGAATTAAAACTACCTGATGATGCTAGAGTTGCTGTATGGGTAGTAATGAACGTGGAACATTTCACGTTTGGTAAACTAGGAACTCCAATTCAACCACATTTAAATAGTTATCCTGAGATTGCTAACTACGGATGGCGAGATTATGGAAATAGAGTTGGTATTTGGCGTTTGTTCGATCTGTTTGCCGAATTAGAAATTCCCGTTACCGCAGCAGTAAACGGTGAAATTTGCACGCTATATCCGGAAATAATGGAAGCAATGCTGCAACATAATTGGGAAATAATGGCACATGGAATTAATAATTCTACTGGTCATAGTGGCATGGATAGAGAAGCAGAAACCGATACTATAAATAAAACTTTAACTTTACTTAAACAAGCCACGGGTAAAATACCAAAAGGTTGGTTAACACCAGGCTTTTCGATTACAGAATCAACATTTGAATTGTTACATTCAGCCGGAATTAAATATACAGCAGATTGGGTAAATGACGACCAACCTTATTGGTATCCCGTTGCAGATAATCGTTTATTAGCAATTCCTTATACTATAGAAGCTAACGATATTACTTTATGTTTGAGCAACCGTTTTTCTGGTGCAGAATTTGCTCAAGCCATAGAAGACCAATTTTCTCAATTGTGGCAAGAAGGAGAATCACAGCCGCGAGTAATGGCAATTGGATTACATCCTTTTATAGTCGGTCAACCGATGCGGTTAAAATACTTAAAAGAATGTTTAATGAACATTAAAAATCAACCTTATACGTGGATTACCACCGGCGAAAAAATATATGAATCAGTTAACAGTTAACAGTTAACAGTGAGCAGTGAGCAGTTATCAATCATCAATTATCAATGATATTAATTCCTATAGTAAACTTATGGAAAAACCTCACCCTCGATTTACTTATTGTAAATCTTTCCCTCTCCTTATTAAGGAGAGGGATGTCCGTTAGGACAGGGTGAGGTTCTTTGCTTTATAATTCAAAATCTAAAATCCAAAATCTAAAATCCAAAATCCAAAATATGAATATTTCTCAAACTAAAACTTTAACGATTCCTGTAATAGACGCTAATTCTGAAAATATTAAACCTTACGGACATTTGTTAGGTGATGATGTCAGTAAACCGGGTTTGGGAATACCTTTTTATCAAGGAAGAGTATTAGAAGGTGAAAATATAGACTTTACCTATCGCGGTGATGCAACTTTTAGAACCGCGAAAATTATGCCGGGATATCCAACAGTAACTTGGTTAGAACGTCATATGTATATGACGCAAATGTTTATCGGTTTAGGACAATCTCCTTTTATTATGGTTTTGTCACCACCAACTCATCAAAATAATCAAGATTTACCGGATTTATCGCAAGTAAAAGCGCTGCGTTTTCCTCCAGGGCACGGACTTTTATTGCATTTAGGTACTTGGCATGATTTCCCTATAGCTTGCGAGCAACCTGTAGTTATTCTCACTGCAAATTCAGATGAAGTAGTTACCGCTTTAACTCAAATGAAGGAACCTGGAGAGATGAATCAAGGAGATGTTTATAAAATTTCTCTCGCTAAAAGATTAGGATATGAAATTGAATTAGATGTTTAATTGGGAATAGGGCATTGGGC
>CAYMZW010000485.1:0-5471 GCA_964395005.1 uncultured Rivularia sp.
GAACAGTGAACAGTGAACAGTGAACAGTGAACAGTGAACAGTGAACAGTTATCAAATTTTATCTAAATTGTAGGATGTGTTACGGCACGAATATGTATAATAAAAAGCAACAATTTATATAATGCTGTAACGTACCATTAGCTGACAAAAATAGAATTAAAATCTCAAATAATAAAATATAAAAAAATTATAAAAATGTCTACCATCGAAATAAATCGTTTAGAGACAAAACATACAGAGAAAATTATTGAAATATTTTCCAATGCTTTTGAAAATTATCCTCTGATGAAATTTATGTTTGGTAATTCATATAAAAAATCGATAAAACACTTGATACAACTTATTTGCGATAAAGCATTTATAGATGATGAATTGCTTATTGGTGGTTTTGTGGAAGGAGAATTACAAGGAGTTGCTTCTATAACTCCCCCACAAAATGATAATGATAAAGAAGTTGAAAATACAGCAACATCTTTAGAAGAAATATTTGCAGCAGCAATCGGTGAAGAAGCTTTAATGCAAATAGAAAAGTATTCTAATATAAAAAAGGCAAATAAATCTTCTTCTCCTCATTTCTATATCAATACTCTTGCCGTAAATCCACAAAGTCAGGGAAAAGGAATTGGTGGCGCAATTCTTTCAGAAATACATCAAATGTCAGAGCAAGATGATGATTCTCAAGGGGTTGCTCTTGATACTCAAACAGAAAAAAACGTCGGTTATTACCAACGTTTTGATTATATCGTTTCTAATACAGCACAATTAGAAAACGTGAAAAATTGGTTTATGTTTCGACGTAATAATTAAGAAACCCCCTTTTTTGAAAAACCCGGTTTCTGGGCAACAAATAATCCAAAATATAAAATCTAAAATCCAAAATTTTAAATGCCCAACTCCCATCAAATCACACATCAACTATTGCAAAACTGGTGTAAATTACTGCAAAATTTTGATATCAACCAAACTGCTGCCGAACAAACTTTTGCTCAAATAGCTGAAGCTTACTCTACTCCAAATCGCTATTATCACAATTTAAAACACATTCACCATGTTTTAGAAGTAATTCAAACTTTAGAATCTCAAACTGAAAATTTGTCAACCGAATCCGTTCAACTAGCTGCTTGGTTTCATGATATAGTTTACAACACTAAAGCCAAAGATAATGAAGAAAAAAGTGGCGATCGCGCTGTATCGGTTCTTTTATCGCTATCAATTCCCTGTGAGGTTATTGAAAACGTTAAAAGTCTAATTTTAACAACTAAAAATCATCAAGCTTTCAAGGGCGATTGCCTTAGCAAAATATTACTAGATGCAGATTTAGCAATTCTGAGTAGCAATTCTAACGAATACAAAAATTATGCTGATGCAATTCGCCAAGAATATATTTGGGTACCCGAAGTAGAATATTTTGCAGCTAGAAAACAAATATTACAAAATTTCCTAGAGCGTGAAAATATTTACTTTACCGAATTAATGCAGCAAACAAAAGAGAAAATAGCAAGAAATAATCTAGAAACAGAGATCGGATCGAAGGTAGAATAATATCACTTCCTAACTCCTAACTCCTAACTCCTAACTCCCAACTCCCAACTCCCAACTCCCAACTCCTAACAATAAATCTGTCAAAGTATCTGTAATCCGATGACTTTCCATTGGTAAAATATCGGAACCGTGCATCATTTTTTGAGTCATTACGAAGTGAACTAATGAACCAACAATAATCCTCGCGGTTGCTTCTGGATCGGATATATGAAGCTCTTGATGAGATGCTAAGTAGTGGTGAAGAGTATCTACAGCAGGCTTTACTAAACTCGCAACACAAAATTGAGCAATTTCTGGAAAACGCCCGGATTCTCCAATTAATACCCGCATAAACGCCATGTACTCTTCGTCTTGGAGCATCTCGTTTAACACTTTTGCTGCTAACTCATGCAGAACTTTTTTGGGTTCTCCAACTAAATCTTCTGTTCCAAAAACCGATTGAAATCTTTCTTTTGCTAATCTTTCTACTAATGCTTTGAAAAGCCCTTGTTTATCTGGAAAATAACTATAAACAGTCGCTTTTGAAACGCCCCCCGACGCTGCGACTCTATCCATGCTCGTACCAGCATAGCCATGCACCAAAAATTCCTGCATTGCTCCTTGGAGAATTTGCCCTACTTTGTCTTTTGGATTATCGGGGTGAATTTCGCCGAGTTTTAATAATTTCATTATTGACCTATTTTTAGCTTTAATTGAGCAATTTTATCGAGATGAAGTAAAACGTGAAAAAAACTATACAAATAGGGATATTCTTACATCAGATATTTACCCAATTCCCTTACTCTCTATACTAAAAATAAGTATATTTCCCTAGTAAAACTGTATTGTTATTCGCCGCAAAAAACCCCGAAAGTCTTACGATACCTCAGTTGTGCATCCGAAAATTTACAATTATCCGTCACTAAACTACTCGGTTTAGTTTAATTGTATTATAAATAAGAAATAACAAAAATTCAGTATTTTTTGGGATGCCATGCAAGACAACCTTAGATTAGAAAAATCACCGTCTCCCGAACTTGCCTCTTCGTCACGTTTATTAGTAACTGTCGCAGCATTTGCGATGGGCGGAGCTAGTATTTACACGCTGCAAAAGTTTATAGGTAGTGAAGTAGCGCAAAAACCACAAGCGCCAGCCCCAGCAATTCCCAAGATAGAAACGGTGACAGCCTTGGGAAGACTCGAACCCAAGGGAGAAGTAATTGAACTTTCTGCACCAGCGATGGGAGCAGAAGGAAGTCGAATTGAACAGTTACTTGTAAGAGAGGGAGATAACGTCAAAAAAGACCAAGTAATCGCGATTTTAGATAATCGAGATAGACTTATGGCTGCTTTTAAAGAAGCAAAAGAAGCCGTAAGAGTTGCTCAAGCTAATTTGGCTTTGGTTAAAGCGGGTGCAAAACAAGGAGATATCAACGCACAGAAAGCCGGTGTTGCTCGCTTAGAAGCTGAAAAAATCTCAGAAATTAAAGCGCAACAAGCAGCGATTAATCGATTGCAAGTTGAACAAACTACCGAAGCTAGAGCGCAACAAGCAACTATTAATCGATTGCAAGCTGAAAGAGCCAGAGAAATAGAAGCGCAAAGAGCAACTATTGCTCGCTTAGAAGCACAGTTAGAAAATGCTCGCTTAGAAAAAGAACGTTATCAAAGCTTGTATAAATCAGGAGCAATTTCAACATCTATCAGAGACAGCAAGAATTTGGTTTTACAAACAGCTTTAGAGCAATTAGCAGAAGCTAGAGCAAATTTAGGGCGAATCAAATCTTCTAAAGAGCAGCAATTAGCAGAAGCACGAGCTAACTTAGAGCGCATTCAATCATCCCGAGGGCAGCAACTAGCCCAAGAAAAAGCCAATTTAGAACGCATTCAATCATCTTTAGAACAGCAAATTAATCAAAGCAAAGCAACTTTAGCAAGTATTGCAGAAGTTCGTTCGGTAGATGTAGCAGTTGCTCAAGCAGAAGTTAATCGTGCTGTAGCAGCAATGAATGGAGCCGAAGCAGATTTGAAACAAGCTTACGTGCGTTCTCCTCAAAGCGGTCAAATATTTGACGTTAATACCCGCCCAGGTGAAAAAGTATCAAATGAAGGAATAGTCGAAATTGGTCAAACCAGCGAGATGTACGCAATAGTCGAAGTTTACCAAAGCGACATTAATAAAATACGTTTAGGGCAAGAAGTAGAACTTTTAGCTGATGCTGTACCGGGTAAATTAAAGGGGATTGTAGATCAAATTGGTTTGCAAGTGCAGAAGCAAAATGTAGTTAACAACGATCCTTCTACAAATATAGATTCGCGAGTAGTAGAAGTTCACGTGCGTTTAAACGACGAATCCAGCCTACAAGCTGCCAGATTTACTAACTTACAAGTAAGAGCAGTTGTTGAAATTTAAATTTAAATTTAATTGTTAGTGGTTAGTTGTTAGTTGTTAGTTGTTAGTGGTTAGTGGTTAGTTGTTAGTTGCAAATATGTCTATTTAAGCAAGTAGATTTAACAACTTTTTAAAAAGGAAAAATTACTAAATCATAACTTCTAATTTCTAATTATTTACAACTTCTAATGCCTCATTAAAAAAAAGATTAATCTAAAATCTAAAATCTAAAATTCATATGATTGGATTTATCCAACAATTACAAAGAAGAACTCCTTTAGGTTGGTTGCAATTAACTCGCCAAAAAGGACGTTTAGCAGTTGCACTATCAGGTGTTGCTTTTGCCGATTTACTGATGTTGATGCAGCTTGGTTTCCGGAGTGCTTTGTTTAATAGCGCAACTACATTACATGAAAGCTTAAATGCAGATATTGTCTTATTAAGTCCGCAAGCGCTTAATTTACAGGATTTATCTACTTTTACTCGCAGACGACTTTATCAAGCAATGGATGTACCGGGAGTCGCAACCGCAGAACCAATTTACAACAGTCTTGTAACTTGGAAAAATCCTCAAACTGCAAAAAAAAACCAAGTCATGATTATTGGTTTTAATCCCGATAAACCGGCGTTTGATTTACCGGAGGTGAATAACAATATTGATTCAATCAAACTGCCAGATACTATTTTATTTGATGAAGCAACTAGAGGCGAATACGGCGAAGTAATTGAGCAAATTAAACAAGGTCAAACCGTCAAAACAGAAATAAATGGAAGAACTATAACCATAGATAATTTGTTTAAAGTTGGGGCATCTTTTGCCGCCGATGGAACTTTAATGACTAGCGATCAAAACTTTTTAACATTGTTTCCCAACCAAGATTCGGGAAGCGTTAATTTAGGTTTAGTTCGTTTAGAACCTGGTTATGAAGTTGAAGATGTTGCAGAAAAATTAAAGTATCATCTCAGAAATGCTGATGATATCAAAATATTAACAAAATCAGAATTTATTGAATTTGAAAAAGCTTACTGGCAAACCAATACCCCAATCGGATTTATTTTCGCTCTGGGTACAATGATGGGTTTTATTGTAGGAGTAATTATTGTTTATCAAGTACTTTCTACAGATGTTAATGCTCATATTAAAGAATATGCGACTTTTAAAGCAATGGGCTATAAAAACTTCTTTTTATTAAGCGTAGTTTTTGAAGAAGCAATAATTCTAGCTATATTAGGTTTTCTTCCTGGGGCTGCAATTTCAACGGGATTATACGCACTTACCCGTAATGCAACCAATTTACCGCTTTACATGACTGTAGCAAGAGCAGTTCAAGTACAGGTTCTAACTATTATTATGTGTATGATTTCCGGTGCTGTAGCTACTCGTAAAGTGCAATCGGCAGATCCAGCAGATATGTTTTAACAATTATCAATTATCACGGATTAAATGGATTTCGCTGATTTCACTGATTAGATTATTTTTAACAACTATCAACTATCAATTAACAACTAACAACTAACAACTATCAACTATCAACTATCAACTATCAACTATCAACTA
>CAYMZW010000486.1:0-5470 GCA_964395005.1 uncultured Rivularia sp.
GGAGTAGGGAGTAGGGAGTAGGGAGTAGGGAGTTAGGAGTTAGGAGTTAGGAGTTGTTACTTATCAATTACCAACTACCAATTACCAATTACCAATGCCCCATGCCCCATGCCCCATGCCCCATTCCCAATTCCCAATTATTAGCTAGCTACAGCCAAAGTTTCTTTTAAAGGCATAAAACGGAAAGCGCGATCGCCGCCTCTTTCGATGACAACTTTTACTCTTGGCTCGATTTTGGGCAGATTCGCTAAGTATTCTAATTCTTGATCTTCAAGAATATGCCCATCAATAATCCACAATACTAATCCTTTGGATTTAGGGGGCAAGTTATCTAGCTGAGTACTAATAATTGGCGGTACGTAATATACGTAACCTACTGCTGCTCCTTTCTCAGTACTTTTTTTACCTAGATGTGGAGGGCGTACACCGTGAACTCCAGTCAAATAAGCAGCTACATCGCCCAATCCTTTGCCACTAATACACAAAGCATTGTAGCCCTTAGCACGCAATCGGCGACGAAACCGACCTTCAAATCCGCCCTCTAAAGGTACATATACCCCCAAAGCGCCAAATTTCTCTAATTTGCGAATGAAACCGCCACCAGTAGTTAGTAATGCCATAGACCTTTTTCAAATATCGCTTCGATAATTCTATTATCAGTTATCAATTAACAGTTAGCAGTTATCAGTTAGCAGCGAGCAGTAAACAGTAATTAGTGAGCAGTTAAAAGTTTTGTCCTGTTAATTTTGATGGGTTCGTAGTAAGGATTTCAGTCCCCGCTTAGCGATAAATCGCCTACTACAAATACCTCATTTTTTTTAATCGGACAGACTATTAGATTCTGTAAATTATTAACCCACCTTACGGTGGGCTTTGTTTGTATAGCCACAAACTTCCAGTTTTTTTAGCAAAGAGTGTCCGTAAGGATATGGGCTAACTACCAACCACTCATTGTTCACTGAAAAACATCTAGACAAACGAAAATATATAATTTACAATTTGAGATTGTGGTCAATTTTTGGAAACAGGCCGTCTTATTAGTTAAGCTCTTTACTAAAAATATTTTTAAGGATTGATAAAAAAATCTTTAAAAATAAGTTAGTCAAAGTTGGCGAGAGAGTGGTAAATTAGTAAGTCTTGAGGTAAACTTAGGACGTTTGAGTGAATCTTAAATTATTGTTTAATAATTGTTTAAGGTTTTTGCGAACAAAGTGGTGATGTTGGTGACGGCATAACGTCAGCCTTTGCAAAAAGGATACTGAGCGGGTTTAGCTGCTTAAGTCCAGCGATACGAATAACGTAAAAGTGCCAAAGTGATTGCTTAAATAGGGCAACACTGCACGAATAGCAAAGCTGTAGGAGCATTGCATTTTTGAATCTTTAGTCTTTCCTGATGGAAAGGTACTTTTGGCTGTGTCAATAAGAAGATATTTTTAGTATCTTTACTTTATTTTTGGCTCAGTAAAAAAGATGAAGGACAAGAACTCTCCGATGGAAGTTGGAAAGCTATTACCTGAGCATTTCCGGACTTCTGAGTTTTCTTGATGATAAGGCGGGTAGTTATTTGTAAGAGTAATTTTACAAATGCCTCCGATATACAAACTTCCGTATTTAGCGGAAAACTAAGAAAGGAGACTAGTAACTGTGTCTATAGGTATTCTGGGTACCAAAGTGGGTATGACTCAGGTTTTTGATGATGCAGGAACAGCAATTCCTGTGACTGTCGTTCAAGCCGGGCCATGTACCGTAACCCAAATTAAGACAGATGAGACCGACGGTTACTCCGCCATTCAGATTGGTTATGGTGAAGTAAAAGAAAAAGCTTTAAATAAGCCGAAACTGGGGCACTTAGCAAAAGCTTCTGCCTCTCCTTTGCGGCACTTAGAAGAATATCGTGCTGAAAATACAAACGATTATTCTCTAGGTCAGCAAATTAGCGCTGATATTTTTGAAGCTGGTCAGTTGGTAGATATAGCTGGAACAAGTATTGGTCGCGGTTTCGCGGGCAACCAGAAGCGTAATAATTTCGGTAGAGGTCCGATGTCTCACGGTTCTAAAAATCATAGAGAACCAGGTTCTATCGGTGCTGGTACTACTCCCGGTCGTGTTTATCCCGGTAAGCGGATGGCAGGACGTTTGGGAGGTAAGCGCGTTACGGTTCGCAAGCTGAAAGTCGTGCGAGTCGATGCAGAAAAAAATTTATTGTTAATTAGGGGAGCTATTCCTGGCAAACCAGGAGCATTAGTTAATATTCTCCCTGCAAAAGAAGTGAAATAGTCATTCGATTTTGGATTTTAAAGACGAATGAAAATGACTAATTTAAGAAGGACATAAAAATGGTAGATTGTGCAGTTAAAAATTGGCAGGGAGAAGAAGTCGGACAGAAAACCTTGGAATTGAAAGTTGCCAAGGAAGAAAGTGCTTCTCATGTCGTCCATAGAGCCTTGGTGCGACAAATGACTAATGCTCGCCAAGGAAACGCTAGTACTAAAACACGTGCTGAAGTTAGAGGTGGTGGACGCAAACCCTGGAGACAAAAGGGAACGGGACGCGCTCGTGCCGGTTCTACTCGTTCGCCATTATGGCGCGGTGGTGGTGTAATCTTTGGGCCAAAACCCAAGGAATACAACTTAAATATGAACCGTAAAGAACGTCGTTTGGCTTTGCGGACAGCCTTCGGCAGTCGTGCAGAAGACATGATTGTGGTTGAAGAATTTAGCGAACAATTACAGCGTCCGAAAACTAAAGAGTTAGTAGAAGCTATTTCTCGTTGGGGTTCCGAACCAGAACAAAAAACTTTATTGATTTTGTCGGAACGCTCGGAAAACGTATATTTATCAGCCCGCAATATAGAAAACGTCAAGCTGATGGTGGCAACCCAACTTAATGTTTTTGATTTACTGCACGCAGATAAAATCGTGGTCACATCATCAGCATTAGATAAAATTCAGGAGGTTTACGGTGCCTAAATTTGACCCCCGCAACCTTCCCGATTTAATACGTCGTCCGATTGTTACCGAAAAGGCAACAATTGAGATGGAGTACAACAAATACACTTTTGAAGTACTGCCAAAAGCAACTAAACCTCAAATAAAAGCCGCGATCGAAGGTTTATTTGATGTCAAAGTTTTAAAAATAAATACCGCAGTACAGCCTCGCAAAAAGAAGCGCGTCGGTAGATTTATCGGATTCAAACCTCAGTACAAGCGAGCGATTGTCACCGTAGCATCCGGGGATGAAGAAAAAATCCGTCAGGTTCTATTCCCAGACGTTTAATCAGGTCAAAGGTAAGAGGTTAAAGGTCAAAGGTGAGAAAGTTAGGAGTTAGGAGTTAGGAGTTAAGAGTTAAGAGTTAATTATTTTCTCCCCATCTCCCCCTCCCCTTGTCTCCCCCCTCTCCTTGTCCCTCATCCCCAAAACTATTTTCTAAATAAGTTTAAAGTTTAAAAATTATGGGTACTCGTTCATTTCGTCCCTACACCCCTAGTAACCGTCAAGCGACGACTTCTGACTTTGCCGATATTACAAAGTCAAAGCCGGAGAAATCTTTAACTCAACATATTCATAGAGCTAAAGGTAGAAATAATCGCGGTGTAATCACTAGCCGTCGCCGGGGTGGCGGACACAAACGTCTTTATCGAATTATCGATTTTAAAAGAGATAAGCGGGGTATTGCTGCAACTGTTCAAGCAATTGAATATGACCCCAACCGTAATGCAAGAATCGCTCTCGTACAATACGAAGATGGCGAGAAAAGATATATCTTGCAACCTAATGGAATGAAGGTTGGTACAACAATTATTGCTGGCCCAGATTCTCCAATTGAAAACGGTAATGCCTTACCTTTATCAAATATGCCCTTGGGTACTGGCGTACATAACGTAGAACTGATTGCTGGAAAAGGCGGTCAAATAGTACGTTCGGCTGGTGCGGTTGCTCAAGTCATGGCGAAAGATGGTAATTACGTTACCTTGAAATTGCCTTCGGGAGAAGTTCGGATGATTCGGCGCGAATGCTACGCCACCATCGGACAAGTAGGTAACGTAGAAGCCAGAAACCAAAGCTTGGGTAAAGCAGGTAGAAATCGCTGGAGAGGTCGCCGTCCCAAGGTTAGAGGTAGTGTAATGAACCCTTGCGACCACCCCCACGGTGGTGGTGAAGGACGCGCTCCTATCGGTCGTAGCGGTCCTGTAACTCCTTGGGGTAAACCGACTTTAGGTAAGAAAACTCGTAAGCCTAAAAAAGCAAGCAGTAAATTGATTGTTCGTCGTCGTCGTAAGTCTGGTAAGCGCGGACGCGGTGGTCGTCAGTCTTAAGAATTTTGGATTTTGGATTTTGGATTTTGGATTCAAAATCTTTTTGAAAGGTTCGTAGTAAGCGATTTGTCGCTCTTGCTTATAGGCTGTTAAAGGACTAAAGTCCTTACTACAAACAAAATCTAAAATCTAAAATCTAAAATCTAATTAATCCAAAATCAAAAATCAAAAATCTAAAATCGTCTTATGGGTCGTTCTCTAAAAAAAGGTCCTTTTATAGCGGATCATTTACTGAAAAAAATCGATAAGCTCAACGAAACCAATAAAAAAGAAGTTATTAAAACTTGGTCGAGAGCTTCAACTATTTTGCCTATGATGGTTGGTCATACCATCGCAGTTCATAACGGCAAACAGCACGTTCCAGTTTTTATTAGCGACCAAATGGTAGGTCATAAGTTAGGAGAATTCGCTCCTACTCGTACTTATAGAGGTCACTCTAGAGATAGAAAAGGAGGAAGATAACCAACGTTACTAATAGCTAGTTGATGCAATTAGTAATGAAGGGAAAATTATTATGGCTACCGATACTAAAGAAGTAAAAGCAATAGCTCGATATATCCGGATGTCGCCTTTCAAAGTACGTCGAGTACTTGACCAAATTAGGGGACGTTCCTATCGAGAAGCATTGATAATTTTAGAATTTATGCCTTATAGAGCCTGCGATCCTGTATTAAAGGTTCTGAGAAGTGCTGCTGCGAATGCGGAACATAATGAAGGACTAGATAGAGCTTCTTTAATAGTTTCTACTGCATTTGCAGATCAAGGCCCAGTATTCAAACGTTATCAGCCTAGAGCGCAGGGTCGTGCTTATCAAATTCGCAAACCCACCTGTCATATAACCGTTGCAGTGGCTGCCGATCCAGCAGCGGAGTAAGCACTCAAAATTCATTTGATTTTGGATTTGGGATTTTGGATTTTGGATTGATAGTCATAGGCGATCGCCGAGGACATGAAGAATTAGATTTGATTTTTGACCAATTTAATTTTTATTGTTTGAAATCATTTATACATAATTTAATCAAAATCTAAAATCCGTCTTGAAAACTTTGACGGGAAGAACATCTCCCCATCAAGTTTCCGCAAAATCTAAAATTTTTTCCGGTAAAAAAATAGAGTGCTAAGAAACATCTTTAGGAGATCATAAGTGGGACAAA
>CAYMZW010000487.1:0-5451 GCA_964395005.1 uncultured Rivularia sp.
CCAGCATATACTGAACCGAACGCCGCACTGGTCCCATGTCATCGGTTGGTGCTAATGCTCCTAAACTGACTAACGAATTAACAACTCGCTCGCCATCTTTGGAAGCAACACCAAAAAGTGTATCCATTAATCCTTCACGCACGTTGGACTGAATTCGTCCCATCATGCCAAAGTCATAAAATATTAACGCACCATCTGGACTAACGGCAATGTTACCGGGATGGGGATCGGCATGGAAGAAGCCATTATTCAGCAATTGATGCAGGTAAGCTTCGGCTCCTTGACGAGCAAGAATCTTTCGATCCAAACCTGCTGCTTCCAAAGCTTCGTACTGACTAATTTTAATCCCAGGTAAGTATTCTAACGTCAATACCCTTGGCGAAGCATAGCGCCAGTAAACGCGAGGAACTTTCACCCACTCTTGAGCGCGGAAGTTACGGCGGAAAGTATCGGCATTACGACCTTCGTTCAGATAATCAATTTCTTCCCAAAGTATCCGGCAACATTCTTCATAAATGCCAACCCAATCTCGTCCTCTTCCCCATTTCGGATGATTTTGAAAGTATTTTGTAATACCTTTAAGAATCTTTAAATCAATTTCAAAAAGTTGTTTTAATCCCGGACGCTGTATTTTAACAACAACTGCTTCCCCAGAATGCAGCACAGCTTTATGAACTTGTCCCAAACTAGCAGCAGCTAAGGGAATAGGTTCAAAACTTGCAAAAAGTTCGGGAATCTTCTTACCAAGTTCGTATTCAATAATTTCTTCTACTTGCTCGTAACTAAAAGCTGGGACTTTATCTTGAAGTTTAGTTAGTTCCTCTACATATTCGCTAGGAAATATATCGGCACGAGTAGAAAATAACTGACCTACTTTAATAAAAGTAGGCCCTAAATCTAGCAGAGTGTTACGAATCCAAATTGCTTGCCATTTTCTTCTTGCAGCTTTTTTGGTGTCAGTTGCTCCTCCGCGATAGCTCCAAGACTTGTTGTATAGCCACAGTCTAAACATTAAAAGTAAGACGAATGACCAAATGTCAACAAATCGTCGCCTACTAGAATAATTTTTGCGGTTCCAACGGTATGCGTTATCTGAATAACCCTTTTCCATAACTTTTGCAAAGCCGTTGATTTTCAACCGAGCAAAAACTAAGAGATATTATCTCCTAGTACTCGGCATTCTTACCAACGGAAATACCCCTTTATATTTCCTTTTATTATCAATTTCCGATTTTGAGAGCTTCTTTAAACGGAACCGCTACGATGACGCTGCAATTCAGTACGCAATACAGCAATTTCTGCTCGTAGTTCATCAATCATTGCTTGCAGATCCAGAGGCTCCGAACTAGCTTGCCCAGTTCCTGTGGGAGTAGTATAGGTTCCACTTCCAGCACCAGCAGTTTCGGCAGCACGTTCGGCTCGTTCCATTACTTCAGTAGTAAACGATCGCATATGCTCTTTTAGTTCGGCATCTAATTTACCAAGCTCGCTTAAAGCATCGGTAAAAGCGCCTTCCATACGTTGATTAATCACTTCAGCCGCTGCTCTGCCTACGAAAAACGCTTGAACAAGGGGGTTACTCATAATTATTTTTTTTATGTTTATCCGCAAAAAAATTATAACTTGCCACTATGCTCAACGTGCTTATATAACACCAGATTTGCTTGGCATCATTTTTGAGTTGTATAAGCGGCTATAGCAATCAATATTACCGTAAATCTTTGCAATATAAAGCTTTGAGATGATTACATTCTCAGCTTCACTCGTACCCAATGATTTTTTTCAAATGATTACCCAACATAATTTTAAAATGTGTCTTTAGGAATAATACATTAGGAATATATTTTATTTATGTCATCAAAGCCAGACAAATTAAGCAACAAATCGGCTTTTTAAGCACACTAAATTTTTGCAAAACACATAGAAATTCGATGGTAAGCGGTGATTTCGCTTCAAGGTAGGTTTGCCGCTATTGTTGCAGCTAATGTATGTAAGCATCATTAAGAAATATTTCTGACTTATTTCTAGCTTGTATATTTTGAACCAGAAACTAATAATCGAGCAATAACTATAGTAAATGTTAAGTTAATTAAACTTTAGCAACGTAAATGTTGTTAAAGTAATGTATATTGAGTTAAAGCAACAGTAATGTTGTTTTAGTCTCGAATTATATATATATAGGAAGTAAAAACTGTATCCAGCCCAGAATTAGGGAATTTCGCGGTTCAATCGTTGAGTATCAATGTAAATAAGCTAATAGTTAATAATTTTATGAAAAGTTATGTAGGGGATGTTAGACAGAAAGACACTCTCTTAAAATCCATTACTTTAGATCAATTACAGGTATTTGAAGCTGCTGCTAGACACTCTAGCTTTACTCGTGCAGCAGAAGAATTATTTGTAACTCAACCAACCGTATCAATGCAGGTTAAGCATCTTACGCAAGCGGTAGGTGTACCTCTATTTGAATACGTCGGAAAGCGTATTTATCTAACCGAAGCAGGAAGAGAAGTTTTGAGTACCTGTAAAGAAATTTTTAAATGTCTCGACAGGCTTGAAACTACCATCGTCGATTTAAAAGGAATGAAGCAGGGTAGACTGCGATTAGCAGCAGTTACTACAACTAAATATGTTATTCCCAAGTTACTCAAACCATTTTGTAAACTTTATCCCGGCGTTAGCGTTTCTTTAGAAATAACCAATCATAATGCCCTGCTTTCGCGGTTGAATGAGAATCTTGACGACCTTTATATTCTCAGTTGTCCGCCCGAAAGAGAGGATATGGAAACAAAGCCATTCTTAGACAACCCCTTAGTTTTAGTAGCCCCATGCGACCATCCTCTTGCTCACAAGCGTAATATTCCATTAAAATGCTTAACAAACGAACCTTTTATTATGCGAGAGCAAGGTTCTGGAACTCGTAAAGTAATACAGCAATTTTTTGCTCAGAATAAAATATCGGTACCTATAAATCTGGAACTTGGTAGCAATGAAGCTATTCAGCAAGCTGTAACTGACGGTTTGGGGATTTCAGCTTTATCTCTTCATACTTTAAATTCTACAGAGATGATTAACAAACTAGCGATATTAGATGTGGAAGGTTTTCCCTTGCATCGCCAATGGCACGTAGTATATCCCAAGAAAAAACAACTTTCGATTACCGCTAGTACTTTTCTAGAATATTTACTCGTACAAAGTCAGCAATTTTCTATCGATCAAAAAAATCCCTTACAGCTAATTAAAGATTTGCAAGTCATGCCCTCACTTGGCACAAATCAAATTAAAGCAAAAGTTACGACTTGAGAGTTAGGAGTTATGAGTTAAGAGTTAGGAATTGCAAGTTAGGAGTTAGGAGTTAGGAGTTAAGAGTTATAAACAAAGCTAGTAATGAATGTTTATGCTTTCTCACCCTATGCCCTATGCCCCATGCCCCATGCCCATATCAATCCAATTCCCGTCTACCTTCCAAAGCTCTTGCTAAGGTTACTTCATCGGCATATTCTAAATCGCCACCTACGGGTAAACCAAAGGCGATTCGCGTTACTTTTGTGAATGGCTTGATTAATTGCCCGACATATAAGGTAGTAGTTTCACCTTCTACACTGGGGCTAATAGCTAAAATAACTTCTTTGGGACTTTGCTGACTTATGCGTCGTATTAAAGGTTGAATATTTAACTGTTCGGGGCCAATGCCTTCTATGGGAGAAATCACCCCTCCCAAAACGTGATATTTACCTTTAAATTCCCTTGTTTTTTCCAAAGCAATTACATCGCGAGAATCTGCGACTACACATATCGTTTCTTTGTCGCGCTTGGGATTGCGGCAGATTTCACAAATTGGTTCGGAAGATAAATGAAAGCACTGCCGACATAAGCCTACCTTTTTTTTGGCATCAATTAAAGCTTGTGCCAAAGCTTCTATTTCTGCTTCAGGGCGTTTTAGAATGTGCAGCGCCAGTCTTTGGGCAGTTTTTGGACCAACTCCCGGCAAGCGTTGCAGCTGCTCGATTAATCGTGCTAGAGGACGTGCGTAAACCGTTTTCTTGTCTCCAGTATTTGTTTACCTTTATATAATGACATTCTTGCAGGGTTTTGGATTAGTTTTTTGATAAAAGTATCTAGGAAAGCGCCTTCCGAGCGCGTTTTTAAACTGTAAAATTAATTTTTTATTATTACTGGTCTACTTCGTTCATAGCTATCATCAACATAGTATAAATACGTAATAATTGTCAAATAATTGTTACTTAAGCCTCTTCAAACAGCTTTTGTACAGTCATAGCGATCGTATGAGCACAAGTATGACCAATCCGCTCAAGTTGCTAGGCATCTTTTTTTTGCAAGCCTTCCTAAGATTAAGATAATGAACTGATCATAAGCTAGTAGAACGAGAATCGTTATCATAATAACGCAAAAAGTTGGTTTGACATTAAGACTTTTTTGGGTAGTAACAAGAATAAACCGATTATCATAAACAGCTATAATTAAGTTGTAAAACCTCGTGTACGTCAAGATTTGTGACCAAAGCTAAGGAAAGCGACATTTGCCAAATCCGCTGTGTTAACTCGGAGTTAGTGCAAGAGGTTGGTGAAGCACTGCCGGGAGATGATATTATCGAAAATGCTCAAATTCTTTTTGGTGCTTTAGCTGATAAATCGCGCTTAAAGATTCTTCACGCTCTGAGTAATGGTCAAGAGCTTTGCGTTTGCGATGTGGCTTCTCTGCTCAATGTCAAAATTGCGTCTGCCTCTCATCACCTGCGGAAACTACGCGACCTCAAAATTTTAAAGTATAGAAACGATGGCAAGCTAGCTTATTATTCTCTTAAAGACCAGCGTATAGCAGAGGTTCTCTACTATACATTAAAGCAACTTGCTGAGTAAGTCATTCTAAGCAACATTAGAATGAACTTTTTTTGTGATATCATTCAAATGTTCGTTTGAATATTAGAATAATTGGATAATAGGAAAACCATGAGTGATAACTGCTGTCAAAACAAAGGTTGCGAGCTAACGAAACTGAAAAAACAGCAAGCGAATGTTCTTTGGATAGTTCTATTTATTAACCTAGTGATGTTCTTTGTTGAGTTTGGAGCAGGTATTCGTGCGGATTCGATATCTTTGACTGGAGATTCGCTCGATATGCTGGGTGATACCTTGGTTTATGCAAGCAGTTTGTACGTCATTAATAAGGGTAGTAAAGCTCAGGCTGGAACAGCATTTCTGAAGGGAATGATCATGTTTGTGTTTGCGATTTCGGTCTTTGCTAGAGCAATCTATCAATTCTCTTCGGGTGTATCTCCGGAAGCAACAGTTATGAGTACGATTGGAGTTATAGCGTTACTTGCCAATCTAGTCTGTTTGCTGTTATTGGCTAGACATCGAAGGGATAACCTGAACATGTCTTCTGTGTGGTTGTGTTCGAGAAATGACATCATTGCCAATATCTCTGTTC
>CAYMZW010000488.1:0-5405 GCA_964395005.1 uncultured Rivularia sp.
TAGGGAGTAGGGAATAGGGAGTAGGGAGTAGGGAGTAGGGAGTAGGGAGTAGGGAATAGGGAATAGGGAGTAGGGAGTAGGGAGTAGGGTAGAAAATAGAATCTTAACCGATGGCTCCTAATTCTTAACTTCATCCGTTGCCGCCACTCCCAACTCCATCCGTTGCCGCCACTCCATCCGTTGCCGCCACTCCCAACTCCATCCGTTGCCGCCACTCCATCCGTTGCCGCCACTCCTATACCCAATTGTCTATTTGTGAAACTTAAGATAATCTTCCAAATCTTCAATTGTTGGATCTTTTAATTGCTGCAACACTCGCCAAATTACGGTATAGCTTCCATCTGAATGACGATGTACAGGTTTGAAAGCAACAATTATATCGCTGCTTTGCATTTGCAATAATTGGTCTATGTAACGGCGTTGTTTTCTTGAAAGTATTTGATTTTTAGCAATAATTTCTGGTAACTGAAATTGCAAATTACGCACTAAGTAAGTATGATTTAATTTCGGTTCTATATTTAAGTTTTTATCTCGATCGGTAATCATTTTTCGTTTTTCAACTAGTAGCTCACCTAATTTACTAGGAGGCTGATAGTTGACTAAAATATTTACCTTTTTAGCTTTTAGTGTTCGTAAGTTAGTATCTAAATTTTCTAAAGGTACATCGCCAATTTCTGTCATAAAACCATAATCTATTCCTTGAGACAGAAGCTGAAACTTTCCATTTACTATTTGAAGTGGTAAATTAGGCGTAAACTTACCTTTGGATTTACCTAAAACGGGGAAAGGATAGCGATCGAGAATATTTTTTTGGGAGCGATTCTCTACAGTATTCAAAGGGCGAAGATAAGCTTGATGTGGCAATACGCGAAAAATACCTGTGTTAGGCATTAATAGCAATTTTCGATAAGTTTGCTTTTGAGGGAGGTCAACATCGTAAACTAAACGGTCAAATTCTGCTTCGATCTTTTTCGGATTTTGAAATTTATTTTCGGCGGGAAATACAGATGTTGCTGTTGCTAAAAACAGTTCTGCATTTTTTAAAATCGAAATGGCTTCAGATGGTGGTTTAATTGCTGGTTGAACTGGCGGAACGTAATTGGCGATCGCTCTCTTTTTTCTTTTACCTATGAGTAATGATGTATTTGGTTCCACGAAAGGTTCTAAAATAGCATAGGGAGTCGCTGGATCGCCAAGATTTGGAAGGGTTACGGGAGACATGGGAAACACTAAATCGGATTGTTTTTCCCCGCTAACTAAAGGTAATTTCCTTACAATAGCTAATTCTCCACGTCGAGATAAAAGTCTATCTAAAATTGGAGTCAGTTTTGATAATTCTAAGGTGGAATGATACAAAGAACAGTAAACTTTTGAAGAGGATGTACTCAAAGGAGGTACAAAACCAGCAGAAGCATTTTCACTTTGATTTTGATTGCATATTTGGGGTTTTGGGTATTGACTTTTAAGAAAACTTTCTACTACTACAGTATGGGTAATTAATTGTCCTCCCACGGCTCGCATTGTATTCGGATCGGGATTCGATAGCGCTTTTTGAATCCGATGAATTAAGTTTAATTGCCGATTAACCAACTTTTTTGAAACAGCATCAAAGCTTTCTACTTGGCTTGACTTCTGAGTACGATCCCCAGAAAATTGTGACTCAGCTTCAACGGCAAAAGCTTGTTCAGAATTAGCTAGCAAACAAAAAGGAAGCAAAAAATTAACAAAGGTGTATTTCATGTTAAAAGCCCAATGAAAAATTGAAGTCTAAAGTCTAAAAAATAAAGACAATTAAAATAGAATTTAGAGGATGTTTTAAAAGTATCCGGCGCTTTATTACCGCTACTACACAAACTAAGTCCACCTGCGTGGACTAAGCAATTTAAAACCTAGGTCGCCAGGTTTTGCCTATGTAGCCGCGATTTCAATCGCCAAATCAAGTATTAAATTAGACTTTAAAAACATCCTCTTAAAAGAACTGCTTTACGCGCATCCGTCAGTCCATTCTACTTTCACCCTTCGGGTAAAGCTAACGCCTTGCTGCGCTAACGTTTGACGGAACATAAACTGACACCGCAAGGGTGGTTTCACCGAAAGTTATAACGGTTTACGATCAGTGTTGAAACAATATTTGATGCCAGCTTCTCAGGGACAAGAACTGATTAATTCGGAAGCCCCATTACAACTATTACTGTTTGTGGATGAACGTCCCAAGTCTCGACTACAAATACAGCAGATTCGCTTGTATCTAAACGAATTGCAGCTTGAATATGATTTCGATCTTCAAGTTGTTGATGTGGGTAAACAACCCCATTTAGCCGAACATTTTAAATTGGTGGCAACACCAGCATTAATTCGGATTCATCCAGAACCCCGACAGATTTTAGCCGGTAGCAATATAGTTGATCAGTTAAAAACTTGGTGGTCGAGATGGCAAAATAGTGTAGAATCCTATTTGCAAGTACAGCAAGAATTGAAACAAGCTGTAAAAAATGACCCCGATGGGTACATCAAGAAATCTCAAATTCCCATCAATTCGCTGGCAATTTCAAATGAAATTATCGAGCTTACCGATGAAGTTTTTCGTTTAAAGCAAGAAAAACAGCAGCTTCAAGAACAGTTGCAGTTTAAAGATCGTGTAATCGCGATGTTAGTACACGACCTCCGTAATCCCCTCACAGCAGCAATCATCGCCATTGATACCCTCAAAAGTAATTTTGACAGTGAAAATGGCAAATTCAACCGACTAAGACCGGCATTAACTGTTAACATACTCAATCATGCCCGCAGTCAAACAAAGGTAATTGAAAAAATGATTACCGATCTTTTACAGGTAGGACGCGGTAATGATACAAAGATACCTATATCACCTCAAAAAATAGTATTGGGTGATATTTGTCTGGAAGTGCTTGAAGAATTACACGAATCCTACAAAGCGAAATCTATAAAAGTAGAAACTGATATTCCCCAAGACTTACCATATGTTTACGCAGATCCCGAACGCATCCGGCAAGTAGTCAAAAACCTTTTAGACAACGCCATTAAATATACTCCGCCTCAAGGCAAAATTATTATTTCCGGTTTGCATCGTACCAGTCAAAAAGTGCAGTTTAGTATCGGCGATAGCGGTGCGGGTATTCCCGAAGAAAATCGCGATCGCATTTTTGAAAATCACTTTCGTCTAGAACGAGATCGAGCAAAAGACGGTTATGGTATAGGCTTAAGCTTGTGTCAAAAAATTGTTCAAGCTCATTACGGTCAAATTTGGGTAGATACCGCACCTACTGGAGGCGCTTGGTTTCACTTTATACTTCCTGTGTATCCGAGTTAATCAGTGAACAGTGAACAGTGAACAGTGAACAGTTATCAGTGAACAGTTATCAGTTATCAGTGAACAGTGAACAGTGAACAGTTATCAGTTATCAGTTATCAGTGAACAGTGAACAGTGAACAGTTATCAGTTAGAAATTATTGTTTAAATTGTTAGCTGTTTTCGGTTGGCTACTTTCTGCTGTAATGCTGTAATAATTTGGAAATTTGCAGCAGGGAAATTAAATTTTTCTAATTGTTCTATGTTTACCCAGCGGATTTCATCGCATTCTAATGGTTGGGGAACTCTTTTAATATGCCGACATTCATGTACGGTGAGAGTAACTCGTAAATCGGTATAAGTATGATCGATAGTTATGAGATGCTCGCCGATTTCGATATCTATTGCTAACTCTTCATCAATTTCTCTTTTAATACATTCTTCAACAGTTTCACTTGGTTCTATTTTGCCGCCAGGAAATTCCCATAAACCCCCCATAGCTCCTTCTTGACGACGGCGATCGATCAAAATTTGCTCTTTATCATTCCAAATCACAGCCACACCTATAACTTTATGAGGTGGGGAAGAAGTATTTTGATTCATGATTATATAGTTTTCGTAAAAGTTTGGAATATTTACTTTACAGTTTCTTGTTATAACTTAATATAAAAAAAATGTCTTCAGCTAGTACACGGGTAAAAACAGATGGCGGTTGAAACCGCTTCTACACGAGCAAAGTCCACCTGCGTGGACTATAGTAATTCTTAACCCGCGTAGGCGGGTTTGGTTTGTGTAGCAGCGGTTTTAAGCGCCAGATAACTAAAAACCGAGATATAAATTTTTCTAAGATTTCAAATCCAGCAAACCTTCTTCCTTCAATTTGGGGTTAAATCTCATCTGCATTTGCAAACCCCGCGCTTCTAACTGTTTCAAGATATCAGCTTCAACTCTTCGCGCTACATTTTTGATAATTTTAATCTTCGCCATTTCATCATGAATGGGATTATCATAATTTGTTTGTTCTTCAGGAGTAATCAAAGCTTTCGCATCAATTGGAGAAACCCATTTATCTTTATTTTCTCCGTTTCCAACGGGTACGTTACCATTTTGGGCAATCCAGGCTTGTTCTATTTCTTCTAATATTTTACGGCTAGGACGCTCAATTGTTTCTACTTTTATCCAGTAGCAATATTCTGGCTGTCGTACTAAATGCTGTCTGAGACTAAGAAATACATCACGAGAATAACCAACGAATTGCAGATTTTTATCTTTGTCAAATATTGCGTAAACTCCAATTTTTCCTTGATATTGTTCTGGTAGATTACCATTTTCATCAATATAAGGAATAAATTCTAAACTTGTTAATTCGGGAATATTCATTTTCAGTGAACAGTGAACAGTGAACAGTGAACAGTTAACAGTTAACAGTTAACAGTTATCAGTTTCTAATAAACAATTAACAACTATCAACTTTCACCCGGAGGGTGCGGCTCATCAACTATCAACTATCAACTAACTACTTTTCTATAAATCGCACATAGCCGACTTGGTTTAAATATTTTGGCTTTAAACATAAAATTTGGCGGTACGTTTAGAATTGCGTACTCTTGAGATTCATAGTATTTCTCAAATTCTGCTGGCATTCCTTTTGGTGTAGCGCTGCTGTAAGGAACTGGCTGAAATAATAATTCTGTAAATTCTACTTGTTCGCACTTTGACTGCTGACAAACCTGTTTGAGAAAGCTTTCGTTTTTTAATAGTTCAAATAAAGCTGCTTTTGCTTGCGGTTCTAAACTAAAACTACTATCAAAATTTTGAATAATTTTTAAAGCCATAACTAAAATAATCTTGTGCCTATAGAATTTTAAGACTGAAGAGGGTGCTAGAGAAAGTTTTTGGCAGCAAAAATAATAAAGCTTAACAAGTTCGTAGTCAGGGCTTTAGCCCTTAGATTTATAATAGTACCCTTTTGGGTACCATCATCTTTTCGTAATCTTATTGCTCTTTGTTGATGAATTGATTAGTAAACAAATTAAGGAATCAAGATTATGACAACTACTACAAGCAATCAAATTAGCAAGCCAGTACTTAAAAA
>CAYMZW010000489.1:0-5356 GCA_964395005.1 uncultured Rivularia sp.
GTTAGTTGTTAGTCGATAGTTGTTAATTGTTAATTGTTAGTTGTTAGTTGTTAATTGTTAGTTGTTAGTTGTTAGTCGATAGTTGTTAGTTGTTAATAATAACTCAATCAGTGAAATCAGTGAAATCCATTTAATCCGTGATAGTTGATAATTGATAACTGAAAATATGCAGGAAGTTAAACAAAAGGGATTTAGTATTAGCGGTGTTTCGATCCGTCAGCATATTGGTACGCTGATGCTAACGCTGGCGGTGATTGTTTTAGGTGTCTTTTATGTCATTCGATTACCTGTAGATTTACTGCCATCAATTACCTATCCCCGAATTGGCGCACGTTTGGAAGCACCGGGAATTTCTCCAGAGGTGGGAGTTGATGAAATTACCAGACCTTTAGAAGAAGCTTTTGCTGCCACAGAAGGTGTTATTCAGGTATTTTCTCAAACTCGGGAAGGCAGAATCAGCGTAGATATGTACTTTCAACCGGGGGGTAACATCGACCAAGCCCTCAACGATGCCACCGCTGCATACAATAGAGCCAGAGGTCGTTTACCAGATACTCTTGAAGCACCGCGTATCTTTAAATTTGACCCTTCGCAATTACCAGTTTACGAATTTGCTTTAACTTCACCTTCTTTACAAGGTGTTGATTTACGTGTATTTGCTGAAGAAGAACTCGCTCGCGAACTCAGTGTAGTTCCTGGAGTGGCATCTGTAGATGTATCGGGAGGGCTTCAAGAAGAAATTAGGGTAAATATTGACTTAAATCGCTTGCAGGCTTTGGGTGTGGGTTTAAATGATGTACTTGATGAACTTAGAACCCGCAATCAAGATATTTCTGGTGGCAGAATTACTGGTGAAAATTCCGAACCGTTAATTCGTACCGTAGGACGTTTTCAAGATGCTGAAGAACTTAATAATCTTTCCTTTGAAGTTTCTTCTACCGATAGCACTTTACTAAATCAACGAGTTTATCTGCGAGATTTTGCTCAAGTTATTGATGGTGCCGAAGAGCAGCGAGTGTTTGTTTTGCTTAATGGTAAAGAAGCGGTAAAAATCAGTGTCCAGAAGCAACCCGATGCCAATACAATCGACGTTGTAGATGATGTCAAAAAGCGTTTAGAACAATTAAACCAATCCGGTATAGTTCCAGAAGGAACCGTAATTACAACTACTTCAGATGAATCAAAATTTATCAGTAATTCTATATCCAACGTTACAACTTCCGGTTTAATTGGCACCTTGCTCGCCGCGATCGCCGTTTTATTATTTCTTGGTTCTATCCGTCAAACGTTGATTATCGTCTTAGCAATTCCCTTGGCTACTCTAGCTGCAATTATTTTGATGGGAATATTTGGCTTATCTCTCAACGTCTTTAGTTTGGGTGGTTTGGCTTTGGGTGTGGGGATTGTCGTTGATAACTCCATCGTCATGCTGGAAAATATTGCCGAAGGAGCGGGGATGACTCTTGGTAAAAATAAACAAACTCGTATGAGTCCACATCAACTAATTAATCAAGCCGAACAAAGTAGCCGGGAAGTTGAATCGGCATTGATTGCTTCTACAAGTACAAACTTAGTTGCGGTAGTGCCATTTATATTAATCGGTGGCTTTATTTCGCTGTTATTCAACGAATTGATTTTAACAATTAGCTTTTCGATTGCAGCTTCTATCTTGATTGCAATTACAGTTGTACCAATGATGGCATCTCGGTTATTAGCTTGGAGATACACCAGTCGTTTGAATGAATTTTGGTTGTTAAACCAGTTTAATAACCGTTTTGAAGATGCTACCAAAGCATACGGTAATTTTCTAGGGAAAGTGCTGCGGTTTCGATTATTAGCAATTGGCTTAGCTATTTTAATTTTTGGTGGAAGCAGTTTGTGGATGATTCCCCAAATCCCTCAAGAAATTTTACCGCGTATTAGTACCGGACAAGCCAGATTATTTGCTCAGTTTCCTCCCGGCACACCATTAGAAACAAACCAGAAAGTAATGGCTGCCGTAGATGACATTTTACTTAAACAGCCAGAAACCGAATACGCCTTCACCACTTCAGGGGGTTTTTTATTTGGTACTAGCACCAGCGAAAATCCACTCCGGGGTTCGAGTACAATTACTTTAAAATCCGGTACCGATATAGAAGCTTATGTAGAAAAAGTTTCTGCCGAATTTAACAAACTCAATTTAGCAGGAATTCGTTTGCGTATTTTTCCCGGTTCAGTTCGGGGTTTAATACTTAGTAACTCTCCCGTGCGCGGTGCAGATATTGATATTATTTTACAAGGAAATGATTCTCAATCCTTAGAAGAAGCCGGAAGACAAGTCTTAGCAGCAGTAGAAGAGCAAGTGCCCCTAGCCAGATTCCGTCCCGATGCAGATCCGCGTCAACCAGAAATTCAGATTCTTCCCAATTGGGAACGAGTTGCAGCAGTAGGATTAACCGCTCAACAAATTGGTGACACAATTCAAACTGCGATTGAAGGTAGTACGCCGACTCAACTACAGCGCGATAATCGTTTGGTAGATATACGAGTGCAGTTGAGTGAAGACTCCATACAATCTTCTTCTGAATTAGCAAGACTACCTTTATTTGTTGATAATAATCGTCAAGTGCGCTTGAGTGATGTTGCCGAAATTGTACAGGGAAAAGCACCCGGAGAAATTCAGCGGATTAACCAGCGTCAAGTGTTTATTATTGCCGGAAATTTATCAGAAGGAGCTAGCCTTAGCCAAGCCACAAAACAGGTGAATTCAGTACTCGCAAATTTGGATTTACCGAGCGGTGTATCAGTATTGCCCAGTTCAGCAGCAGAAGCTAACGAGCAACTGCAAAATTCTTTGAAATTGTTGGGAGGATTAGCCGCATTTCTAGTATTCGTAGTCATGGCAGTGCAGTACAATTCCCTCATAGATCCGTTAGTAATTATGTTTACAATTCCCTTAGCATTAGCTGGGGGAATTATCGGACTTTATATTACTCAAACGGCGATCGGTGCAACTGTAATTGTCGGTGCTGTATTACTAGTAGGAATTGTTGTAAACAACGCCATTATTATGGTAGAGCTAGCAAATCAAATTCGCCAACAAAAAGGAATTGATCGCCAAAGCGCAATTTTGCAAGCCGCACCTCAACGATTGCGTCCGGTATTAATGACAACTATTACTACAGTTTTAGGAATGTTTCCCTTAGCATTAGGAATCGGCGAAGGTTCAGAATTTTTACAACCTTTAGGCGTAGTAGTATTTTCCGGGTTGTCATTAGCAACGCTTTTAACCTTATTTATTATTCCCTGTTTTTATATTTTGTTACACGATCTTATGAGTGGAAAATTGATTCGGGTAATAAGTAATAAGTAATAGTTATTAAAAGACATTTGTAGTGGGAGTCGGAAAGCTTCCTTGTTATTTATCGCCTCTCTTATGTCTCATATTATTTATATTTTCTCTCCTTCCCTCTTCCTCCGCGCTCTCTGCGGTTTTTTTAATCATTCCTCATGCCCAATTACCAACGATCAATTACCAGTTACCATAAATAAATAAGTATAAATAGCCAAAAAGTAATTCAGTTTTTTTTTGATGATTTAATTAAGACAATTTTACGTAGATGGCGACTGTTCAAATTTCCGCGACGTGCCATAACAGAAGAAAGTAAAAGCCGCCAAGCAGTAAAAGATAAAACAGAAGTATCTGCTAATCTAAGAAAATGATCGACTTTTTTCTGTTTTAATGCGACTAAAGCCCAATGTAGCTTTAAGTAATTTCTGATATGGTTAAAAGCTGGAATATTAGAGCGGTGTTTTTCGTTAACTAAAGCGTAAATCTTCTCTTTCATTGAGATATTAGTATTCAAACGCTTTTGTAAAAATATCTTTTGATCGTATCCTCCAGCCCAAATTGTTCGGTAAGCTAAACACTGATTTAAAATTAGGGCATCTCCAAACTGAGCAATACGAATCCAAGAATCAATATCATCGCAGCCTGTTAACTTAATATCCCATCCACCACTTTTTAAGAAAGCTTCGCGAGTACAGGCAACTTGTGCTGGCGTGCCAAACGGTAATCGTTCCAAAAGCATACCGTAATGAATATCTGCTTGGGGAATATAAAATGCCTTACCGGGACCTAGTACTGGTGTACGACTGATTTCTACCTCCGCATCATTCACCTGAGCTGCAATACAAGAAACTATTACCGCATTTTTACAAAGTGCGATCGCGCGAAGCATTTCTTCCAAACAATTGGGAGCTAAGTAATCATCATCATCTAAAAATTTAATCCATTCACATGACGCTTTAGAAATTCCAGCATTGACAGTTGCAGCGTGGCCGGAATTAGTACAGTTACGGAGGTATATGAATCGATGTTGTTGTTCTGATGGCAACTGTTTGCGGAAATTTTCGACATATTCATTAGTACCGTCAGAAGAACAATCATCGGCAATAATCACTTCACACTTAACAGTTTGGTTAAAGGCAGAATGAATTGCTCGTTTGAGTAAATCTAAACGGTTATAGGTTGAAATCACAACGCTAAATTTCATACACTCAATACTATAAATACAACCCTACGAACTAACGAACATAAAAATAAATTCTGCTTCATACAGAAAATTCTTGCAATATCTACAATAAAGGTTTTAAATAAGTGGACTAAAACATCGATATTGATTTATTATTAGCGATTGTGAGATTTGAATACAACGATAGTAGCGACTGGCACTAAAACCGGCGAGTCGTTCCTTATCCCTGACACTAAAGTAAGGGACTTGCAAACCTTGGAGAAACTAAAAATGAACGTACAGCAAATAATCCGCGATATAGAAGCGGAACAACTCAAAACAGATTTACCAATAATCTACGTGGGAGACACTGTAAGAGTTGGAGTAAAAATCAAAGAAGGCGAAAAATTCCGCGTACAGCCTTACGAGGGAGTTGTAATTTCCATGCGTAATGGTGGAATTAACGAAACTATTACAGTTCGCAAAGTATTTCAAGGCGTTGGCGTTGAAAGGGTTTTTCTGGTGCATTCTCCCCGAATCGATAACATCAAAGTAATGCGTCGCGGTAAAGTACGACGCGCAAAACTTTATTATCTACGCAAGCGCATCGGTAAAGCTACTCGTATTCAGCAGCGTTTTGACCGTTCATTATAATTTAAATGACTGTTCACCGTAGACGTGAAAATCAAGTTCGTAGTGGCATAATAGCGGCATCAGTGGCCGCTATTGATTAATTTCTAAAAAAAATGGATCTAAAACGCCACTCCATACGCTAAACTAAATAAGACTGACACAGAACAGTCATTAAAAAAGCTTGTGCGCTCTTAGTTCAGTTGGTAGAACGTAGGTCTCCAAAACCT
>CAYMZW010000490.1:0-5342 GCA_964395005.1 uncultured Rivularia sp.
GCGTTGACACCTGGAGATGCTGATGATTGGCGAGGTAGGGGGATTGCTTTAGATGGTGCGATTCGTTGTTTAGGGAATCACGGTAATCAGTCCGTACATACCTAAGCCAGTGAAACTTAACTGGACGTTAAGCACTGAACTTTCAGAATGATGTAGGTGAAAGCCCTACCCGCTAGATTCAAGCGTGACTCCTTATCTGCCCACACCGAACAAGCTCGGTTCTTGTAGAGTGAAGCTGGGAACAGGGCGCAATCAGACGGCTGTTATGGGCTGACACTGGCGCTAACAGGGAGTTCCCACGGTGAAACAGAGCCTAGAAAAATGACCTAAGCAAA
Organism: uncultured Rivularia sp.; assembly: GCA_964395005.1. GTDB lineage: Bacteria > Cyanobacteriota > Cyanobacteriia > Cyanobacteriales > Nostocaceae > Rivularia. The sequence goes on from CAYMZW010000490.1 coordinate 336, forward strand.
AGCAAGGCATAACTAAAAACCCTTGACTTTATCGGAGCTTATACCCGCTGCGCCCTCGTCTAAGTAGCAGCAAGAATCCTGGGTATTCGATGGTTAAATTGGCTACACCTAACGGAACGAAAAGAGGCAATCAAATGATGCTTCATCATCTGAGGGAACGAATAAAAACGAGTCAAAGGTCTTGGGGCAGTCGAACCCCAGGTAGGTAAGACGAGATACGGAACTCCTTTGATTCGGGTAGGATGCGGCGTAATTGCTGCAAGGTATTCAGAAAACACGAACGCGGAGTAAGAGCATGATTAGGCACAGTAACTATACTAGTGAATCTTGGAAAAGTCTAAATTGGAAGAAATTTCGTAAAGACTTATTTCGCCTGCAATGCCGAGTGTTCAAAGCAATTCGAGCAGGAGACAAGCGTAAAGCTTTGTCACTTCAAAAGCTTATTCTGAAATCCAAAGCAGCTAGATTTTTGGCGATTCGTCAAATAACTCAGCTAAACGCAGGTAAGAAAACAGCAGGTGTAGACGGTAAAAAATCCCTTAATTTTAAGGAGAGATTTGAACTCGAAATACTTCTGAAGGATACAAGTAACAACTGGCATCACCAGAAGCTACGTAATATCCCCATTCCTAAAAAGAACGGAACCACCAGAATGCTGAAAATCCCCACTATGGCAGATAGAGCTTGGCAATGCTTAGCAAAATATGCTTTAGAACCTGCCGCGCGTTGCAACTTTTCATGCAAGAAGCTATGGTTTCAGACCGGGAGTGCGACTCGTTGGGTAGAAACTAACCCTGCAATGGGTAGAGGATTACCCGCAAGACACATAAGAACCTTGACAATTTGATAATCATGTGGGTGAGATACAACAATTCAAGTCCCACCCTCCAGGTGCAGGAGTGAAAGCACACAGAGCGCAGTCTTTGAACTGTGTCCCCCAGGGTAGCGACTAGTCATCAATCCCTGAAGCGGGGGTGAAAGGTGTTCAATACTAGAAGCCTAATCTGGTATACATCGAGCAAGAGTTCATGGGTAGGAATACGAAGGTATGTTTGAACCATCGTCATGGAAGAACCAGCGAAATGGCTGATACGCTGGCAGTCCCAAAAGGGCAAGGATAATGGGGAGTTGGCAAGTGCCTGGTTGACCAATAAGCACTTCCTCTAACCCCGGTGGAGAGTACCGCCCTAAAAACTCAAACAATGATTATCAGAAACGAAGTAATCTCTCGCTGGTTCTTAGTCTATCGAAGACTAAGCAGGTGCTAACCGTATACCACGAGTAGAAAAGATTGATTCACAAGCAAACGCCTCGTTGTAATGGGGAGGATAAGCCGACAGAATCACGGTGACACGGGAAGATAAAGTTTTTAGTAGCAGTAAATATGTCTAATACGAGTTTAAAGACTACGGAGGAATGGCGTTCTATTAACTGGCGAAAGCTGGAACGTAGAGTGTATAAGCTGCAAAAGAGAATTTATCAAGCCTCTAAGCGTGGCGATGTAAAAACATATCGCAGACTCCAAAAAACGTTGATGAATTCCTGGTCAGCAAGAGTATTAGCGGTTCGTAGAGTTACCCAAGATAATTGCGGAAAGAAGACTGCTGGTGTGGATGGCGTTAAATCGCTGACCCCAAAGCAACGTCTCGTTCTTGTAAATAAATTAAAACTGGGGTCTAAGGTCAGTCCAACCAGACGCATATGGATTCCTAAGCCTGGGAAGGATGAAAAAAGACCATTAGGAATACCTACAATGAAAGACCGAGCCTTGCAAGCGCTTGTCCTACAAGCTTTAGAGCCGGAATGGGAAGCGCGATTTGAGCCTAACTCATACGGGTTTAGAACCGGAAGGTCATGTCATGATGCAATCGAATCAATCTTTAACTGTATCAGATACAAACCAAAATTTGTACTCGATGCGGATATATCCAATTGTTTTGACCGCATTAACCACTTGGCAATGCTTAAAAAACTAAACACATCCCCTACAACCCGCCGTCAAATACGTGCATGGTTAAAAGCGGGAGTTGTGGATAATAAGCAGCTATTTCCAACATCTGAAGGAACGCCGCAAGGTGGCAATATTTCGCCGCTTTTGGCGAATATTACGTTACACGGTATGGAAAACCGAATTAAACAAGCTTTTCCCAAAGGCACAATCCTCAAGAAAGGCAAATACTCTGGATATCAACCAGGAGCTACTTTAATAAGGTATGCCGATGACTTCGTGATTTTACACGAAGATATTACCGTTGTCCAAAAATGTCAGGAAATAATCTCCGAATGGTTAAAAGACTATGGCTTGGAATTAAAACCTAGTAAAACAAAGCTGACGCATACCTTATCGAATTTTAAAGGACAAAAACCAGGGCTTAACTTCCTGGGTTTCAACATACGTCAGTTCCCTAAAGGGAAATACAACACAGGTAAAAATACCAAAGGGGAAAGACTAGGTTTTAAAACCATCATTACCCCCTCACGAGACAAAATTAAGTCACATTATGACCAGCTAGCTCACGTAATTTATACTCATAAAGCAGCACCCCAAGCGGCGCTGATTAAAAAGTTGAACCCGATTATTCGGGGCTGGGCTAACTACTTCGCTACGGTTATAAGTAAGGAAATCTATTCATTTCTAGATGACTTGGTTTACCGGAAACTTGTCTCTTGGGCAAAATTCCGTCATCCTAAAAAATCCAAAGGGTGGGTAGCCTCTAAATACTGGCACTCAGTAGACGGTGATAACTGGGTATTCGCAACTAAGAATAATGGGGAAACCCATATTCGGTTACTTGACCATGCCCACATCAAAATTGTGCGGCATATAAAAGTCAAAGGCGAATCATCGACCTATGACGGAAACCTGGTGTATTGGAGTACAAGAATGGGAAATAATCCAGAAATGCCTAAAAGAGTGAGTTCACTTTTAAAATGGCAGAAAGGAAAATGTACCCACTGCGATTTGTATTTCCGTGAAAACGATGTGATGGAAATTGACCACATCATCCCGAAATCGCAAGGTGGAAAGGATGAGTATAAAAACTGGCAACTCCTACACAGACATTGCCACGACACAAAGACTGCTAAAGATGGTAGTTCTGGCATCAAATCCGACTGCAAGAATGTCGAGCCTAAGCCACCTTCCGAACACAACTGATAATGGGAGGAAGATATGTTGGCAATGAGGTATGTGTGACAAACACCCGTTCACTGAGGAGCCGTGTGAATCTAAAGGTTCATGCACGGTTTTGAAGAGCAGTGGCTTCTGTGAAGGAGTCACTGACTTTAATCGCTCAGCACATGATGCCCAGAAAATCCTATTCTCAAACTTAAACTCTAAAGCAAACGGAATAAGTAAGCGAGTTATAGAACTCGATATTGAGAAGTGCTTCGATAGGATAAGTCACACCACAATAATGGACAACCTTACTGCCCCTAAAGGCATTAAAACGGGAATATTCCGCTGTTTAAAAGCAGGGATAAACCCAGAATTTCCAGAACAAGGAACCTGTCAAGGTGGTGTGGTAAGTCCGCTACTAGCTAACATCGCATTAAATGGTATTGAAAGTATCCATAGATATCACTATGATTCAACAAAAAGAATCACAAAAAATACCAAGGAAAAAGATATTGCTGAGCCAACAATCCGTTATGCGGACGATATGGTAATAATTCTTAGACCTGAAGATGATGCGAACGAGATACTAGATAGAATCAGTCAATTCCTAGCTGACAGAGGAATGAAAGTAAGTGAAAAGAAAACAAAGATAACCGCTGCGACAGATGGATTTGACTTTTTAGGCTGGCACTTCAAAGTACAAAGCAACGGAAAGTTTAAAAGTTTTCCCTCAGTGGAAAACTTCAAAAATTTCCGTAAGAAGGTCAAAAAAATTGTCAATAACTCGAATTATGGTTCTAAGGTAAAAGCACAAAAGCTAGCACCAATAGTTAGAGGTTGGAGAAATTACCACAAGTTCTGTAAGATGGATGGTTCGCGATTTTCGCTATACCACATGAATCACAGAGCATTTAAGGTATTTAACAAAGAAACTTATCTGAATCGCTACTCCAGTAAGAAATTAATTGAAAAAGCGTTTCCAAAGGTTCCTTACTCCGAAAATAAACACGTCAATGTCACAGGAAATAAATCTCCCTATGACAAAGATATAAGCTACTGGAGCAAACGCAACAGTAAATTATATGACGGACATACCTCTAAAGCCTTAATACGGCAAAACCATTCATGTGCAAAATGTGGTTTGAAATTTACAAGCGAAGAGCGAGTTCACTTACACCACATTGACGGTAATCATAACAACTGGAAAACGAAAAATCTAGTGGCAATACACGAGTCTTGCCATGATTATATTCACATGAGCAAGGGCAATTAGCCCGTCGAATATCGGGAGCCGGATGCCGTGAAAGTGGCACGTCCGGATCTAAATGAGAGGTGCCCCGGATAATACCGGGCATCGACTCAACCAGTTGGGAAGGTATGAAGATGCAATTGATTGTTATGACAAAGCGATAGAAATCAAACCTGATAATTACAAGGCTTGGGGAAATCGGGGAATTACGCTACATCATTTAGAAAGGTATGAAGATGCAGTTGCTTCTTATGACAAAGTAATAGAAATCAAACCTGATGATTATATGCCTTGGATTAACCGGGGTATTACTCTATGTGATAAATTACAACAATACAAAAATGTGATCGCCTCTTTTGAAAAAGCCCTAAGTTTAACAAATTATCAAGTGTGGCAAGCTTGGGCTAATCGAGGTATCGCACTCTTCAAATCCAAAGAATACAAAGCCGCAATCAAAACCTGGGATAATGGCATCAAAGCACTCCAACCCTCAAATCCCGATTATGAAGAAGGCTGCGGTAACTTATATCATCTAAAAGGCAAAACTTTATATGAATACGCAACAGAAGAATCTGAACCTTTCACCAACTGGCTTGCAGCAAAAGACAGCTACGAAAAAGCTTTAAATTTCCTAACTTTC
>CAYMZW010000491.1:0-5323 GCA_964395005.1 uncultured Rivularia sp.
AGTAGGGAGTAGGGAGTAGGGAGTAGGGAGTAGGGAATGGGGAATGGGGAATGGGTAATGGGTGTAGTTATTTTATATTCCGTGAGGCTGTTAATAACAACTAATTATGATGTCCGCCAAATCACCCATAATATGTCATTGCGAGTGAAACGAAGTGAAACGACGCAATTTCAACACTTTGAGATTGCTTCCCTTCCGTCGCAATGACGGTTATTTAAAGGGACATCATATAACAACTAGCAACTAACCACTAACAACTAACAACTAACAACTAACAACTAACAACTTTCCCAAAAAGACTTTGTGTTACAAATATGTACGATTTTGGCTTATGGCGGTGCAATTTGCAGTAAGCTCGTGTTGAATTGCAATATGATTTTTTTGGAGGTTTAACTATGGCTGCATCTTTTCTGCCGTCTGTCCTCGTCCCTTTGACAGGTCTTGTTTTTCCAGCAGTAGCAATGGCATTTATGCTGTTGTACATGGAACGCGATGATATCGGTTAAGTTTCGATTCAAGTAAGCAAGCAGGCAGGATATTCTACTTAAATACAACTAACTTTTGTTGTGCGGGCATCCTGCCCGTTTTTTCATACTATTTTTTATTCCCCATTCCCTACTCCCTACTCCCTACTCCCCATTCCCCATTCCCCATTCCCCATTCCCTACTCCCTACTCCCTACTCCCTACTCCCTACTCCCTAATTCCCATATTTCTTAATAACCACCAATCAAAAACCGCCCATCTATAACAGACAGGCGGTTTTCAAATTCTAATTTCTAATCAAATCCACTAAAAATATCGGATTTTAGAAGAATTTGGAAGAAATGGTTCAAGCTTTTCTTATATAGAAGAACCCACTCCAGCATAGGCACCATAGAAGAAAATGCCTAAAACAGTAATTACGCCCAATCCTGCGATTGTAGCGACAATCCACAAGGGAATTTTTCCGCCTCCGGACATGATATTAACTTGCCTCCTTAATCACAACATCGAGTCAGGTAATAAAAAATGATTAATTAATAGATTAATCTGTGACCAGTAAACTTAGTTAAAGAAGTAACTGGAAAAAAGAATCCCTAGAACAAAAACGAGTAGTAGTCCGAGGAACAAGGATGTTCTATTTAACTCTACTGGTTGATTGTTTGTGTTAGTATTTCTCTCCATGAAAAGCTCCTAGCGTTGGATAAATTGCATCGCCGCGATCGCGCCCAAAAAGAACACGGTGGGTACTGCTAATGTGTGAACCGCTACCCATCTAACGGTAAAAATTGGATATTGTATTGGTTGGTTGATGTTATCTGAGTTTGTCATAACTTAAAACTACTTTCCGGTAAATACGTCAACTTGATTTTTAGCTTCAAAACGGTCGTTCACCAAGGGCACTTCTTGCCTTTCTTGGGTGAAATAGGTATCGGGACGAGGGGTACCAAATGCATCGTATGCTAATCCGGTACTAACAAACAACCAACCTGCAATAAATAATGCAGGAATGGTGATGCTGTGAATCACCCAGTAACGGACGCTAGTAATAATGTCTCCAAATGGACGTTCTCCAGTAGTTCCACTCATTTGCTTAACCCGATCAAAAATTGAAGTATGTGTTTATTATCCTACAAACTTAAGAAAGAGTTACAAGTTGCAACAAATTCTCATAATTAATTCAGTTATCACTCATCACTCATCAGTTATCAGTTATCAGTTATCAGTTGTTCACCCAGGGGTATGAATTATCAGTTTTTAGGATTTTTCATCGCTCACTGCTCACTGTTCACTGCTCACTGTTAACTGTTCGCTGACTAAGCCTCAGATGCCTCTGTTGTCGGTGCAATATCAGGTTGATACTTCAATAAAAAGCCTCGGTCCCCGATAATAAATCCTTTCTTAGGAGATAGGAAAACGATTTTGTAAAAATTTGTTGCGACATTTTCAACATCGCGATCTTTTTCCCAGGTTTCTCCGCCGTCGGTACTGTGGAGTAAGTTGGCACTACCTCCGCTAAGCCAAACATCGGATGGAGTACGGTAAGCTAAATCGAGCAAACCCCAACTGGTTGATATTTCCGGATATTGAGCATCAAGCCATTCTTCTAAATTGTTTGGTTCGCTGAACTGTAGCTGTCCACCTCTGGCTAACATCCACGTTTGACCATTCTCAGCAAAACCCATGTTTTCTACTTTGCGAGAACTATTGCGATCGTGCTGAACCCAAGCGCTTTGTCCGGGTTCCCAAGTGGAATAAAAGTTACCTTTACCGGAAACAGCGATGTATCTTCCATCTTCGGAACGTTCGATATTACGTACAACACCTACAGATTCTTCTACTTGCGCTTTCCAGTTTTTACCGCCATCTTCGGTTTTATATATTGCTCCGACATCAGTAGCCATTTCAGCTTTATTTTTACCCAAAGCCACAATTTTTACAGGATTACCGGGTAATTTTTCGCTTAAAGGAATGCTCGACCAAGTTTTGCCTTCATCGGTAGTGTGTAGCAAAATAGAAGGTTCGGCAGCTATCCACCCTTCATTGCCCTTAAAATCAATTGCATTAAAACGGTAATTTTCATCACCTACTTGTAAAGCAATCGGATTCCAAGATTCGCCACCATCTTTCGTTTCTAAAAGGGTAGATTTATTACCAACGATGAAACCATGATTGGGGTCATCGCTAAAAGCAATATCAAATAGCTTGGAATCGGTAGGTAGAGAAATTACCTCCCACGGGTTGTAACTCATGGAAGGAACGCTACTGCAACCGAAACAGATTAAGGCGATCGCCAACAATGCTAATATTCGTCTGACAATTCTCATATTGGCAACATTTCTATCAGTTTACTTTTGATTAATTTTGTTAATTGGTGTATTGAAAGCTTAAGTGGCTAACGGTAGATGATGTGCCCAGCTTTACATACGTAGCTCCTTATTTTAAGCCATACAGACTGATAAAAAACAAGAAACCAAGAGCCAAAGCACCAAAAATCAAGATATTTTTTTGACCAGGGGTCAATTTATTAACGCCAAGTCCATAGCCGAGGTTTTCCGAGAAACCAGAAGCAGTCCCGGCAGGACCAACGTTTTCAAAGGCTTTCTTTTTAGCCGTGCAAACTGGACAACGCCAGGTTATAGGTAATTCTGCAAAAGCAGTACCTGCATCAATGTTATGACTGTCATCTCCTTTTTCCGGTTCGTAGACGTAACCGCAAGCACGACATTCATAACGATCTAGCTCAGTACTTTCAACAACTTGTTCGCTCATAATGGTATTTAGGAACAAAGCTTAAATATACGTTAAAAATTATGACATAATTGGCGGATATTTCTATGAAAAGCAAAAAGTAATTAAATCTATTAACTCGGTCTGTTTCTTAAGTTCCAGAACTGTCAAATCGATATAATGTAAGAATGTAAAGGAAAATTGCAAAGTTTTTAACGTTAATTAACGGATTTGTATTTATTGTGTTTGTCCTAAGCGGTTACGAATACCTTCTAGGCTTCTTGATAGTGTGCAGCTTGGTGCCTGCACTAGCTTTATCTGCTTCTAAACTTCTACGTCCAAGCAGTTATAGCCCCGAACGTCGCACCACTTATGAATCCGGCATGGAACCCATTGGTGGAGCCTGGATTCAGTTCAATATTCGCTACTATATGTTTGCGCTAGTATTCGTAGTCTTTGATGTGGAGACTGTGTTCTTATATCCTTGGGCTGTTGCATTTCATCGTCTGGGTTTGCTTGCATTTATTGAAGCGCTTGTTTTTATAGGAATTCTCGTAGTTGCCCTAGTGTACGCATGGCGTAAAGGAGCTTTGGAATGGTCTTAGACAATACAAAAGGCATAGAACAAAATCAAGAACGTATTATTAATCCGATAGAGCGTCCCAACGTTACTCAAGAATTATCGGAAAATGTCATTTTAACTACCGTTGATGACCTCTACAACTGGGCGCGGCTTTCTAGTTTGTGGCCTTTATTATTTGGTACTGCTTGCTGCTTTATCGAATTTGCGGCTTTAATTGGCTCTCGATTCGATTTTGACCGTTTTGGGTTAATTCCTCGTTCTAGTCCCCGTCAAGCCGATTTAATTATTACTGCGGGCACTATCACAATGAAGATGGCACCCCAGTTAGTGCGTCTTTACGAACAAATGCCCGAACCCAAGTATGTTATTGCTATGGGTGCTTGTACAATTACCGGCGGTATGTTCAGCGTTGATTCTCCGACAGCAGTACGGGGAGTAGATAAATTAATTCCAGTAGATGTTTATTTGCCCGGTTGCCCTCCACGTCCGGAAGCAATTATTGATGCGATTATTAAGTTGCGGAAAAAGATTGCTGATGATTCTATGCAAGAGCGGGGTGAGATTAAACAAACTCATCGCTATTACAGCACCACTCACAGCATGAAGCCGGTGGAAGAAATCCTTACTGGTAAATATTTACGCTCCGAAACCCGCTCTACTCCACCAAAAGAATTAACCGAAAGCATTGGTATGCCAGTACCGCCTGCTTTATTGACTTCTAAACAGCAAGAGGAGGTAGAACGTGGCTGAAGAATCAAAACCAGTACCAGCAGAAGAACAGTCCCCCGTAGAAGCGGGTAAAGTTTCCAAATGGTTAAGTGAAAACGACTTTGCTCACGAAGCTTTAGAAGCAGATCATAGCGGAGTCGAAATAATTAAGGTAGAAGCAGATTTTCTGCTACCAATTTGTACTGCTTTGTATGCTTATGGGTTTAACTATCTCCAGTGTCAATGCGGCATTGATTTAGGTCCCGGAGATCAGTTAGTTAGTATGTACCATTTAGCAAAAGTAAGTGATAATGCTGATAGACCTGAAGAAGTACGTGTAAAAGTATTCTTGCCCCGCGAAAATCCATCAGTACCTTCCGTGTACTGGATTTGGAAGACAGCAGATTGGCAAGAGCGCGAATCCTACGATATGTACGGAATTAATTACGAAGGACATCCCAACTTGAAGCGAATTTTAATGCCAGAAGATTGGGTTGGTTATCCCTTGCGTAAAGACTACGTTTCTCCCGACTTTTATGAACTGCAAGACGCTTATTAAAGCAATTTGCAATTTGAATTTGTCAATAACTACCCCTCGGATTTGGTTCGGGGGGTATTGTTTTAGGAATTGGGAATTGGGAATTGGGCATTGGGCATTGGGCATTGGGCATTGGTAATTGGTAATTGGTAACGCCGCCCCTCCATCCGTTGCCCAACTCCATCCGTTGCCCAACTCCATCCGTTGCCAAACTCCATCCGTTGCCAAACTCCTAACTCCCAACTCCTAACTCCTAACTCCTAACTCCTAACTCCTAACTCC
>CAYMZW010000492.1:0-5286 GCA_964395005.1 uncultured Rivularia sp.
TAAAATCCAAAATTGAATGACTAATCAAAAAACAGTTGCTATTCTCGGTGCGGGTGCTTGGGGGAAAGCTCTTGCAACTCTTGCCCAAACCAATGCTCATAACGTAAAAATATACTCGCGTCGCGGTGCCCAAACTTTAAAGCAGACGGTGGAAGGTGCGGATATTATTCTCAGTGCTGTTTCTATAAAAGGGGTAAGAGATGTTGCTTCTCAATTGAAATCTTTATCTATTTCTCCTCAAACTATTTTCGTTACCGCTACCAAAGGTTTAGATCCCGAAACTACCTGCACACCTTCGCAAATTTGGCAAGAAAGTTTTCCCGATAATCCAATAGTGGTTTTATGCGGCCCTAATTTATCCAAGGAAATTACTCAAGAATTACCAGCAGCGACTGTAGTTGCTAGCAATGATGAAAGTGCTGCGGAATCGGTGCAGGTTGTATTTAATTCAACTCGATTTCGAGTTTATACAAATTCCGATCCTTTGGGAGTAGAATTAGGCGGAACTCTAAAAAATGTCATGGCGATCGCCGCTGGTGTATGTGACGGTTTGCAGTTGGGTACCAATGCCAAAGCGGCGCTACTGACTCGCGGGCTTACCGAAATGGTTCGCATCGGCGTACATTGGGGTGCAAAGCCAGAAACTTTTTACGGTTTATCCGGTTTGGGTGATATTCTAGCAACCTGCAACAGCCCTTTAAGTCGCAATTACCAAGTCGGATATCAGTTAGGGCAAGGAAAAACCCTTGCAGAAATCTTATCTCAACTCCAGGAAACTGCTGAAGGAGTAAATACAGCCTCCGTTTTAGTACAGCGAGCCAAACAACAAAATATTTCTATGCCGATAACTCAGGAAGTAAATCGCCTACTTCAAGCCGAGGTTACACCAAGACAAGCACTGTTGGATTTAATGAAGCGAGATATTAAACCCGAAGTTGATGATCCACACCCTTCGGGTGAAAGTTGATAGTTGATAGTTGATAGTTGATAGTTGATAGTTGATAGTTGTTAGTTGATGGTTGATAGTTGATGATCCACACCCTCCGGGTGAAAGTTGATAGTTGACGATCCATACCCTGAGCCGCACAAGCGCGGTGAACGGGTGAAAGTTGAAAGTTGATAGTTGTTGCTTGCTCTACTAACAACTAACCACTAACCACTAACAACTAACCACTAACCACTAACCACTAACAACTAACCACTAACAACTATCCATTAACTCCCAAATAATAAGATTTCCTGACGATTTAAAAAAATTTCATCAGGAAATAACCTGCATAGCTATGTAGGTATGACTATGCATACGATTTATTACTTTTTTTCTTTGTCTATCTTTATACCATGTGCTTATGGTAACTGTCAAGATTTATAAAGTAGGATGTATGACTGGTAATGCCGGTTAATTGCAGTCTGGTTAAAGGTTTGAATTGCTGTTGGTTCAAATTAATTACTAGGCTGATATGCCTAAGTTAAATCAGTATCAAATGAAATCAGTATGGTTTTATTTCAAAAAAAGCCAAATTAATTTCTAAATAATGTTAGTTCTGCGTTAATCGCGGGAACAATAGCATCAGTTGATTAGCTAAAAGGCTAATAATTGTTACCTGGAGCCGTTGAGAATATTCTTATGCCAGCAACATCTTTTTATGCAGATGCCGATGCCGCTTACGATACTCAAAAATCCCGTCAAGATATGGAACCGGAAGTAACCGCTGATGATGCGGATACTCCAGCAGATGAGGATTTAGAACAACTGGAGATCACAACTTCGGAAACAGAAAGAGCGAGTGCTAGTACAAAAACCCGCAGCACGGATTTGGTTCGTTTATATCTTCAGGAAATTGGTAGAGTTCGGTTATTAGGACGAGATGAAGAGGTTTCAGAAGCTCAAAAAGTCCAGCGTTATTTGAAGTTACGGATACTTTTATCCGAAGCTGCAACCCAAGGTGATGAATTACTTGCTCATTATTTGAGAATTGTTGAAGCTCAAGAACGTTTGACATCTGAGTTAGGACATCGCCCCTCTATGAAAAGATGGGCAAATACAGCTGGTATTGAAGAGTGCGAGTTAAAAGGTGCTTTATCCCAAGGTAAGCGACGTTGGGCTGAAACTGCAAATTTGACTGTAAAGGAATTAGAGCAAGTTCAAACCCAAGGATTGCAAGCTAAGGAACATATGATTAAGGCGAATCTTCGTCTTGTGGTTTCTGTTGCTAAGAAATATCAAAATCGTGGTTTGGAATTATTGGATTTAGTCCAAGAAGGTACTTTAGGTTTGGAAAGAGCGGTAGAAAAGTTCGATCCAACTAAGGGTTATCGCTTTAGTACCTATGCTTACTGGTGGATTCGTCAAGGTATTACTAGAGCGATCGCCACTTCTAGTCGTACTATTCGCCTACCAGTCCACATTACCGAAAAGTTAAACAAAATCAAGAAAGCTCAACGTAAAATTGCACAAGAAAAAGGTCGCACTCCGACTTTGGAAGACTTGGCTGTTGAGTTGGAAATGACTGCCGCTCAAGTAAGAGAAGTTTTACTACGAGTTCCTCGTTCTGTTTCTCTGGAAACAAAAGTCGGTAAGGATAAAGATACCGAGTTAGGTGAATTACTCGAAACTGATGGTGTAACACCAGAAGAAATGTTAATGCGCGAATCTCTCCAAAGAGACTTGCAAAATCTTTTGGCCGATTTGACTACCCGCGAACGCGATGTCATTTTGATGCGTTTTGGTTTGGCTGATGGCCATCCCTACTCACTTGCTGAAATTGGACGCGCTTTAGATTTATCACGCGAGCGTGTTAGACAAATCGAATCCAAAGCTTTACAAAAGCTACGTCAACCCAAACGACGTAATTTGATTCGCGACTATTTAGAATCCCTCAGCTAAGAGTTTAGTTTTTTTAAAGTGAACAAGCGCGGTTTTTGGGAAGCCGCTCGTCTTCTTTGTTCCCCTTCATCTTGGAACAAAGTGTGGCTTCCCGGTTACAAATCTTACTTTTACCGCGCCACCACTTCTCCGTACAAACGGGTAATTGTTCCCATACCCAGGCTTAATTTATTTCAGATTTTTGATTTTAAATTCACCTTATGTATTAATGCTAGGGATAATTAGACATGGGTAAAATATAAAATTATATCGATCCTTCTATCGAATAATTTTTCAATTTTTCCTATAAATCATTTATGGCAAACTTTTTTTAATTGTGCAAATTTAAAGCTTGCCAGTTCTTGCCCAATAAAGCCTAGATTAATGAGAATCCAATTTTGATATTGTCTTTGATATAAAAGGATATTCTATCTGAGACAGTTAATAATAATTGTCAACAAACAAGAATTATTGCAAACAGGTGGAATTATTTGCTATATTCGCAATTGATAGGGTTTGTTGAGAAAAATTAGTATGACTATTTACACAACTGCTTCACTCAAGGCAGAACTCAACGAACGAGGTTGGCGTTTAACACCTCAGAGAGAAGTAATTCTACACATTTTTCAGGAGCTTCCTCAAGGGGAGCATCTGAGTGCCGAGGATCTTTATCAAAGATTACAAGTCGATAATGAAGGCATAAGTCTTTCAACGATTTATCGGACTCTCAAATTGATGGCACGTATGGGAATCTTGCGGGAATTGGAACTGGGCGAAGGTCATAAACATTATGAACTTAACCAGCCTTACCCTCACCATCACCATCATTTAATTTGTGTTAGGTGCAACACGACTACCGAGTTCAAGAACGACTCAATATTAAAAATTGGGTTAAAAACTTCTCAAAAAGATGGCTATCATCTACTTGATTGCCAATTGACTATTCACGGAGTATGTCCTAAGTGCCAACGGGCGTTGATGCCTTTATAACACCTGGGAGCTTACATTTGTATAACTTGATTGGATGTATTTCTTACAAAAAGGCGAGCAGTTTTTGACTTTCCCTCCAAGGAGGGATAACTGCTCGCAGCATATAGATGTACGAACGCGAAACGGATGCTAAAACCGTCCGTTTCTCACATCCTTTAAACTAACGCCGTAGAATTCCTGAGCCTGCTTAATGGCTTTCTTGGTATCCTTACCCATTTCTCCGTTCAAGGGACCTTTGTAAAAACCTCTTGCTTGCAAGCGTCTTTGAATCTCAAGAACGTTGAACTCAGCTTTGTTAGCCTCGTTAACATTTCGATACAGTTTACCGCGAGTAGTAGGTCCGGCAATTCCGCTAGCTGCCAAATAATTAGCACCTTGGAACCGCTTCACCGCATCAGCAGTATTAGGACCAAAATAAGCATTTGGTTGTCCTTTTAAGTATCCTGCTTTGATTAATTGGGCTTGCAAGATTCTTACAGGTTCGCCGCGATCGCCTAAGCCAAGAAATTCCTTATTTAGTCTTCTTGTAGCAGCTATTGTCATGCTCTTGGGAGCTTCTTCACCAAAGCCAACACCCATTGGAGGTAGCTTTGTTAGTGTTTGCGCTCCTACGATGCCGTCAACATCCAAACCATAAGCTCTTTGGAAGCGTTTGACAGCATCTTCGGTAATTGGGCCGTAAATACCTGTCGAATTACCGTAATAAAAACCTGCTACTCGCAATCTTTCTTGCAAAGCTTTGACAGCTTCACCTTCATCGCCTTTGGCGAGCAAATTAGGATTGCGGCGCTTAGTGGTATTAGCAGCCACCCTTACTAAAGGCTTTTGGTTGTTGTTTGGAGCAGTTTTAGCGACTGGCTTTTTGGTCGCGACTGCTCTATTACTAGCTCTATTACTATTAGTATTTACCGTTACAGCCGCACGCCAGCCTTCTAATTTTTGTAATGTAGCAGGCCCTGCTATACCATCAACGCCGATGCTAGCCGCTTTTTGAAAGCGTTTAACAGCATCTTCTGTTTTGATGTCATATACCTGAGTGACAGGAGCTTGATAAAAACCAGCCCTTTGCAAGTCTTGTTGTAAATTCTTGACAGATGGGCCTCTATCTCCTTTTTGCAGTGCTAAAGCGCTACTAGCGATACTCAGAATAGAAATAGTTAAGACTAGAGGTAACATATACCTCCAAGCCTTACTCGAAAAGCGTTTCAAATCTGGAGTTTCTGCGGTTTTCAACCAGGAATTAAGGTACAAGTTACTGGCTGAGGGATCTTCATAGACGACCGCTAAGTGCAAATACGCAAGATTGTCCATATTTTTTTATTACACCACCGATTTTGATTCAATTGCTGCTTCTGCTTGATGAACCAGGTTTCGTAAATTATCTAATGTTGATATATTTACATCCTGCCATAAACCGCGCTGGTATGCTT
>CAYMZW010000493.1:0-5248 GCA_964395005.1 uncultured Rivularia sp.
GATTCTATCTTTTCGCTAATTATCAATAGTAACTGTATCTAATGCCTATTTTTGCTATTGGGCGATCGCAATTTAAAAGGTAGTTATAGTAAGACTTTGGTTGTTTTCGGAGATGTCTAATGGTTGCTGGAATAGTTGCACCACCAAAGTTAGAATTAGCCAATCAAGATTTGATTCAATCCCACGTATATTCAGTTTGGCTGGCACATACGCAAGTGGATTTAGGGGATTCCATGAATAAAATATTGGATTTGGATTTAGAAAATTATCCCCTCAGAGAATCAATTAGTTCGCAGTTAAAAATGAGCGATAATAAATTGAGAAAATGCTTGCAAGCAACCGAATCAATTTTATCCGATTGCTTCTGTCAAAATGATTTAAAAAAATCTTCCTGGTACTCCGTAGATTGGTTGCAGCATACCTTAGAAAACGCTCTCAATGCATTCAGTAAAGCTTGCAATCGCTGGCGAGATTTATATCAAGAAGCTGACGAACAATTACAGGAAGCACGTAGAATAATTGACCGTTCCGCTAGGGGTGATATCACTCAAGAAGAACGCAATATTGCCCAAATGCAGGAACGAGAAGCCCAACGACAAAAAGATTTACTCACCGGACAAATCAATAAAGGTAAAAGCAACAGTCAATTTGAATTTTATCCCTACCGTTACTTTGCTGCTGAAGGATTTCTACCCGGATTTAACTTTCCCCGCTTACCAGTTAGAGCATATATCCCGGCAACTACTGGTGGTGAATTTGTGAATCGTCCTCGTACAGTCGCATTACGGGAATTTGCTCCCAGTAATATTGTCTACTATGAAGGCAGTAAATTTCAGGTAGCAAAAATTAAAGTCCCCGTTGGTGGTATAGAAAATCAATATAAACGTGTCAGCGTCTGCTTTAACTGCGGCTACTTCCACGACGGAGACTTCCGCGACACCTGCGAAAACTGCGGTGCAGAAATCAAACCCGATAAACGCCAAAATGTAGCAAAACTGACTCGCGTACTACCATTAGAAACTGCGATCGCCCGTCGTCGCGAACGAATAACTTGTGACGAGGAAGAGCGTCTGAAATACGGTTATAACATCACTACTCATTTTCGTTATGCAAGCCAAAAACAGGAAAATGCAACCGTAGAGAGTGCTGACGGAATTCCCTTATTAAAATTAACTTACGGAGCCACAGCTAAAATTTGGCGAATCAATCGCGGATTAAAGAAAAATACAGAAGAACGAGGATTTAAACTTGATGTCAAAACTGGTAACTGGGGCGACCAAAAAAATGAACATCAAGTAGATTTACATACAGAAGTTAACTTATTAGTAGACGATACTTGCAATATTTTAGTAGTCGAACCGTTACATACTCCTATAGAAAACAAAGAAGCTTTTATCGCTACCTTGCAGTACGCTTTAGAAACAGCAATCCAAGCAGTATATAAACTAGAAGCAGACGAACTAGATAGCGAACGTTTGGGAGAGTTTTTCAATGTCAGGATTGACTATAGTTTCCTCAACAAGATTTTTCAATATTTTGTTTTCCTGCTCTAATGCTAAAAATTTATTGGAAACTTCTTCTCCGCATGTCAGCGTACCTAGTGCGCTCTTCTTTTAATTGTTGCTGTAATTTTTCAACTTCATCAGTTTTTGAAAATTCTTCTAATCTTACTTTTAAGTTTCCTTAATGCAAAGTTTGTAATCAAAAATAATAATAGGATATTAAGTAAATCCCATTTGTACCCTAACTTAATTGAATCGTTCATTATGAGTATGAATCCTGAATATGCAATTTACCGCCATTATATTGATGTAGATAAATATAATATTAGTAAAAAATTACTGTTTCACTTAAGATAAATTTTGCGGGTCCCAACGTGGAATATCAAAAGTTTGATTTCGTTTCATTCTTCGCTACTATTTTTAATCTTAGATTCAGATATTACTAAGCGCACAAATTTATCACAGCTTCGCTTATACAAGCTATAGACTGCTGAGATATTTATTTATAATTATTAAGCTTAAAAATCTCCTAAAAACTTTGGTTTTGAGCAGCTATTAATAGCATTTGATTTAATTAGCGAGCTTAGGCGAAAATACAACCTATGCTATTGCACCAGTTCCTGTAAAACACAAAGCCACTATTAATTAATAACAATCAATTAATGAAAAACGCTCTTGGGCATAAATCTAAAAAGGAATTTCCTGCTCTTTATAATCCGGATGTGATACTTTTAAATCACATATAAAAGCGGTTAGAGCATGAATTCCTCCATACAACATCCCATTTTTTGCTCTATACCCTTTACTACTCCAACCGTTCCATCCCAGATATTCTCCAATTTCGCCAAACTCATTAATAATCGAATTTGAATTTGTTTTTTGCTGCAATTCTTCCTGCTGTTTCTTACTTGTTGCTTGAAGCTGAATTAATTCCTGCTCTCTTTGCGAAAGTACGTTATTTAAACGCTCGACTTCTAACGTTAATGGCTCAATGGTTTTCTCTAACTCCTTATTAACCACCTTGGCAGCTTGCTTAGTAAACGTATTATCCCAGCTATCTCTATTGGAATCTTCGAGGGCTTTTTCCAAGTCTTTTATTCGTTCCTGGAGTTGTTGATTTTTATCTACCAAACCGCGCACGGACTCTAATTCGTTTTCTTTAGCTATTAATTGCTCAATTAATTCTTCTTTAGCTTGTGCCATCTTTTGAGCATGTTTCTGAGCAGCAATTATTTCTTCTTTAGCTGCTTTTAACGCTTCGTCTCGGATTTCTACAAAGCGTCGCAGTTCTTCCTCAGCTTTTTCTTTCTCTCGCTGCGCTAAAGCTTCGGTGATTTTCTGTTCCACCTGGGCTGATGTAAACATTTGTTTTGGAGAAGCTGGCTTTACAACTGTTTTTGAGGATTCTGGTTGAATTTGGTGTGGTTTGAATAGCTGTTTTACTTCCATTCCTTGAGAAACGGTGTGATCAAGCAACACCCAAAAATCATTGTTCCACTCGGACATGATGATTCCAGCGTGACCAGTCCAACCCCTGTCGTCACTTTTGATTACGATTCGCATTCCGGGTTTTAGGAGTGGGGGAGCAAGGGAAGTGGGAGTGAGGGATTGTTCCTTCCCTCCCTCTCTCACTCTCTCCCTCTCTCCCTCCTCCTTCTCTCGCTCCTTCTTAATTTCTGCTGCTGTCCTCTTTGGCGATAAGCCCTTCGGGCATGCGCTTCGCGATCGCACTAATTCCTTTACCAAATCGTGGCTGACTTTAGTTAGTTGTCTCAGTGCTGATACGCTCCATTTTTGGACGTTATTACGAACTAAACGCTGTAACCGTTTTGGCAGCTTTGAAAACCAGTTGTATATTTCTATTGAGGCTTTGGCTATGTATCGGGATGCTCCGAAGTCATCGGATGCTAGCCAATTGTCAAATACTTTTTTACCTTTTGGGCAATGAGCAATGCAGTCTTGATAAATCGAGTTTAATGCTTGTCCGCACTCTAATAAGCCATCGAAGGTTTGGCGGACAAAGCCGATGAAGTTTGATAATGTTTGTTGAGCTTTGGATTCAAGCTCCGAATTAGAAAAATTGCTGTAGTCAAATGAGTAGATGATTGGGAATTCGTAAGGCATAATAAAGATAGCTCCTGTAACTAATGGAGAACCATACCCCTCGGTTTAGATTGGTAGTCGGAACGAGGGGTTTTGGCTTTTTAGTTTTTTTTAAACAACGTTATATCAACGTAAAATACGCATCATTAGCGCAATTTGCCTCTTTTGAGAAGCCGTGCTATTGCTCGCACTAAGTCTTTGAGCAACATTTTATTTGAAACCGAAAGACCATGAGCTTTACGAAGGCGATTAGCATAGCTAGTGTGACTTATTTATGATTATACATTTTAACGTACAACTTTAACGTACAACATATAAATTTACATTGAACTTTAACGTTAAAGTTATACGCTTAGTTATAAACGTAATATTATATAAACATGAGAACATCAACGTAAATACTTTGGAGCTAAATGTGAAAGTTTACGTTGATATTGGTTCTTATTGGCCGGAAGATTTATCCATTAACGCAGCTTATGAAGAGTTGCTAATGCAAGGAGTAAAAGTAGATCGCCGTACTCTGGCAGCAGCTAAAGCTGGAAAACTTACCAAAAGCGATTTCGCTACTTTGATTAAGTTAAGAGATTGGGTGAGACAACTTACAAGCAATAAGGAGCTAAAGATAGATGATCTAATGAAACAAGAAGAGTAATAATTGCTACTATATTTTTTCTGTATATAGAATTCGTAATTATCAAAAGCGATGCAGGACATTTGACTTGGTATGAAATTATTTAAACCTACAATAATTAATTAGTGCCTCAAGCGTATGCGCCGCCTCCGGCGCTTGTTATATAAATCAGTATTCTATCAATAACAGTAAATATTTATACATATATTTTTGTCACGCATTCACGCGATCGCTTAACATTCCGTAACATTAAATTTATGCCTAGAAAAACTAGAACGGAGAGACTTACTCTTTCTATGGAAGAAAAATTAAAGCGGCGTTTTAATACGTTGTGTACCTGGAAAGGGATAAATATGAGTGATATAGCTCATGAATTAATTGAAAAGTGGGTTGAAGAGAATGCACCACCAGGTCTTTTTGAACAAGAAGATGAATCTGTTGGGAATAAAAAAAGTTAAAGTGTTCTGTTTATAACTAAAGTAGATAATTAAGTTAAAAAGGCTTGCCGAGTGAATAATATTTTATAGGGGAATTGGTCGGTAATGCTTCACTCTTGGACGTTTGTTATTCCTTTCGTCAGTACAATGGGACAACAAATAAGTTAATTCGTATGTAGACTTGTCATCCCTTGGTTTTTGTTGATAATTATAAATAGTTTTAAAATCAATATTTTTACCAAAGCGATATATTTTCTGGTTTGGTTGAAAGCGATAACCTGTATCGCTGTCGGCTTGGCTTAACACTGGCTTGCCAAGTCCCAAAGCCAGTCTGAGAGTAGCTTCAGTTACAACAACTACAGCTAATACGCTAATAAGTATCCAGTATTTGAAAATGTATTTTTTCATAATCAGGTAATATCTGTAGTTAACATTCTTCAATATACGGTTGCCATTCTATATAAAAATCGGCTAACTTAGCGCTGTTAAAGCCGTAAAAAAAGATACGGGAGCAGTCAACCCCTAACAATAATGACCGTATTAATACGTAAGCTAAAGTCGCTCTCTCAATTAAA
>CAYMZW010000494.1:0-5207 GCA_964395005.1 uncultured Rivularia sp.
TTAGAAGCGCAACGTATAGATCAACGCTGTCGCTACGATTTGGAAATGTTGCGGGAAGTTGGTTACTGTAACGGCGTAGAAAACTATTCGCGTCATTTAGCAGGTAGAAAAGCGGGGGAACCTCCAGAATGTTTGATTGATTATTTTCCCAAAGATTGGATGTTAGTTATTGACGAATCTCACGTTACCGTACCTCAAATACGCGGGATGTATAATGGCGATCAAGCCAGAAAAAAAGTTTTAATTGAGCATGGTTTTCGCCTTCCCAGTGCTGCCGATAATCGTCCTTTAAAAGCAGAAGAATTTTGGGAAAAAGTTAATCAGTGTATTTTCGTTTCTGCAACTCCTGGTAACTGGGAATTAGAAATTTCTGAAGATAATATTGCCGAGCAAATTATTAGACCAACTGGAGTAATCGATCCAGAAGTTATTGTACGTCCTACCGACGGTCAAATTGATGATTTATTAGGAGAAATAAAAGACCGAGTTGACCTCAACGAACGAGTTTTAATTACGACGTTAACCAAGCGTATGGCTGAGGATTTAACGGAGTATTTAGAAGATAACAGTATTCGCGTCAGATATTTACATTCTGAAATCAACTCAATTCAAAGAATTGAAATCATTCAAGACTTACGAGATGGTGTCTTTGATGTATTAGTTGGTGTTAACTTGTTGCGAGAAGGTTTGGATTTGCCTGAAGTTTCTTTAGTGGCAATTTTAGATGCTGATAAAGAAGGATTCTTACGTGCAGAGCGTTCTTTAATTCAAACTATTGGTAGAGCAGCGCGTCACATTCGAGGACAAGCTATTTTATATGCCGATAAAATGACCGATAGCATGATTAAAGCTATCGATGAAACCGAACGCCGTCGCGGTATTCAAACGGCACACAATAAAATGCATAATATTACACCGCAACCGATTGTGAAAAAGAAATCCAGCAATGCAATTTTATCTTTCTTAGAAGTATCGCGGCGGTTAAATTCACAAGATTTACAAGTGGTAGACGAACACGTTGATGAAATACCTTTAGAAAATATTCCCCAATTAGTTAATACATTAGAAACGCAGATGAAAGATGCAGCGAAAAATCTCCAATTTGAAGAAGCGGCTAAATTTAGAGATCGGATTAAGCATTTAAGAGATAAATTGGTGGGGAGGAGTTAATCAATTTTGGATTTTGGATTTTGGATTTTGGATTTTAGTTATTTATTGATAACTGATAACTGATAACTGATAACTGTTCACTGCTCACTGTTTACTGTTATGAATTCAATCGCTTTAAATATTCCTAAACTAGATGCGGAAGGGTTTAAACAACTTTGTTTAGCAAATGAAGATTTGCAGCTTGAACGCGCATCTACTGGAGAAGTTATTATAATGTCACCGACTTATCCTTGGACAGGAAAGAAAAATTCTAGTATTACTGCTTTATTATGGTTATGGAATGACAACACCAACTTAGGAATTAGTTTCGATTCTTCTACAGGTTTTACTTTACCGTCGGGTGCTGTATATTCTCCGGATGCTTCTTGGGTAAGCAATGAAAAATGGGATGGATTGACGCAACAGCAACGAGAAGAAGAGTTTTCCCCACTAGCACCCGATTTTGTTGTAGAGTTACGTTCTAGTAGCGATTCTCTCAAAAAGCTGCAAAAGAAAATGGCAGAATATATTGAGAATGGGGTTCGTTTGGGTTGGTTAATCGATCCCAAAAATAAAACGGTGGAAATTTATCGGCAAGGGAAAGAAGTCATAAAAATATTAGAATCTCCTCAAACAGTCTCTGGTGAAGATGTTTTACCAGGATTTGAGTTGAATTTGAATAAAATTTGGTAGTTTTAATTTTATTTTATTAAAATTGCTAAGTTCGTAGTAAGCGATTTATCGCTTCGAGAGACTAAAGTCTTTACTACAAACTCATCAAAATTAATTTAATAGACTACTAAACTCGTTCAGGGCATCAAATTGATCTGCCATGCGCGAATATTTTGCTAATAACTCTAAATCTAATTCTGGTAGCAAAGCACTTTTAGTAACTTTCTCATACTCATCTGCTTGCAAACAGTAAACCGATAGCAACCCGTCTTCCCAAAACCAAACTTCGGGTATTCCTAAACGTTTTTGACTTCTCTACCGCTTGAAAGACGGCAGATTCTAAGAGGATGTCATAAGGTCGGTTGAAACCGTCCTCCGTGACGTTTGCTTACGATACTTTCTCTTCATATTCACAAAGATGTCATATCGCTTGGGGGCAGTCAAAACCCCATCTATTAGTTTGAGAAAAAATTTAATTTTAGTCCTAGCAGATCCAACCAAAGAAAGTACCTTCCTTAATATATTGGCTGCTGCATAGTTAAATCTCTGAGATGGTTATCCCAGAAGAAATCACTTTTACCTTCTTTATATTTAGCTACTTTATCTCTATATTTGAATAGCTCAGTTTTTAATTTTGGAGCTTCAACTATAAACGACCTTCCCTTTGTAGTGACGCAACTAAGCCAGAATTTAACACCGTGGTCAATGGCGAGAAATTGAGAATATTGAAGGCTTGGATTGTTCTCTATAGGTTCAATTTCGTCATTAATGATCCAATCGACCCAAAACTCCCCACGACTCGGACGTATTCTGAGTTCTCTTATAGAGTCAAAATCAATAAAATGAGGAAGTTCTACCTTTATTTCGCATAATAATTCTGGTTTGACTTCTCTACTAATAGGCAAAAACACAAATCCGTTTTCATATTTAAGGTGTTGAGAAGGAAACGTAACACAAAATAATCCTCCAGACTTGCGATATTTAGGAAGTCTCGGACGATCAACCTCGCTTTTAAAAAAGAGATTAACTAATGAATTAAATGAATTGATTGATTCAACTACTGTTTTAATTGTTTGCTGCGCTGACTGAGAAGACATGGTTTTATAGTTTGCTTCTGCCTTTAACTCAGCACATAAATCGGGATAGGAAGCTTTAACTTTACCTAGCTTTCTTCCAAGACGAATATCATCACCTACCCAATAAGACAAAAAGTTATGGTCGTTATCTTGTTTGAGGAGGTGAGCTTGCTTAATCAAGTACAAAGCAGTGTTATAAAGCGAATTGGATGCTTTACATTGCTCAGTCCAAAAAGCTTTTTCTTCATCCGTGAAATACGCTTTAACCGGAATTGTCCTAAATATTTGACTCACCTCTTTTTACTTGGTAGTCTACAATTAGCTTCTCATGATAACCTAAAATATGTCAACAAGAAAAGGTATCAAAGGTCAAAAAAATACGCCGTATATGTACGACGAAGTTAAAACAAAGAAAACTATAATGGTGACACCTACTGCGTGGAATATTTTAAAGGAAAAAGCTATCGCACAGGGAGTCAGTATTAGCGAGATGGCTGAAAGACTATTCAGAAGTCTGGATGGTTAAAACCATCCGTTCCATTTTCATCTCAGGTCTAAAGACTCGCTCGCTTTCAATGTCTCGCAAGCTTTTCTGTAAATCTCCAGCTTATTTATTCCACCACTGGTGACGGTTATTTCTAAAATCAAATGGGGGATTGATTTCTTCCTACCCAAATTATAAGAATCATCGGGTTCGCGACGAGTTTTATTTTCGCGTTTCCCTAAAGTAGCGCTTCCCCGACTATAAAACCTGATATTTTTGGTTCGCATATAAACCTCAACCAACATGGCCAAGGTTTTTTTGGAATCTTCATGTTCATCGGAAAGGGGAGACATAATTTCGAGAATACCATCTAAATAAGTCAATCTAGCCCCTGTTCCAACAAGGTTAATATCTAGCTGTTCCAACTGTTCCCAACTGACATCGTACAGCAGAACATAAGAAGTTTTGAGGGGAAATGTTTGATCGAGTAGTTGGGAAGTCATTAGTCAAACCACAAAGATGGTTGTTTCTATAATAGATGGATTTTTTAGCAACCACGAAGCTTACCGCTGTTAAAACAATGCAAAAACCCGGCTTGCTTCAGAAACCAGGTTTTTATAGTTGAAAATACTTATCAAGAATTACGGATATATTAAAAACATTTACCATAAGCTTCTTGGTAAATTCTTGCATTAAATGTGATTCAGTTTACATTGTATTAACATTAACAATTTTTGATATGGGAATTTCTACTTGCTCTTTGGGTCCAAAATGCTTGTCCATCACGGTAGATACCTGTTCTGCCTGAATTTTCGTGTAGCGAGTTTTATCTGGCATTATCAAGTTAGGGCCTGCCTTACATTTCTTCATACAGCCAGTACCTTTTATCGTAACTTGGTCTTCTAATCCACGTTCGCTCAGAGAAGCAGCTAAAGCTTGACATAGCTTTTTACCACCACGCTTCATGCAGCTAGATTTTTGACACACTAATATAGTATTACTTTTAGACTTAGTCGATTTTTCTTTGTTATTTTCTTCTGGTTTCTCGGCAGATGTAGGAAGTAGCTCTTCTCTTGTTTCTACTTCCTTGAGACAGGCCATAACTCGTTCGGCTTTTAATTTAACTTCACCAGTTTTGCTGTCATACTTTTTTTCACCCACAATCTGCAACCAGGTACCGGGTGGTAAACGTAAATCAAAGCTATGTCTCAAATGCTTCGCCAACTTAATATAGCGATCGCCTTCAGAAGTTCCTAAAAGTAAACCTTTGAGTTTATAACCATCTTTGATTACAAATTCTAAAAATCGTCCTTCCAGACAAAATTCGGACGTTTCTTTACGATGAGATTTTCCCATTATTTTTAAACCTATACAATAATTAATGCTTTTTAGCTATTCAAAAAGGATTTACGCCGCAGATAAGCTTTTAGAAATCAGAGGTGCCGAGGACGATAATTCAAGCACTCCTTCAAACTACAGATTAGGTCTTGACGGGAGGCATTTAGCCGCCGCATAACGCTCCAAAGTTGGATCGCAGTTTCGGTGTTGGCAATTTCAACTGTTAAAGGTTGGTTGCTACTACACCAAGAAGGAATATGTAATTCCTGCAACCGCCGATAAACTTGCCAACGGTCTGCCCAACTCACTTCAACAACGTGTTTTGTCTGCGATCGCGAATCAAACGATTTCAAGATAAATATCCTCAAAGTGCAATAAACTCGCAGTAACCGTGATAGATACACTGCTTTAACTTTGCAATCCTGATTCTCTAACAATTATATGTTAAATGCAAACATTTCTCAGTAACTTTTGAAAAAAAATAAAAA
>CAYMZW010000495.1:0-5206 GCA_964395005.1 uncultured Rivularia sp.
AAAAACTTGTATCGCACATCACCGAAAGTCTTCTGATGAAACCAAATACTGCATCTTACCTAAAACGAATATTTAGCGGATTAACTACTTTAATATTGATTTCTGTTACTGGTTTTAATAATCCAGCTAATGCCCAACAAAAAGATACAGAACTTTTACCTTTCTTTGATAATCAAGATAACCCGGTGCAAGTTAATTATCCATCAGGAGCTAAATTAGACATTACACCACCAGCACCAGTGCTAAATTCATTTGATAAAGCAGTACTAAAAACTTGCGGCCCTATAGGTACAAAAGTTAAACGCAGCGAGTTTAAAAAGCTTTTATCAACTTATCCAGAAGTATTAACGAAGATTAGGATAGCTACAGATTATCAACTGCGTCCCGGTCGTACAAGTAGAGTAGAATTTTTAGAAGACTTAACTGATATTTGGTTCAAGAATAAAGGTTTCGAGCATATATTCTGCGGTGAAATATACAACGAAAACGATATCGGCGGATTGCATTTTTACGGTAGATATTTACAATTACAAAACCAAAAGATTGGCGGCAGACTTCCGATAAATCCTGGCAGACAAGAAGTAATTCCAGGCATAATTTACACAATGGGAGTAGTCATAAAACAGCCAAATCGCATCGTAAGAGATGAAATCAAAGGTTATGGTTATTTATCGAATGCCGAAGAACTTTTACTAGACGTAACTAAAGTATATAAACAGCAGAAAAACACCGAAGGTGCTTGTATATATCAACAATTAGACAAAGAAACCGGAACCAGCTTCCCTACAGTTTTTGTCAGAAAGAACAAAGGAATCATTACCTTTTATCCCGATGCGACTCCCAGGGGGAAACGGTGTAAGGCTTAGGAGAGGGAGATGGGGAGATGGGGAGACAAGGAGACAAGGAGAGCAATTACCAATTACCAATGCCCAATTACCAATCCCTAACTGTTCACTGTTAATTGTTAACTGTTAACTGTTCACTGTTCACTGTTAACTGTTAACTGATAACGGTCGTTTTTCGTACATTGGGTTTGCTGCTTCTAGTTGTGCTGCTAGGCTGATGATGGTGTTTTCGGCGGCAGGTTTTCCAATTAACTGTACTGCTATGGGTAAACCTTTTTCATCAAAACCAACGGGAAGTGACATTGCAGGTTGCCCGGTGGCGTTTGCTGCTGGACAAGGTGCAATCCAGCGAACTATATTATTAAATATTTCTTCGGGGCTTAATGCAGCCCATTCACCGACGCGGATGGGTGAATGTAGATAAACTGGCATTACTAATACGTCTATATTATTGAAAAACGCAACGATTTTTCGAGCTACCATTTGCATTTGATAAACTGCTCTTAAGTATTCTCCAGCGGAATTACTTCTGGATAATAACCAGCGATTTAAAGGTTGTAATATTTCTACAGGAACTGCTGAAGCAGCTACGTTAGCTTGCCAAACTATCTGAAATGGTTCTACTAAATCGCTAATGTCTGGACATTTTTCTTCTACTGTATGTCCCAATTCTTCTAATAATTTAACTGTTTGGATAACGCCTTGATGACAGTTTGCATCTGCTTTTCCTAAAGGAGGAATGCTCGTACAAAAGGCGATGCGTAAATTTTCTACTTTGTCTTGACTGGAAGCGAAAAATGTTTTTTCTGGTTCGGGCAACCAGTAAGAGTCTCCCAAAACATAGCCAGATATAGCATCTAATAAAGCTGCTGCATCGGCTACAGTTCTTGCTATCGGGCCATTTGTAGCAATTCCATTCAGGCGATCGCCAACTGGTGCATGAGTAACTCTTCCTCTAGATGGTTTGATACCGACTAAACCACAACAAGCCGCAGGGCCGCGAACTGAACCGCCACCATCGGAACCTTGTGCAATAGAACACAATCCTGCCGCAAGTGCCGAAGCAGCGCCACCGCTAGAACCACCAGGAGTATATTCTAAATTCCAAGGATTTCTAGTTGGGGGGAAACCCGTAGCTTCAGTGTAAGGAAACGAACCTAATTCTGAACTAGCGGTTTTACCTAAAATGATGAAACCAGCTTGTTTAATTTTTGCGACTACACCATCATCATAATCAGGAACATTACCGAGTAATGCTGCATTACCGTAGCTACAGGGAACACCAGCAACTGGATTTAAATCTTTGATTGAAATAGGCACCCCGAAAAACAATGGCAAATCCTGAGTTTGTGCCAGCATTTCGGTTTTGCTTCTAGCATCATCAATCGCTTGCTCTGCGGTAACAGTAAAATAACTTCCTAAATTAGAATTATATTGTTGAATGCGTTCTAGATATAATTCCACCAACTCCAACGGCGAAACTTCCTTACGACGGATTAATTCTGACTGTTTTAACGCTGGTGCAAACGCTAAATCAACTGGATTCATCGATTTTAACTACCTCGAAAATAAAAATCTCCCGCGTGGGAGGAAATAAATTGTATTTTTAATCTTTCTCGCTTGTAATTCCTCCATAATCTAACTCTAGGAAGGATTGTAAGCTGAGATAATTCAGTTTAACTCAGTTTTTGTAGCCTGGATATCTTGATAAATTTTTAATTAACCGAAATACTGCACAGAATTTGTATGTCAGATTTAACAGAAGCTTTGGATAGGATTTTAAATTGGTTGCAGCGACAAAAACGCGAACATCCGCAAGCAACTGAAGAATGGTGGATTCGTTCGCCAGAAAAAGAAAATAATGCACCTTTTGTTAAACCTGGTTTATCTTTAGCCGAAATTGCAGAAGTAACTAAAGATATGCAGATTGTAGGTTGGGTTAGACACGATTAAGGAATCTAGTTGAGAATTAAAAATTTTGTTTATCGTGTCGTAACCCAACATCATGATTGTGAATAAACGAGATTCTTTAAGAAGCTTAAAAAATGTCTGTAGAATACTAATATCTCGGCTTGTTGGGTTACGGCACAACACTAATTTTTAGTTACAAACTATTTTATTCGTGTGCCTAACCCAACCTACTATCCAAAACTACTTTTAAAAATCATGGAACAACCTATATTTGGCTTGATAATTTTATTATTCGTACTCGCAGGTTTAATGATATTTATCAAAGATGTAATTACTGCTGCAAAAAACCCTTCTTTTAAAGAGCAAGGTAATAAATATTATATTCAACCTACCAATTGGTGGCATGGAATGGCAGACTATCATAATAATAATAGCTACGATTCAAGCAGCAGTTGCGATAGCGGAAGTTTTGATATCGGTGGTGATTGTGGTGGAGGAGAATAAACTCAAAATCTAAAACCTTATACTTCCAGCCCGACAATCGCGCAACCAAGTTTTAATTCCTTGCCCTACAGCACTATTGCTACTTTCTCTTGGCGGTGTTGGTGGTTTTTGTTTGGGATAACCACCAGTTTGCGAATACATCATTGACATTCGCCAACCGCTTTTAGTTTTTGTCAAAAACAGCCAGTGAAATTGTTGTAACTGTAAGGCTTTACCCTTCAAATATTGCCGCTCTAAAGTTGAAAAAAATACTTGCTCCACTCCCTTGCCATTATTTGCTGACTTATCCGCTTCATCCGTTGCCCTATCCGTCGCCCCATCCGTTACTCCATCCCCTGCCCCATCCGTTGCCCCATCCGTTGCCTCATCCGCTGCCCCATCTCTCCAGCTTTTCAACGGTAATGGTTGAAAATCGGGTTTCCCAGCTACCAACATATAACTATAAACCTGTACAGATCGATCCAGACGGCGAGCGCGTTGAGTGGCACGATTAAAATAAGCCGGTAAATCTCGCAATAATTTATTAGTTAATTGTGATAAGTCTTGATTTGAGCAAGAAGATTTTTCTTTTTTAAATTCAATTACAGAGTTTGCAGCTAATGCAGAATAATTAAATGTATTAGATACAGCAAACAAAAGACTAGATAAAAGCAAGAGATAATAACTTTTGTTTTTAATCATTACAATTACGTCATTGCTGACTTAATAATATGCCCGATTTAAAAGAGTTTCCTTTATAGTTTCTAAGATAGATGTTTACAAAATGAAAAGTACTGTCTTGGTAGCTACAAATGGTGCGTGACGCTGCAAAAATAATTACTACGTTCAAATTTTTTAATAGCGTCACACACCCTACAAACTCTTAGTTGATAATTGATAATTGATAATTGATAATTGTTAATTGATAACTGTTAACTCCTCACAAATTTTCTTCCAAGCCAACGCTGGTTCGTCGGCAGCAGTAATTGGTCTGCCAATCACTAAATAATCGGCACCCGCTTGTAAAGCTTGCGTTGGGGTAAAAGTTCGTTTTTGGTCGCCTTTGTCTGCCCAGCTTGGACGTACCCCCGGACACACAAACAAAAAATCATCCCCACAAACATCCCGTAATTTTGCAACTTCTTGAGGAGAACATACAGCCCCATCCAACCCCGATTCCTTAGCTAAAAGCGCCATTTGTAAAGCGAATTCCGGCAACTCCAAAGGAATTTTTAAATCAAATGCTAGTTGTCTCGAAGAAATACTAGTTAGCAAAGTGATAGCAATTAATTTAGGTGGTTCAACTCCAGCTTGTGCGGCACCTTCCTCTAAACCCTCAGTAGCAGCTTGGAGTGCATCTTTACCAGCAGTCGCATGAATTGTCAGTAAATCTACACCATAACGAGCAGCGCTACGGCAAGCACCTTTTACCGTATTAGGAATATCGTGAAACTTAAGATCGAGAAAAATCTTTTTTTCACGAGATTTTAGCGCTTCAATAATTTTTGGCCCGCAGCTGGTAAACAACTCCAAACCAACCTTGAAAAAAGTTACTTCCTCAAGCTGCTCAATAAGGGCGATCGCACTTGATTCATCAGCTACGTCTAAGGGGACTATGATTTTTTGCATAGGGAATTAGGGGAAGATGGGGAGATAGGGGGATGAGGGGACAAGGAGACAAGGGGACAAGGAGAAATATCAACTCCTAACTCCTAACTCTTAACTCCTAACTCGTAATAACTAACAACTAACAACTAACCACTAAATAAGTTTGACAAATTTCTTCTTACCAAGTTGTAAAACTTTACCTTGTAATTCTTCTAAGGTATTAAAGGTAGCGTCGGTATCTGTGATTTTTTCGCCGTCTAAACGCACTCCACCTTCCTGAATTTTTCTTCTACCTTCGCCGCTGCTTTTACATAAACCGCTGGCATTAAGAAGATAAAATAGTTTTATGGGGAATTCTA
>CAYMZW010000496.1:0-5204 GCA_964395005.1 uncultured Rivularia sp.
TCCGTTGCCTAACTCCATCCGTTGCCTAACTCCATCCGTTGCCTAACTCCTAACTCCTAAATTACCAATATCATTTTTTTTAGTGTTCCGATTTATTAGATGAGTTTTGTGTAAATTCAAATCTTGTAAGAAACATATACCTTAAGGTAGTATCCGTGAAATAACAAAGTGTACTCAAAAAAATAGTTAATGGAGAATAGCATTAAATGCGGAAGTCATTGTTAAAGCGTCCTTGGTTGTTAACGGTTATTTTATGTTTGATTCCTACCGCAGTTTTTGCACAAGATGAAGCCGCTGGAGAACCTTCTTTAATAAATACGGTTGATGCTGCTTTCACTAAATTTGTAGACGCAATATCTCAGGTTCTGTTTTTCAGTGTCGGTGGTTTTCCCCTAATAGTTTTATGGTTAATTATTGGGGCGATTTTCTTTACTGTCCGTATGGGATTTGTCAACTTCCGAATGTTCGGACACGCGATTGATATCGTTCGCGGTAAACACGACGATCCGAATGCACCTGGAGAAGTTTCTCATTTCCAAGCTTTAGCTACTGCCCTCTCGGCAACCGTTGGACTTGGTAACATTGCTGGGGTAGCGATCGCCATTAGTTTAGGTGGTCCCGGAGCAGCTTTGTGGATGACTGTCGGTGGATTGTTGGGTATGTCTAGTAAGTTGGTTGAATGTACTCTCGGTCAAAAATATCGCATCATTAAACCCAACGGTACAGTTGCTGGCGGACCAATGTATTATCTTTCTAGAGGATTGGCAGAAATTGGTTTAGCACCATTGGGTAAAGTTTTAGCAGTTCTATTTTCTATCTGTTGCATCTTCGCTACTTTCGGTGCGGCAAATATGTTCCAAGTCAATCAATCCTATGCGACGGTAAACGAAACTTTTCCCACACTTCCTTGGGTTTATGGTTTAGTTCTAGCTGTATTGGTAGGTTTAGTAATTATTGGCGGTATCCATCGTATCGGGCAAGTGGCCGGAACTATAGTACCAGTAATGTGCGTGCTTTACGTAATTGCTGCATTATGGATTATCTTAGCTAACTTTACTCAGATTCCCGGTGCTATTGGTACTATCTTCCAACAAGCTTTCTCCCCCGACGCAGTTAAAGGAGGAATTATCGGTGTAATTGTTCAGGGTTTTAAACGTTCTACTTTTTCCAATGAAGCAGGAATTGGTTCGGCTGCCATTGCTCATTCTGCTGCTAAGACGGATCGCCCAATCAAAGAAGGTTTAGTGGCGCTTTTGGAACCATTCATCGATACAGTAGTTATTTGTAATATGACTGCTCTAGTAATCGTAATTACTGGAGTTTATAACAACCCAGAATATGCAAGTTTAGTTGAAGGTAATAAAGGTGCTGCTCTAACTTCAATTGCTTTTGGTAGTGTAATATCTTGGTTCCCCATTTTACTTTCAATCTCCGTATTTTTATTTGCTTTCTCTACGATGATTTCCTGGAGCTATTATGCAGAGCGTGCTTGGGAATATCTATTTAATGAGAGTAGTTTGATTGTATACAGAACATTATTTGTAATTACTGTATTTATCGGTGCGATCGTCCAATCTGACTCAATAATTAATTTCAGCGATGCGACGTTTTTTGCAATGGCTTTGTTTAACCTATTAGGAATGTATTTCCTCACCAACAAAGTATTAGAAGATTTGAACGATTACCAACGCTATCTCAAGCAACCAAGGTTGTAAAACAACGACTTTCACAAGGATAAAGCTTACGCAATCGCAATGCTCAGATCCCCCCAACCCCCCTTTTCTAAGGGGGGCTTTATGTGAATACTATATTTGGTTTTTTTCTATTCCCTACTCCCTACTCCCTATTCCCTACTCCCTACTCCCTACTCCCTACTCCCCATTCCCCATTCCCTACTCCCTACTCCCTACTCCCTACTCCCCATTCCCCATCAACGTCTACCGAAATCAACAAACTGCATATTATTTATTTTTTGATCGTTTCTTAATTCTTCAATTTGAACATCTTTATCCGATATTGCTTTTTTAATTGATAATACTTGTTTCTCTAACAACTCGACTTTACTTGCAGATTTGCTATATCCAATTACTGCAATACTTGCAACACCAAGCGTTAAACCTAATGCTACCCCTATTTGGGGAGAAACAATATCTCTAAGTTCACCGTAAAACACATTTTGATTATCTACTTGAATATCTATGCGATCGGAACCGTACTGAGCTAAAAACGCAGCAAAGCCAGCGAAAATCATTCCTGAAATTGCAACGGTTGGTAGTACTACTTTCTTAAACATTATCTTTGTCTATAACTTAAATCACTTGTTAATTACAACTTAATAAGTATATGAATATATTTTTATGTAATTTTGATGAAATCCTCACCTATATCTATATCGCTTTTATAAAATCATCTTTTCTTAACCATAGAAATACTTAACCTTTATGAGTAATTTATATTGCTACTCTAATAAAATTTATAAAAACTTATACTAAATTAATAATTTCTACTGATGCTTTATCAAAACTAGGATTGTATTGGCGATCGCCGTGTGATTATTCCACAAACAGAAATTAAGCTTGGATAGGTGATGAGCCAACATAAAACGTGTAAATCAATCGAGTGTCGTTTACTCACCACTTCCCTTATTAGATACAAATAAATAATGAAGTAGTTAAGAGAATGGGAGTCAGTAGTTTATGTACTTTGTCCCTTGTCTCATGATTATTTCAATATCTCCCTACAATGCAGCATGAAGCGTATTTTCAGGATTCAAGATCTCCAGTACATTCCATCATCTTCGAGCATTAACCGACTATCTACCAATGCTTTCCGTAAAGTCTCCGAATCTGGATAATAACGTTTAAGAATTTCGTCAAGTTTGTCTTGCGGATATTTTTCTTGAAATTCAATTTTTTCGATTACCCACTTGAGAATTGTTAAACGCTTTTTACTACTATTAGGAATCTCTCTAAGGTATTGCATGGATTCGGGATTGTTTATATCTCCTTCTATGTAAGTATTCAACACTTTCGTTTCCCAAGATTGAAGATTAACATCTTCAGCAAAAGAGGCTATTTTTTCTGGATGAAATACTTCGTCACTCACAGTTTGCAAAGCCCTTTTATCTAATTGATAAAAATGAGTGTTGCCTTCAGGACGCATTTTTACCAATTCAAGCTGCTTTAGTTTCGTTAGATGATGGGATATTGTCGGTTCTTTTAACTCTAATAACACTGCTAATTCTTCTACACTACATTCCTGATTCGCAAGTATACCAATGATTTTTAGCCTACTTTCATCTGCTAACGCTTTGAAAAAACGTAATAGGTTTTGCAATTTCTCATTTTTCATTTTATGCTATACTTTGTTCAATTCCTATCTAATTAGAGACAAATAAAATTACTTTCGTCGTCAAACAAAGCAGCAAAAACAATGTTCTTAGCTTACTTTGGGCACTAGTTAATTCTAGATTTATTTTTGTAAAAAAAATAAATCTCTCTTATTTTTTTACATTTGCTAGATTTGACGATAAAAAGCATTGTATAAAGAGTATTCATAGAATCCTGATTATAGTCAAGCTAAAAATTACAATAAGAGCAAAAATTCTGTTTTATAGGATTGAGAAAGTTTGCTCTCTATCACGCTTATCAAATTAGAAGTATACCCCGATCGTAACTCATTTCTTAAAATGTCAGTCGGTTAATTATCTACTAATCGGTTAAATAGGTAACTCTAATAAATACCTTGGTTATAAGAAAGTTTAAAGCTAATTGCTAAGTAATTAAAAAAATACGAATTAAAAATTTTTCAGTAAGACCAAATATTATCGATCGGTCTTATACAGTTGATTTTTGTTGTTACCTAAAAACTTATACAACATTCTTTACAATTTTGACATTTTCACTCTCGTTTCGGATATCCCCCCAAAAGGATATTAAATACTTTATCTCTATTCCTAAAGGAGGATATTTATAAGTTTAGTTACTTATGTATATTAAACAAAAAAAGGTCATTTATTGCATTTCACTGTTTACAAATACTTTTTTCAAGATAACTATGAGTTAATTAATATCGCTTAACATTTTTTAATAAAAGCTTAAAACCCTTATTATATAAAGATAATTTCATTTTCAAAAGTAATTGTACTATTTGTACTGCCACCGTTGGCTGTTCTACCTTCCCCATTCCTCTATCGCTCCAAAGTAAATGTTTAGTGCCCTATGGCTAGTACGGCTATAACCAGTTACATTTGGCTAAAAATGAGAGAATAGTTAATGAATCTATAAGTAAATGTAAGCATACACTCTAATTTCAATTATACAGAAAACATAACAACATATCCGCAGTCACGGAAACTGCGGATTACTTAAAGGGGAAAGCTATGTTATTTCTGCGTAAGTCCGGTAACGTGCATATGTGCTTTCAAAGTTATTACGGCACTGGTAGTTGCGGTTGTACTTCAGGAGTAAACCCAGGGGTTATAATTTCATCTGTCTCAAAAATAGTCTCTAGAGCATCTTCTAAAGTATCTTCCATAACAATATCGTTGTCGTAAGCGACAATAACTCTTACTAAAGTCGGTAAACTGTTTTCTTCTGCTTCTAGATATATAGGTTCGACATAAAGAAGCGATTGTTCGATAGGTATTACTAATAAATTTCCTTGCACTACTCTGGAGCCTTCGCGATTCCATAAGGTGATTTGTTCGGAGATTTCTGGCTTTTGGTTAATCAAAGCTTCTATTTGCTGAATACCGTAAACCAATTCCTGCTTAGGGAATTCGTAAAGCAATAATTTACCATATTGTTGCCCATCTGAGCGAGCAGCCAGCCAAGCAATCAAATTTCTTCTTTGAGTAGGAGTAAAAGGACGTAGTAAAATAAATTCTTCTGATTGAGCGGTAGGCAGTTTTGTAATTAAGTAGTATGGTTCTACTTGCTGCTGTTCGGTACCGTAAATTTCCGTAGGAATCTGCCACAAATCTTCTCGGTTGTAGAACACCTGGGGATCTGTCATATGATAAGCCAGCAAGCGTTCCGACTGAACGCCGAAATAGTCTAACGGATAGCGGATATGACTGCGAAGAGGTGCGGGCAATTCCGACAAAGGTTTGAACATTGATGGGAAAATTCTTCCCAATGTATCAATGATCGGATCTGTTGGATCGGCAATGTAAAAGCTGACATCACCGTTATAAGCATCAA
>CAYMZW010000497.1:0-3139 GCA_964395005.1 uncultured Rivularia sp.
CAGTTAATATTCATTCGGTAAATGCAACTCAATTAGTGATGACAGTTGATGGCAACGCTGGATGTTATATTTTGCCAGAAGACCGCATTTATATAGAAAAATCCGATTACAGCGCTCGTTTTATTCGCCTTCAATCACCCGAATTTTTCCAGATTTTGCGAGAAAAATTGGGTTGGGGTTTACCTCATATTGCCAAGCCTAGTTCTGTAGATCTGCCGAATCGCACTTAGCAATTAACTGTTATGTGCATTTCATTGATTCTGATTGGTTCGTACTAGCGCTTTTTGATTGCGGATGCGAGTCACCGCGCTACTACGAACTTCTTTTTACTTCACCAAAAATTCTTTTCTTCCCCCTCTACGTAGATGATCGCGATCGCAATTAAGCGAGTTTACGATAAGTAAAATAGGTCAATTGTTAATAAATAATTAAGAATATTCTTGTTTTTGATTTCTTCGATTAATACTTGGACGTGCAAAAACATTGTGTAACAACGTACTTAGCATAAATAAACTGTAATCAAGGCAACTATTACAATAGTTTACGTATTACTTTTGACTCAGATGCAAAAAGCGTCTGTTTGTAAAATCTTATAGTGAAGTTCAATAAGTTAATAAATTTAATATCTAAAACTGCCCCGATTTCTTTTTTCAAGAAGAGAATAATCGAAAATCTTGTCACAATAAAAAAATTATAATCGAATGACTCTTGCTTATAACCCTTGCGTTTTAGTGATAGAAAGCGACAATGTTCTTGCCAACCAGCTAGTATCCGATTTAAAAGAAATTGGTTACGAACCGATTTTGGCCTCGGATACAGTTTCTGGCTTGCAATATAATCGCGATCGCCAACCAGCTTTAATTGTCGTCGATAGAATGCTGCATGGAGAATCAGGAATCTCTTTATGCAAAAATCTCAGAAGTAATGGTGTGTGTACTCCGGTACTTATGTTAATGGCAAGAGATTCTGTTGACGATCGAGCAGCTTGTTTAGAAGCAGGTGCAGATGATTATTTTCTCAAGCCTTACCGTTCGGAAAATTTCATCAGTCTGGTTCGCTTGTACTTGAAACCCGATGTTGATACTTCAGAACAATTACGTTTTGGAGATTTAATTTTAGACTTAGCCACTCGTCGCGCGATTAATAACGAACGAGTCATTGATTTGACAATGAAAGAATTCGATTTGCTAAAGTATCTTATGGAACATCCCCGTGAGGTATTAACCCGCGAGCAAATTTTAGAAAATGTCTGGGGTTATGACTTTATGGGTGAGTCTAACGTCATCGAAGTTTATATTCGCTACTTGCGATTAAAAATAGAAGATGAAACTCAAAAACGATTAATTCAGACTGTACGCGGTGTTGGCTATGTATTGAGAGATTCGTAAATTGTAAAGTTAACCGAATAGATAATCTCAGAAGTAAAGAATTCTATTACCTTCAAATAAAATTATCTTCTATTAGAGATACAGCTTTTAGTATCTGTTCACTGAGTCAAAATATGAAGAGAATATTAATTTATACAATTACTTCAAATGATAAATAGGTAGTCAGTAGTAGTGTGTTTTATTAAATATGAGGGGCTATAAACACGCTAATTACCGCGCCTGGGAGCAGATTCTGGAAAAATTAACTATTCACAATTAATGCAATTTATTTTGACGCTGCACCACTAAGCGGGCTTGTCTAGAAAATAGTAGGTCAATTTCTAATTCGAGCAACTGTTAAAATGCAAAGTCTAAAAACATCAAATTTTGGAGCCATCCGTAAAAATTACATGAAATATTGTCAAAGATTACTACCTATAATATTGGGCATTATACTTATAAGCTGTTCTCAACAGACACCAGCAAACCCCCCTAATATTACCACTACCCCAACAGAGGCAAGCGTGAATAGTTTAGGTCAACAATTGCCAATTTCTGCTGTTGCGACTATACCCGACGGTACGCAAATACAGTTAGAAGTAGCGCAAACACCACAACAACAAGCAATGGGACTTATGTACAGACAAGCTTTGCCTGACAACCGAGGAATGCTGTTTAACTTTCCCTCCCCCCAACCAGTTAGTTTTTGGATGAAAAATGTACCAGTTGCCTTAGATATGGTTTTTCTGCGTCAAGGAGTAGTTCAATATGTAGAAGCCTCCGCACCTCCGTGTACAACAGAACCTTGCCCCACCTACGGCCCGAGAACTCTTATCGATCAAGTAATTGAGTTACGTTCTGGGAGAGCTGCCGAACTAAACTTAAAAAAAGGAGACAAAGTAACAATTGAATCACTTCAATCCCAATAATTACTTAATAAATAAAATAGCATATCTGCCTATATAGCTTAATAGATATATAGTGAAACTATTTTGTCCAAAAAAGTATCAATAATAGTGGTATAAAAATCGATTGTGATGCTAAGATTTGCATTGCTACTAGTCTATTACTAAGACTTTGAGTTCAAGTCAAGTCAAAAATTATATTTGATCGCAAAAATCTTCCTTTTGGTGTACGTGTAAACAGCTGCAAATGGGGGAGTATAGTCTATGGAATCTTTGTTACAAGAAATTAAATTAGCGATCGCCACTTAAGTAGAAAGTATTAAATACTTATGAATTAAGTGAAGTGTTACTTGAGACTATTGACATAAATCAAGCTAAAATATTTACTTCCGTCGGTTCTCCTTTGTTGTCTTGCATTGGACAAACTGTACTCACTGTTTTTTAAGCAACCGTACAGTGACACATGAATTACTGGCTACTAGCTACTAATGAAGAATGGATAGAGATATGATAATACACCCTACGCAAGGAGGTGAGACAAAAATGACACAATCTACTTATTCCCGACTGATTCGTTTTTTGCAAGATGATTTATCGATTTCTACGGCTTCGCTAGCGGTAGCTTTACGTCACAGCGAACAAGATCCCGGTCCTTTACCAATGATTCTATGGCAGTATGGTTTGGTAACTTTAGAGCAGTTAGAGCAAATATACGATTGGCTAGAAACAGCATAGGCAAGCTCGTTAGCAATAGGGAGAATAAAAAGATGTTGTTGCAAAGACTCCACTTTTTGCGAAGACTGATTTGGGATGTAATTATATATAGATTAAAAAAGCGAGTTGAACATTCAACTCGCTTTTTTGATT
>CAYMZW010000497.1:3239-5203 GCA_964395005.1 uncultured Rivularia sp.
AAATTATTTTGCAATGAAAATTAAATTTAATGGTATATTTAATATCTATTTAATTATTTATGCTGTCTGTACAATAAATTTGTAGATTAGCAGTGGAAAAAAACTGTTGTAGGGCAGAAAATATGTAGTTGATCGGTTAAAGGTATATATAGCGCTCCTCAAAGCTATACTGAACTACATTTTCTATGTTCTCACAGCAAATAACTCAAGATAACACTTAAGTGATGCAAAAAATTTGTTGCCCTACTACTAACAGTTCGGGTAACATACGAGTTACTCAGAAGCTGCAATTTGTCCGGAGTTAACGTGGTTGATAGACCAACGGTGTGAAACTTCCATAGAAGAAACCTGACAAACTTGTTCCAGGTGCTTTTGTTGGACTGCTGCTTTACGGAGGGTAACGATCAATTGATTTACCTGGTTCCGTAAATTGGGATTTTGATGAACTGCATTCATCGTTTGCCTTTCGAGCAATTGCAGTAGTAATTCGTAATGAACGGGTGAAGGAAGAGGAATTTGCTCCATGAAGTTTAAAAAAAATGGTTGGTAGTGTTGAGACTCTAGCCAAGCTCAAAGTATGTGATAAATGAATTGTTACATAACCAACAGGCGGAATGTTGCAAGTCACCAAAAAAGTTGGTTATGAAAAATTCGCAAACAGATTAGTAATAGACTTTGCCGGATCTGACTGTTTCACCAAGGATTCACCAATCAATACAGCAGAAGCTCCACTGTTGGCTACTAAACTTAAATCCGATGGAGTATATAAGCCCGATTCACTAACAACAAGAATATTACGTTCCTGCAATTGTTTAGTCCTTGCCTGTAATAACTTACAAGTAGTTTGTAAGTCAACAGAAAAGTCTTCTAAATTACGATTATTGATACCAATTAGGGAAACACCATCTAAAGCTAAAACCCGGTCAAGTTCTTCTAGAGTATGAACTTCGATCAAAGGTGTGAGTTTTAAAGCATTAGCGATTTTGACAAAATACTGTAAATCTCGATCGCTTAGTACCGCTGCAATTAATAAAACAGCATCAGCACCCCGAAGACGTGCATAATACATTTGATAGGGATAAATAATAAATTCCTTACACAGCAAAGGTAAATCTACTTTTTCCCTAACTTTAGATAAATTTTCAAAACTGCCTTGAAAAAACTTTTTATCTGTAAGCACCGAAAGACAGCTAGCACCACCGAGTTCATACTCAACAGCAATTTGTACTGGGTCAAAATCTTCCCGTAAAACCCCTTTACTAGGAGAAGCTTTTTTTACCTCCGCAATTAAAGCCGGTTTAGTTTTGCCTTGGCGTAAAGCTGCCAGAAAATCGCGAACGGGTGGAGCATTCTGGACTTGGCGCTGCAAATCCTGTAAAGATTGCTTCTCGCGCATCTGGTCAACTTCAGCTTCTTTATACCAAACAATTTCTTCCAAAATATTGCTTGGCTGAGCATCAGCATCAGCAATTTGATACCGCAACGACATTACGGCAATATCGGGATTTGGGGGACGACGACGGATTTGCATATTTCGTAATTGGTAATTGGTAATTGATAATTGGGGATTGGGAATTGGGGATAGGGCATAGGGCATTGGGCA
Source organism: uncultured Rivularia sp. (assembly GCA_964395005.1). GTDB lineage: Bacteria > Cyanobacteriota > Cyanobacteriia > Cyanobacteriales > Nostocaceae > Rivularia. The sequence goes on from CAYMZW010000497.1 coordinate 4,843, forward strand.
TAGGGCATTGGGAGGGAGTGTCTCGCTACTACTACATTCCCAACTCCCAACTCCCAACTCCTCACTCCTAACTCCTAACTCCTAACTCCTAACTGTTCACTGTTCACTGTTCACTGTTAACTGACTGCCGCTTTTTTATACGCTTCATCCAAGACTTCGGAAAGTGTCGGATGTGCGTGGACTAAATGAGCTAGTGAATTGACGCTTTGACGATTGGCGATCGCCGCACTTGCTTCGTGGATAATGTCGGCTGCGTGAAGTCCGAAAATGTGGACTCCTAAAACTTCTCCGGTATCTTTGCGGTATACAACTTTGGCGATTCCGTCGGCTTCTCCTTCTGCTAAAGCTTTGGAATTACCTT
>CAYMZW010000498.1:0-5200 GCA_964395005.1 uncultured Rivularia sp.
TTAACAATTTTTTATCAATTCAATCCTTGGAATGCTACTATCGGAGGAATTCAGACATTAATCAAAATTTTTATTAAATATGCTCCTAGTGAGTTTGATGTGCGACTGGTAGGGACAGGAGACGATCCTTTGCAGCCAGTAGGTAAGTGGCTTCAAACTGAATTCGCAGGTAAGGAAATTAGTTTCTTGCCTTTGTTTAACTTACAAAATGATAACCACAGAAATCTAATTCCCACTTCAGTTAAGTATACTGCTGCACTTAGAGGACAGAACTTTGCCTCAGATTTTATGCACTTTCATCGTCTGGAGCCTACTTTGTTTACTCGACATTGGCAAGGAGAAAAAACCCTATTTATTCACAATGATATTCGGATGCAGATGAAAGCAGGGGATAAGCAAAAATCAATTCTGTGGCAAAGATTTCCTCAAGCATATTTTGCTTTAGAAAAGTTGTTAGTGGGGCAGTTTAGCCAAATACTCTCATGTAATACTGATGCAGCAGAATTATTCCGGCAGCGCTATCCTACTATTGCAGAGCGTATAGCTTATATTAAAAATTCATTCGATCCAGAAATCTTCTACCCATTAACTCAAAAAGAACGAATTCTACAAAGGTGTAAGCTTTCAGTTGAAATGGGTTTAGCAGAGGAAACAAGTTTTGTTCTGTTTGCTGGTAGACTGCATCCCCAAAAAGATCCAATTCTTTTGTTACGTGCGTTTGCACTTCTTAAGGATCTTTCGGTTCATCTGTTGATAGCAGGGGATGGAGAATTAGCAACAGAAGTAAGTGCAGAAATTAATCGTTTGGGTTTATCAGAACGAGTGACGATGCTTGGTGTTCTTAATCAAAAAGAATTGGCACAGTTACATCAGATTAGCAGTGTTTTTGTTCTGTGCAGTGCATACGAAGGTTTACCTTTAGTAGTGCTAGAGGCACTTGCTTGCGGAACACCAATAGTGACTACCAAATGTGGTGAAACTCCGAAATTATTAACACCTAAGAGTGGTTTAGTCTGTGAAGAACGAAATCCAAGTTCCATCGCAGATGCTTTACGCACGGTTGTATTGAACCCTGAAGATTATCCTATGGAGTCTTGTGTAACAAATGCATCCCCATATGCAGCAAATCGTGTAGTTAATCAAGTCTACAATCAAATGTGGCAACGTTGGGAACAGGGAAACTCAAATATTATCCCATACTCTCAAAGCATCATATAGCTTTTAACTATTGTATTAAAAAGCTTTTAACCAACAACAAAAAATGCAGCTATTTACGCATAAAAAATTGATGTTATTTATTACTTAGTATTAAGGCGGTTAGTCCCTGATTCAGGGTATAAAAGTTGGTCAAAAAAATGTAAGTTTATCGTACCCGTGTTTATTTAAACTATAATTATACGTAGAAAAGTAAAAAATTAAGACAAGCCACAGTTCGATTTAGCAATTCCAAAAATGGTATTTTCTAGTATTCTAATAAATTTAAAGAACAAAGAATAAGAAATATACCAAAACCTCACCTTTAAATTTTACTAATCTTCTGTAATAGAGCTGATTTATATGAAAATTGCTGTAATTGGTGCCAAAGGTCTACCCCCTAAACAGGGTGGAATTGAACATTATTGTGCGGAAGTCTACCCTCGGATGGTTGCACAGGGTCACATAGTAGATTTATTTGCTCGTTCTTCTTACACTGATACCCCTTACTCAAAGCAGTATGAATCAAACGGTGTGAAAGTTATCTCTTTACCAGGAGGAAAAATTAGAGGCATAGACGCTTTAATTACATCAATGGAGGGAGCAGCGATCGCCGCTGCGAATAAATACGATATTGTTCATTTTCATGCTCTAGGTCCATCTTTGTTTACTTGTTTACCTAGAATTGCTTCTTCTGCAAAGATTGTAGTTACCTGTCAGGGCTTAGATTGGCAGCGTGCAAAATGGGGGAATTTTTCGACTCGCTTAATAAAAACGGGAGAAAAGGCAGCAGTAAAATTTGCCCATAGTATTATTGTGGTATCTGAGGCACTTCAAGACTATTTCAGGCAAACCTATAACAGAGAAACGATTTATATCCCAAATGCGCCAGCAAGTTACTCTGACTCAAGCTCAAATTTTTCTTACGGAACTTCTTTGGGGTTAGAAAAAAATAAATACATCCTATTTTTGGGTAGACTTGTACCAGAAAAACGCCCCGAATTACTCTTATCTGCTTTTGAAGCTCTAAAATTTACTGGATGGAAACTAGTCCTAGCTGGTGGAATTAGTGATGCGAGAGCTTTTTCTAGCAAACTTCTGCAAAAAGTAGCAGCAAATCCGCAGATCGTATATGCAGGAGAACTTAGCGGAAGTCGCCTAGCCGAAATTGTTCGAGGAGCCGGTTTATTTAGCCTACCATCTGATGTCGAAGGACTGCCCTTAGCAATGTTAGAGGCAATGCAAGAAGGTATTCCTGTATTAGCAAGCGATATTCCACCACATAGACAATTATTAGCTCAACAGCGAGGAACATTGTTTGAAGCAGGAAATGTTGATTCTTGTACTCGTTCTTTAGAATGGGCAATTGATAATCATACCCAAATCACCTCAATGGCAAAAAAGGCACAGCAATACGTCATGCTCAATTATTCTTGGGAACGAATTACATCTGATAATTTGAATCTTTATAGCCAAATATTGAACCTACCTGACTCATTAAATAGATTGCAATCGGGTTCTGAAAAACTGGACAAAATGTACCTAAAAAATCGATAAACCCTTTTTAGTTTGGATGTGCCTTTTTGGGAGAATATACGTAATGAACAACAGCATTGTATCTATCCTTACAGTATTACGGCGGCGGAGTTTACCTGCTATAGCTACATTTGCTGCTGTCATTACTGGGGCAGTATATTATCTTAACGTAACTCCACGTATGTATGAAACGTCGGCGCGATTAATACTCGATAATAAATTAGCTAGCGTTTCCGAGTTAGGTCGCGATCTAACAAATTCATCCGGAGGTTCTGTTGGCTCTAGCCCTCTAGCCGATCAAGCAGAGTTAGTCAAATCACAGCCAGTTTTAGCAAGCGCGATCGCCAAGGTTTCTTCACAGAGTCAAGTTAATTCATCTCAAACAATACCCGCACCTAACAATCTCAGAGAAAATTTACAAGTAAAAATTGTTCCTGCCACCAACATTTTAGAACTGAACTATAAAAATCAAGACCCGGTTTTAGCTGCTAAACTGCTTAATGCGATTGCTAAGGCAATGGTTGAAGAAAACATGAAAACCATTAAAGCAGAAGCTACTAAAATTAAAGAATTTTTAGAAAAATATGAGCTTCCTAATGCTCGTAAAAATCTGCTCGAAGCTGATGCTGTGGAAAAGACATATAGACGCGAAAGCGGTATTGTCTCCTATGAAGAACAAAGCAAAAGTTTAGTAGAAAGTTTAGCCTCGTTAGAAGAGCAAGAGCGCAATCTTTTAATCCAACTGCAAGAAGCGCGATCGCAAGAAATATCCTTGCAAGAGATTACAAAAACACGCAACCCGAACAATGCTTACGCAGCAGTACGTAGCGGACAAAATGAACAACTCAAGAAACTGCGCGGAAAGTTATTAGATTTGGAGCAGCAGTTAACTGAAACTCGTTCGCGTTTCACAGAAGATCATCCCAGTCTCATATCGCTGAGTCAGGAACGCGATGCTATTGAGAGACTATATCAACAAGAACTTGATAAAGTGTCTTCTAGCAATCAAGCTGTTCTCCCCAACGATAATATCGCAGCCGAACAATTGAGCCAAGACCTGACTTCTCAATTAATTACTAATCGAATTCAGAAATCGGCAATTGAAAATAAGCTCAAGACTGTCCAAAATGAGCTAGCTAACCTGCAAAAACGCATCACAGAACTCCCGGTAAAACAACAAAATCTTGCTAGTATCGTCCGCAAACGACAAGAAGCTGAGTCATCCTTGAAATTTCTTCAAAGCAAACTAGAAGAAGCTCGGATTGCAGAAGCTCAAAAAATCAGCAACATAAGGACTATAGAAACAGCAACAGTACCAACTTCACCTACTTCTCCAAAACCCACGATTGTACTAGTACTTGCTACGGTATTCGGAGGTATTTTAGCAACTGGGGTAATGATACTGCTAGAAGTGATGGATAATACTCTCAAAAATGCCGCTGAAGCAGAAGAATTACTAGAGTTACCTTTGTTAGGTATATTACCTCCTTTGCCTACCAAGAAGCTTAAACTTCAGTTTGCACGAACATATACAAAACATATCCAGTTTGTCGAGCCTTACCGTAACCTCTTCAAAACTTTAGACGGTGGTATTCAAAAGCCTCGGTTGATAGTTGTTAGTAGCACCAGTTCTGGAGAAGGCAAGTCAGTAGTAACGTCCCACTTAGCTGCTGTTTCCGCCATGCTATCTCGGCGAACTTTAATTATCGACGCAAATTTACAAAAACCCGTACAGCATAAGCTGTTTAACTTAGATCCTACAGTTGGAATTACAGATGTCATTGATGGTAAAAAATCATTGATGGAAGCAGTGCAGCCAACAAATATCGATCGCCTTGATGTTTTAACCTATGGAAAACCGCACGATCGCCCCTTGCAATTACTGGAATCTGCGAAGATAGATGCGATGCTAGCAGAAGCTACCAATAAATACGATTTGGTCATCATAGATACAGGCTCTCTGAGTGATTCGCCGGACGCGGCAATTTTGAGTAGGAATAGTGACGGACTAATTATAGTTACACGTCCGAGTTTCACGCGAAAAGAAATACTACAAAAAACTGTATCAGAATTACTTAAAAGCCGTATACCTCTTTTGGGAGTAGTAATAAACGATCAAATGATGTCTGTAAACGAAAAGTATTACCATTCCTCGGCGATAACTAGTTATCAACCTGTAAAAAGTTTAGCGGGTTTAGAATCTGAACCTATCGAAAATCAAACTAATACAGCTAACGGTTTGAGGGCTAATTAAAATGTTTAGGAATCAATCCTTAAGTCCTGGATCTCGTCTGGCACTCTTTGTAGGATTGCTAGGGGTGGGAATTGGTGTATTTGCAGGTTTTTTGGTTGGTGCTAATCCTCAGTTACTGGGAATGACTTTAGTCATAGTAGTAATAATGATTTGGTTTTTTGCCAAATTTGAGCAAGCGGTGATTAGTCTATTAATATTACGATCTTCCCTTGATAT
>CAYMZW010000499.1:0-5182 GCA_964395005.1 uncultured Rivularia sp.
AGGGAGTAGGGAGTAGGGAGTAGGGAGTAGGGAGTAGGGAATAGGGAGTAGGGAGGAGTGAGGAGTTAAGAGTTAGGAGTTAAATAATTTTGGATTTTGGATTATTTTCTTGTCTCCTTGTCTCCCCCTCTTCCCCCTCTTCCCCTTCTTCCCCCTCTTCCCCCATCTCTACTCAAGCGCCTTTAGTTTTAAGGCCGTAAATTAATGCTTTAATGGCAAATTTAGGTAAAGCTAACATTCGTCGCCATCGCCAAGGTTCTTGATAAAGACGATATAGCCATTCTAAATTGTTGTCGCCTAACCAAGCAGGGGCGCGGGTTTTGGCTCCTGACCAAATATCAAAACTTCCACCTACACCAACCCAAGTAGCTTGGGGACACAAATGACGGTTTTGTTTTATCCATAATTCTTGACGCGGTACTCCTAAACCGACGTAAATAACTTGCGGTTGCATTTTAGTCAGAGTGGAGTGTAATTGTTTTTCTTCTTCTGGGGAATGATAGCCCGAATGGGTTCCGACTATATTTAAATTGGGAATTTGTTGTTGCCAGAATTGTGCTGCCGCTGCTGCTGTACCGGGCTTTCCTCCATAGAAAAACACCGTTGAGTCAGGAGAATTTTGTCCAATTTCGCGTAACAGTGCTTCGGCTAGTTCGATTCCTGGAATTCGACGTACATCTTGTTTTAAAAGTAATCGTAAATATAAAACTATCCCGGCTCCGTCTGGAATTACCAAATCGGCAGCTTTAATTATTGTCGCGAGAGTTTCATTTCCTTCCGCTTGCATGGTCATTTCTGCATTCAGCGTAACTACATGAGTTCCCATTCTTTGTTGCAAACGTTCTAACAAGTAGCCTGGGTAGTTCGTAGCTACATGAATCGGTAGTCCTAAAACCGAAAATTCTTCATAGCTTTTAATCATGCTTTAATCTAAATTCGCATCACATCAAGTGAAGTACGAAGCTAGTTTATCAAATTTGTTCCTTTATTGTTTGTGTTGCAATTTTGGCTACAGCTTAACCGATTGCTGAAAAATTCTACATACTGATATCTACAAACGGAACTAATTATTTTGACCGTAATTTGTAACTAAGCTTACTAATTATTATTTAATAACAAGATAATTAAAAATACTTAAACATTAAAAATTGAAAGCTTTTTTTGCAACTTTGTATTCTAAGTAGCATTTAGACATACATCTTCAAACAAGCAATTGTAAACAAACTGACGGCATCTTTCAAAACGCCAGTATACTTTTAACAAAGGAGGTCAAAAAAGTAAGAAAAATATGTTTTATTGTAGCCGCGAGCTTAAACCTTTTGAGACACAAATACGGTTGTAATGGTAATATTAACCACTCAGGGGTATTATCGCTAATAAACGATAGCGTCCTATTGATTGTATATTTAAACCCTATTCTTTTATTGGATGCTGTTAAACAAGGGGTAATTAACTCTAATTCTATGAATATAGCGTTTGTAATATGGGTAATAAATAGCAAAACCAATCGGATATTAATCGTTTAATGGTGAGTTTTATGGCATCAATGGTATAGATGTTAAGGAAACTGTATCTGGCGGAGACTTTTTAGTAAACTCAATTTTACAGTTAATAGTTTAGCGGGCAAAAATTTATCATGACTAAAATTCGCGTTGCTTTGATTGAAGATCACGATCTTACCCGTATGGGTATTCGGACGGCTTTAGGGCGTAATGTTGATTTTGAAATAGTAGGAGAGGCTGCTAATGGAAACGACGGACTACAAATATTAAAAACGCTGCAACCTGATGTGGCAATCGTAGATATCGGTTTACCTGACAAAGATGGCATCGAATTAACCCGAGAAGCCAAATCAATAGTACCAAGCTTATTAACTAAAATTCTGATTTTAACTTTACGCGATAGTAAAGAAGCCGTGCTTGCAGCTTTTGCCGCTGGTGCAGATTCTTACTGTATGAAGGACAAATATGAGAACTTGCTTGAAGCGGTGCGCCACACTCACAGTGGTAATGCTTGGATCGATCCGGCGATCGCCCGCATTGTATTGCAGCAAGCGCAAGAAAATCCACCAGCATCTCAAAAAGCGTCGCAGACTAATCAATTTGCAGAAAAATCAGAGTTTGGTAATGCAAACGGTAATGACGATACGATTGAACCTTATACTCTTACTGAAAGAGAATTAGAAGTATTGCAGTTAATTGTAGAAGGCTGTAGTAACGCTATTATCGCCGAAAGACTGTATATTACCGTGGGAACTGTGAAAACTCACGTCCGCAATATTTTGAACAAGCTATGCGCCGACGATCGCACTCAAGCAGCAGTACGTGCTTTGCGTTCGGGATTAGTAGGATAATTTTTCGGATGATCCGATCATCTAAGTAATTTTAAGGAGATTTAACTCAGATAAATATATTACATTTGAACAATTTTGTGTTAGGACTGTGGAGGGATGTTAACAACTACCTTTTTGTTCCCATTTGGTATAACAGGCAAGATGAATTTAATCAAAATTTTAAAGTCTTGCCTCTGAAAAATATATAAAAAAAAGTCAACTATGACCGAGATTGAGGCAGGCAAACTCAAATTAATGGTGGTAGATGATGAGCTAGATAATCTAGATTTACTTTACCGCACTTTTAGGCGAGATTTTAAAGTATTCAAGGCTAGTGATGCTCGCACTGCTCTTGAAATTTTAGACAAAGAAGGCGAAATGGCTGTAATTATCTCCGATCAAAGAATGCCGGAGATGAATGGTACCGAATTTTTCGGTCTTACGGTAGAGCGTTTTCCAGATACAATTCGGATTCTGCTTACAGGTTTTACCGATGTCGAAGATTTGGTTGAGGCGATAAACTCTGGTCAGGTATTCAGATACATTACTAAACCTTGGAAGCCAGATCAACTCCGTTCCTTGGTCGAACAAGCTACCCAAACTTATCGATTAGTCAAAAAAAGAACTTTCAGTTTACGTCGTTCTTTGCGGCGAGAATCTTTAGTTAATGCAGTCACAACAGCGATTCGAGAATCTTTAGATTACCGCAGTATGCTGCAAAAAATTGTGGCAACAATTGGGAAAACTTTTGAAGCGGCTTGTTGCATACTAAGACCTATTGAAGGAGAACAATTAGCACCAGACGATTTTTTCTATAGCAGTGATAATACTGACTCGAAAAATTGCTGCTTCGATCCTACTGCTTTGATGGAAAAAGTTCTCGCAAGTCGTAATTATGAATTAGCTGAATTTACTTCAGATGACGGCAAAAATGTTCCGCAATTAGCCGTACCCCTGATTTATCAACAACACTTACAAGCAGTACTTGTTCTTCATCAACAAGATGGCAATCGCAATTGGCAGCATGAAGATATTGAACTAATTTCTGGTGTTGCCGAACAAGCTGCGTTAGCTCTTTCTCAGGCAAAGCTTTATCAAAGTCTCCAGCAAAAGCAAGAACAAATTCATGCCGAATTAGAAGTTGCTCGTCAAATTCAACACAATTTATTACGCCAAAGTTTACCAGAAATAGAAGGAGTAAAAGTACAAGCTTGCTGCTACCCAGCGCGGGAAGTAGGAGGAGATTTCTTTGAAGTTTTCGTTCATCCCAAGGGTGATTTATGGTTAGCAGTAGGTGATGTTTCCGGAAAAGGTGTTCCTGCTGCATTGTTTATGGCGAGTGCAATATCGGTGTTGCGTCGGGAATTATCTCAAGAAACACCTCCAATGCCAAATATAATCATGAAAAATTTAAACGAGGCTTTAGGCGATGACCTTGTAAGTAATAATTACTTTATTACTATGGTGTTAGCTCGATATTCTCCCGCTACTAGGCAATTAGTATACGCTAATGCCGGTCATATTTACCCGATAGTTTGTTCGCACGAAAATTCAAAACTAGAAGAACCCAATTTTCTTAAAGTACGGGGAATTCCTTTGGGTATATTACCTGAATGGAAAGCAGACGCTGGAGAATGGATTCTTGCTCAGTCAGACACTTTGCTGCTAGCAAGTGATGGAATTACTGAAGCTCAAGTTTCAATGAAAACTGATTTTAGTAACTCTTCATCAGATAATGTTGAATCGCTGACACGTTCGATGCTCAATCAAGAAGGATTGTGGCAATTGTTGCTCGAACAAGAAAAACCACTTAGCCTTAATAAATTACTAAGTCGTATCCATGTTGATACCGAAATTCAAGAAGACGATCAAACTATACTTTCACTAGAGGTTTTATAAATAATGAAAAGCGAGCTTCACGTACCAAGTGACTTGAAGTATTTAAATCTTGTCGAAAACTGGCTGCTTGGATGCTTACAAGCGGAATTAGGAGAATCGGTTGATTGGACGCGACAATCAAATCGTTTACGCTTAGTTTTAGTCGAAGCATACTCAAATGTAGTCCGTCACGCTCATAAAGAACAACCATCTGAACCAATTATGATTCGCTTGGAACTAAAACAAAGGGATTTAGCCTTAGAAGTTTGGGACAAAGGTGAAGGTTATGATATGTCAACTTACTTCCCTCCTTCACCTGTAGAAAAACAAGAAGGTGGCTATGGCTGGTTAATTATGAATCGTTTGATGGACAAGGTAGAGTACGAATTAAAAGTAGATGGCGGCAATTGTCTTAAATTAGAAGCTAATTTGCCACAAACAGCAGAAAATCAACACAAAGTTAACAAATGATTGGTTAAGCGACACTCAGCTTACACCTTAATTTTTTTTAACCGCTTAACAAATAACTGTTTTACCCAATCTATTTTTTTTATCTGAAGACAAATAAGTTTTTACAGGTTCGTAGTTGGCGATTTATCACTGGGCGGGGACTTAAGTCCCAACTACGAACCAATTTTATCTTAATAATACGGAGGCAGGATAATAACTTTTACTAAGTTTATTTGATTTATGTCTGGGAATCATCAAATAATAGGAAAGTGGCTACACTCTTGCCTAATTGTCTTAATTCCGTAAACTATAATACCGGAGTTTAGGAATTAAGGTTCAGGAACTAGTAAATATGTGCGAGTACAAATTAAATAATTAAATAATTAGTTTCCGCAGTTTACTAAGTATGTAATCGCCCGAATTTATTTGAATACCCTTTTGAGTGGAATTATTAACGATGCATAGCTCAGCCTCGTTTTGTTTGTCACCGCGCTACCGTTTAGATGATGAGTCACCTTGGTT
>CAYMZW010000500.1:0-5171 GCA_964395005.1 uncultured Rivularia sp.
ATTCATAAACTATGCGAAAATCTTGGTCTTCCCTATTCCATACAAATTGTTCTACCATTCCGCCCATGCGAGCAGATGTGGAGATAGATGAGACTGTTGTCATTCTGCAATTATTCCCTGATAAATTTAAAAGTTAAAGGTTAAAGGTCAAAGGTCAAAGGTTAAAGGTCAAAGGTCAAAGGTTAAAGGTTGAAGGTTAAAGGTTAAAGGTATGTATCATTTATTTTATATTTGAATGTGGTTTAATTTGACACAGATTGTTGAGATTCTAATGCCTTTTTTTGCATAGTTTTAAAAATATTGTAGAAACCATTAGCACGAGAAGGAGTTAAACTGACATTCAAACCTGTTTCTTGGATAAAATCTGGAGCGAGTTGAACAATTTCGGCAGGTGTCGAACCATTCAAACCCTCAATTAAAAGCGCTAATAAGCCCTTAGTTAATTGTGAATCCGAATCACCTTGATAAGTAATTTTATCTTCATCTAAAGAAGCCGTAACAAAAACTTGAGAAACGCAACCAGGAACCTTATTTTCAGTTGTTTTGTCAGATTCCGGAAAATCAGGAAGCTTTTGGGCGTACCAAATTAGCTGTTCATAACGTCGCTTAGGTTCAGAAGCACGTTTGAAGCGTTTAACAATTTTTTCGAGAGCGGGTGGTAAAGAATCGTTCATAGAAAATTATAAAAACCTATCACCTTGAGTTTAGAATATCTCGAAGCGATTAGGACAGTTGTCAATTATCAATTATCAATTATCACCTGTTCCCCGTTTCCCGTTCCCTATTCCCTACTCCCTATTCCCTCTTTCCCAAAAAAAAGCAGAAGCAACCGTAATAGATTACTTCCGCCTTTAATTTTATCTAATTACATAAAACTACTTATTAAGTCATCGGAGGCAAACCGCGTATCTGACGTAGAGCATTTAAGCAAGCTGGGCAATCGCAACCGAATAGAGCAACAGAAGCATCGCTTTCTTCATCGGTGAATTCCAATTCAGGTAATTCGTCAGGGCGTAAACCTCCATTTGTGTTTGCATCCGGTGAAGCAGAATTTCTGCGTAAACGAGTACAACCGACACTAGGAGTAGGAGTTGCCGCTACAGTAGCTTGTCTAGTAGCTTGTCTTCCGCAGGTAAATCGTCTGGGAGTAGATTCAACTGTATCGTTAGCGCTGGCTGGTTGAGTAAAAACCGCCATTGACACCATAGACGAAAACAAAATAGGGCTAGAAAGTAATGTGAGAAAGAATTTTTTGTTCATTATTAATCTAAGAAGCGTTATAACTAGCAAAGCTTTACGGCTTTTATTTTTTCACGTTAATGGGTAGTTGCTCAGTAAATTTTATACAATATAGACCGTATCTACCATATGACGGAAAATAGCCGTTTATAGATAACGAAACACAAGGTAGGCAACGCCGAAGAAAGAAAACGAATTAAAAATAGTCATAATCCCATCTTCGTAAATACTTCACCCCAAAGAAATTTTTATCCGTCAGCAGTCAAATTGGAAGTTGAAACAATTTAACGATAAATCCCACAACCAATCAAGACGAGAATTAATTTTATCGCAAGTTTAGCAAATCGACTGTCTTGACATTAGCTAAGTTCCCTACAGTTAGCAGTTAGGAGTTATTCATTCCTTATCCTATTCTTCCTTAATAAGCTAACAGGAACCGTGCAATTACATAAAACTGTATTGCAATTGTCATTTTACTTAAAATTTAATTGATATCTTAGATTAACTTTAGTATTTGTATATACTTTGTAAATCAGTATAAAAGCGTACTTAATAACGATCCAAGATTAATTTTGATGTCTAAGCCAACCTACAAACAGGTGAACTCAGAAATATAGATAGTTTTAATCAAGTTTGAAAAAAAGGCGATCGCATTGTTGAACCCCAAGGTTTATATCGGATAAAGAATGGGGAATTGTTGTTGAGTCAGGAATGTACAAATTAAATATTTTGTAATTTTGTAGGGTGTGTTACGGCTTGAATAATGTAAATGATTTACTAATAATTTGAAAATGCCGTAACGCACCATTTTTATTGTGATAATAAATGAATAATTAAATTCGACCTAACATCACACCTGCCATGCGATTACGAAGAGATTGTGCTTCATTGTGACTACTACTATATTTAGAACTTGTAACCACCGTAAAAGATGAGCCTTTTGGATGTCTGGAACATTGAATAACACCTACTATGTTCCCTGTTTGAACCGTGAGAAAATACACATTACCATCACCGTTTCGATTTGCAATACGTCTAGTTAATAAATTAGCCGTTTTGTGAGCTCTATTTTTGCATTGTTCAAAACTAACTGGTATAGCATTCGATCTTATAAACATAGCAGGAGCATTAGCTAATACTTTACCTGTTGGTAACATCAAGAATGAAAGGGAAGCTCCCAAGATTAATCGAACAAATGCTCTGGTTGAAAAGTCGATGGAGTTGGATTTGCTAGTAAAAATCATGATGATGCGAGGAATTATTTAATATTACGAAGAAGTTAAACACGTACAGTATTAACAAGAGCAATTCGGGCAGGTACCTTTTAGATATAGGTACTCTTATTCAATTTAAAAATGCAATTGAGTATCGTTGGTTTGGATAATTTGTTCCTAATTAGTTTCCTCGTATAATCGTTCTCATACGATTAAGAAGAGATTTTGCTTCATTGCCATTAGTAAGCCAATAATCGCTTGTACCAACTATGTAAGATGAACCATTGGGATGTCTAGAACATTGAAGAAAACCTGTTACTCTTGATGTTTGGACTAATCTGTAATAGACATCGCCATCATCTGTCGGATTCGGAACGTTACTAAATAATAAATTAGCCGCTTTATTAGCTCTGTTTTTGCATTCTTGAAAACTAATTGGTATATCGTCTGAATTGACAAACATACTAGCAGTATCACTTATACCGCTTAACATATCATCTATACTGGGAAGCTCGTTGGGGTTAGCCGATACTTTACCTGTTGGTAACATTGCCAAAGAAACGGACATACCTAACATTAATTGAGCAAATGCTTTAGGGGAAAATTGCATAATTACCATCCTATGAATATATTGACAAATGTATCGCGAGCTTGAAAATCGTAGGTTGGGTTAGACACTTTTATAATTAAGGGTTTAATTGCCGGATTGATATAGCGTCGTAACCCAACATCTTGAAGGTGTATCCACGATTTGTTTTTCAGTTATGAAAATGGTGCGTTACTATAGTTATTTAATTAGTAATTTATTATTCAAGTTATTAGAGCCGTAACACACCCTACAAAATTTTTATCCCCCCCAATAGTCAACGGTGCCGTAATCATACAGTACATCACCGAGAATTCCATTCATGCTGCCTTCGATTGAAAGCCGAAGGGGTAATAATGCGTCACCCACAGCTGTATTTTGTGGAGTTTCTTTTTCCATAACTCCTAACCAACCACCATCACTATATTCAATATATTCAAAATCAACAAATTCATATCCTTGATTGCCGTATTGTTGACCATTTGCTATAAGTTCATCAAAAGTGTTTCCAACTACAAAACCACTTGTAATACTAGAATCTTGTTGAAAAGTACCAAACCAAATACCATCACCATATTCAAAATCAACTAAGTCATATCCGTTATTTAACATTGTTTGAGTTGCTTGTCTGAAGTCACCATAATTGTCTGCGGAAGCCCAATTATTACCACCAGGAACATCTCGATAAGTACCAAACCAAATACCATCACCATATTCAACATCAACTAATTCATATCCTTGATTCCATGCTTGTGAAATATCTTGTTGAAGTTCAATAAGACTATTTGCAATGCTATAGTTATTAGCACCATAATCTTCTTCAAAAGTCCCAAACCAGATACCATCATCGCCGTATTCAACATCAGTTAAACGATATCCTCCTACCTGCCACTGTTGCTCAACGATTTGTGAAAGTTCCGAAGCACTGCTTGCTGTAGCAAAACCAGTATTATTCGGCGTGTCTTGATATAATCCAACCCAGCTACCATCGCCGTATGCAGTGCCGATTAAGTCTAATCCTTGACTAAAACCTACGTTTATCTGTTTTCCAAATTCCTCAAGATTTTCGCTGATAGAGTAAACATTATTAGCCATAATTCCGCTCCTATATATTAAAGTTTTAAAGATTAACTAAAACCAAGCAATCAAATAATGCTCAGTAATTTTGCTGTGAATGATTAACACTTTAAAACAGGTTCAAGTATTAAGCATTACACTTTTATGCATACTGGAATGTAGTTTTGGGAAAAGAGCGATCGCACTATTGCACAAACCTATATTGCAATTGTTACCTTATGTAAGATTTGATTTATCTATCCGGCTATGTTAAGTATCATAAAATATCTTTTAATCAGTATATAAGCGTAGCTATGTGGATAAAAAGCAGGTTTTATAAGGGTTTGCGGTTAGGATTAACAGGAATTACTAGTTGCATAAGCGTATTCTTGATTACAAATCAAACCCTGGCACAGCAAAGTAATATCATCCCCGACAATACTTTGGGTGCAGAATCTTCTCGTTTAAACCGCAATATTCAAATCAATGGAATTAACGCAGACACAATTGATGGTGGAGCAATACGGAATAGTAATTTATTTCACAGCTTTAGCAGCTTCAGTATTAATGATGGGCAAGCGGTGTATTTTGTCAATCCTGATGGTATACAAAATATCTTAACCAGGGTAACTGGTGGAAATCAATCAAATATTTTCGGTACTTTGGGAGTTGATGGTGCAGCGAATTTGTTTTTAATTAATCCCAACGGAATTGTATTTGGAGAAAATGCAAGTTTAGATTTACAAGGCTCTTTTTTGGGAACTACTGCTTCGGGATTGCAGTTTGCTGAACAAGGTAATTTTAGCGCTACAAATCCAGAAATACCAGGTTCATTAACTGTTAATCCTTCAGCTTTGTTTTTCAATCAAGTAGAAGCGAATGGGGGAATTATTAATAATTCTCAAGCACCAGCGGGGATTAATCCCTATGGATTTGAAACTACAGGATTGAGAGTTCCCGATGGTAAAAGTTTGTTGTTGGTGGGTGGTGAGATTGAATTAGATGGAGGTCGATTAAGAGCTTACGAAGGAAATATTGAATTAGCTGCTTTCACTGGTGAGGGAACTGTTGGATTA
>CAYMZW010000501.1:0-5171 GCA_964395005.1 uncultured Rivularia sp.
TCGCAATGGCTTTGTATGGTGGCGAGAATGTAACTTTTGATATTGCGGCTTTGGCAACTAAGGATTATTCGTTGGGATTTGAGTTGTTGCTATATGCGGGATTATTGATTGCATTCGGCGTAAAGTTAGCAATCTTTCCTTTACATACATGGTTGCCAGATGCTCACGGTGAAGCAAGCGCTCCCGTATCGATGATTCTGGCTGGTGTATTGTTGAAAATGGGTGGATATGGATTAATCAGACTGAATTTAGAATTACTCACCGAAGCTCACATTTACTTTGCACCAGTTTTGGCAACCCTTGGGGTAATTAATATAATTTACGGTGCCCTAAATTCCTTTGCTCAAACTCATATGAAGCGACGTTTGGCTTATTCGTCAGTTTCTCACATGGGATTTGTGTTGTTGGGAATTGCTTCGTTTACCGATTTGGGAATCAACGGTGCAATGTTGCAGATGATTTCCCACGGTTTAATTGCATCGGTATTATTCTTCTTGGCTGGAGTGACATACGATAGAACCCATACCATGAAAATGGATGAAATGGGTGGAATCGGACAAGTAATGCCCAAAGTATTCGCATTGTGTACTATGGGAGCAATGGCTTCATTAGCGCTTCCTGGAATGAGCGGATTTATCAGCGAGCTTTCGGTATTGGTTGGTGTAACTACCAGCGATATTTATAGTTCAACTTTCTGTACCGTGACGGTTTTTCTAGCTTCAGTAGGGATTATCTTGACTCCGATTTATTTGCTTGATTTGTTAAAGCAAGTGTTTTACGGAGAAGGGAAAGTTGTTTGCGACATTGGTAATGCGAAATTTGAGAATTTAGAAGCAGAAGGTACAGCTTGTTTCGGTACCGATTGCGTTTTACCAGGTGAATCGGTTTACAGAGATGCAAGCGCTCGTGAAGTATTTATTGCCGCTTGTTTCTTGGTGTTGATTATTGGAATTGGGTTTTATCCTAAAGCTGCAATGGGGATATATGATGCCAAAACAGTAGCGATAAACGCTCACGTTAGGGAATCTTACGCTCAAATAGCACAAAGTAATCCCGGTGTTTATGCCAGAGGAAATGTGACACCGGAGATTGCAGAAGCCGTTTCGGTTTTAGGCACAGTGAAATAAAGATTCGATATTACGGGAAAATTGAATAATCAATAATGTAGAGACGTTGCAGTGCAACGTCTCTTGTTTTTTTGGGTGGTAACTAATAATTTATAATTAGTAGAATGGTGACGGGCAAGGATGCCCATCCCACAATAATGTAATTAAATCATAAAAGTATATAAATAAATTAACAGGATGAACGTAATAGGAATACGATAGGAGGTATTCCTAAAACAAAAGCATATAACCAATAATCTAAACAAATTAATTTTATTCTTATAAACCATTCAGTAAACCAACTTAGATTAAAGTCTTTCCTGTTTTGTACCATGAATAAAGTATAATCTTCTGGCTCATGGTTTTCAGGGCAATCTTTAATTAATTGTTCGTATCTAGTCGATATATTTCCTATTTCTTTAACGAAATCAGGAGAAGCTGATTTACTGACTATCAAGTACTCAAGCTCTCTATTTAAAGTTGATAGCTCTACTGCATTGCTATGAAGCTTTTCTGCTCTTAATTGATAATTTTTTGCACCTTCTAAAAGGCTGATAACAAGTGTAAAAACAGATAAAATTACAGAAATTGCATTGTAAATATCATTTACCTTTTGACATCGTGGATTACTTACAATATTTTGTATAAAAGGAATTGCAATACCATATACAGATAATATTGAAATGCTACTCAGTGAAAATTGATATTTATTATTGAGTCTGCGTGCTGCATTGAAGCGAGAGCCTTTAGTTATCCAAATTCTTCTTCTTAATGATAAGGCAAATGTATCTAAATCACTGTTAACATTCATTTATCAAGCATTTTTCTGATTAACCATAGTTAAAATTAAGAGGCAAGCCACCTTTTGAGATACAATGTTATACCCACTCCTAAAATTGTCAAAAATTACTTTAGGAGGTCAATAGCCCCAAAGGGAGTTTGATTACATTCACCCCTGATATATTTAATATACAGGAGGTTCTGCAACAACATGATTGCAGAAAGTGACTTGCCAGTAATAATTATAACATCATTTTTTAGTAAGAGATAGCATCATCTTTGTCTAACTCTGACAAATTTTTGTGTTTAAGCTTTTCGTACAATTCATTAATTTCTTTCTCTGAGTAAACTTTATCAGGTTGAAGCCGTCCTCTTTGTTTAAGAAAACTTCTTTGTTTCTGTATGGTTTCATAGTTATTGTAGTTATGTATATAGCCATCCGTAGGATTATATTTTGCTTTATAGAATGCTTTAGAGATTTTTTTTAAATTTGAAGGAGGAAGTTTGTTAAAATCGTCTAATCTACGGAATAATTTTTCGATTATATTGTCTATTTTGTACAAGATTAGCTCATCGTTAATTGCATTAAAATAAAAAATCCAGCCATATCTCCTGTTTTCACTTATAGCCCCGGTAATTTTTTCATTTAATTCATCAACAAAAATTTCTTTCAGTTTATCGACCAATTGACTATGCTTTAATTTTGTGTATATTTGCTTTAGTTTTTTTAATCTTTTTTCTCTGTTATGAATATAGCTAGTAAATTTAGCTACTACAGAATTAATATATTTTTCTATAGTAGAAGACCTAATACTAATTTTTGGTAAAATGAAACGATATCCAAGATACTCAAATTCTTCATCTCCAGATTTTTGATAGGATTTTCCTTCATTCAATTCAAGATTAAGAGCTTTTACCTTCTCTCTAAATATTTTTTCTATTTCATCTATATTTTTCTTTTTTGCAAATATAAGTATATCATCAACATATCGATAATATACATTAACGCCATCAACTTTCTCCATCTCACTATCTAGTTCATGTAAATATATAGAAGCTAATATATTTGATATAGATAAACCTTGTGGTATTCCTTTATTGTTATAATATTTACTAATTTCTTTGCGATGATAATTTTTTGGAACAGTTGGAGTTTTTATAGCTCGTTCGATTAGTGTTAAAATTCGACGAGACTTAATTTTAACTTTAAGTTTTTTAAATAATATATTTCTATCTATTGAATCATAGAAAGTTTTTATATCTGCACGAAATATGCTTACTTCATTGGGCGACTTATCGCTAATAAACTTATTAATATCATGTATATAAGTATTAGCTAATCTACGTGGCTTACATTCTGGAAATATTTTAAAGAGTATTTCTTTCAATGTATGTAAAACTATTCTATCTCTTATAGTTGGAATAGATAGAACTCTTGGTAATTTTTCTCTTCCTTTTGTAGAGAGTAATTCCAGATACGGTGAAAACTTATATGTTCCATTCAAGCATTTTTTCTTAATAACCCTTAGTTGAGAAACTGTTTGTTTACTAAATTGTCTACCACTAATTCTATCAACACCTCTAGTATTGGTTGATTTAAATTTTTGATTGTGTATCTCTTTTAATGATTTAATTTTAAAATGTTCTTTCAGTAACATATATGGAGTCTTACGAATACCATCAAAATCAAAATGGCTAATATCAAAAACCATAGAAAATTGAGAAAAATTTAGGTTACTACAACTTCATATATTAAGTACGAAAGCAGACTTTACAATTCCGGAAATATATATGTAAAAATATTGACATTCACAAAAAACTGTTTTACCACCAGAAATTACACTCATATCCTCACTCCTCCAACCGAATAATGTTAGATTCGGGAACAATCTGCTCTATATAATCCGAGTGAGTTGTAATAATAAATTGATTATTTTTACCAAGTTTGAATAGAGCTTGTAAAAAAGCTTGCTGCATTGGTGGATGTAGCTGCAATTCTAATTCATCAATTAAAATAACAGAGTTGTGAATATTCCAACTTGCAAAATCGACTAAAATTGGAAATATTGCCCGCTCTCCTCCTGACATTTCCGAAATTTCATACTGATGTTTACCATCGTATAGATAAAACCACGGCTCTTTTAAAATATCATCAAAATCTTCTCTGGGAACAGGTCCTTCAAAACTATGAAGAGGAAAAATAGCTTGATAATTTTGTTCAATTTCAGCGTATAAATCTTTTTGTCCGAGTCGTAATTCTCTAATTTTTCCGCTTGTGACATTTTGGTTAAATAACTGCCATTTAGAAAGGCGATCGCGCAAGATATATAAAGGTTATTTCAATTTTGTTATTACGATCTTCGTTAGTCAAGCTGGTAGAGGTACGTTGTTCGGTATACCAGAGAATTCCACCAACTCTTTCAAATACCCCAAAGCCTTGGGAACGAACTAACTGTTTAGCGTATTCTCGTCCTTTTAATTGAAAAAGCTCTTCTGCCGTGTCAGCTAAAACTTGTTCGTCTCGCCATTGTAAATTGATAACTGCTCGATCGGATGGTTGAATTAATTCTCTTCCCATCTCGCGCAATTTCTGAGAAAATTCTCTTGTGGCATCAATTTCAGTTTGTGAAAGCTGAACTTGTAAATTTACCTTTGGTTGAAATTTACCCCAATTGCTACTGAGTAATTCGTAATTAAAGCCAGCCCAATAGTAAGTTAAGTCGGAGATTTGCTGTAATCTTCCGGTAGCAGTACCTAAAGTAGCCGCAATTGCTTGTAATATACTGGTTTTACCAAAACCATTCATCCCCAAGATTACGATCAAATCCTTTGCTAAACCCGTTTCTGAATCAGTAAAGTCTAAGTTTTGCTTGCGGAATTTTTTGAAATATTCTAGTTGAAGAGATTGGATTTTCATTTCGGTTGCGATTATTTTACCCTTCAATGGTCCTTCCAAGAGTTGGTATTAACTGTTCCGTTATAGGAATAGTATTTACGCTTCCTATTATTACAATTTAATTTACGTTTATATTTACAGTTTTCAAATTTTCGATGATGATGATTCGTAGCTAACTTAGCCGTCATCGGAACAGTATTTACAGCACTTTGCCGCCTAAATTAGGTACAGCTTCATATCATACAAATCTTGTGGGATGGGCATCCCTGCCCGTCCAAATTTACTTCACCAACCTGAAATGTACTGTATAATCTCACATACGGAAAATTGAAGCGTGCGAGTACTTTCCCTGGTAGTATTTAACTCATATTGACTTTAAATGCTTCGGA
>CAYMZW010000502.1:0-5160 GCA_964395005.1 uncultured Rivularia sp.
TTGTAGATACGATTTTAGATAAAGCAATTCAGGCATTTAAAGCCGCAGAAGCTGCTCGTCATGCAAGGGAATTGGTACGCCGCAAATCGGTGTTGGAATCTTCACCATTACCCGGTAAATTAGCAGATTGTTCTTCTCGCGATCCAGCTGAATCGGAAATTTACTTGGTGGAAGGAGATTCTGCGGGAGGTTGTTTTGATGGTGATACACTTGTAGCATTAGCTGACGGAAGATCGCTTTCTTTCAAAGATATTGTTGCCGAGCAAGCGATAGGTAAAGAGCATTTTTGCTATACAATTCGTCATGACGGTACTGTGGGAATTGAGCGTATTATTAACCCCCGCATCACCAAACAAAATGCTGAAGTTATCAAAGTGACTTTAGATAATGGGGAAACAATTGTTTGTACCCCAGATCATCGCTTTATGTTGCGCGACGGTAGTTATAAGCAAGCCGCATCATTAACCCCTGATGATTCCTTAATGCCGCTATACCGCAAATTATCTGATTTAAGCGAGCCAAGAATTACTATTGATGGTTACGAGATGGTTTGGAATCCTCGTTCAGATTCTTGGTTGTTTACTCATGTTTTGGCAGATTGGCATAATCGTTGGAATAAAGTTTATCAAACAGCAGATGGCGAACATTGTCACCATGTTGATTTCAACAAACGTAATAATAATCCTACAAATCTTCAGCGTTTGAGCGCTCAAGAACATTTGGCACTGCACCGCTCTCACATTGAAAAAACCTTGCATCGTCAGGATACGATTGATAAATGCCGTGCAATTCGTCAAAGTAAAGAATTCCGCGCCAAGATGAGCGAACGGATGAAGCAGCCTCAAACCCGGCAAATTCTATCGCAAAAAGCAAAATCCCAGTGGGAGGATGAAAGCTACAAAGCTTACATGGTAAGCAAATGGTGTGATTTTTACGACAATAATGAAGACTATCGTATTTCCAATCGCGAGCAACTTAACCAAGCCCAGCAAGAATATTGGAGCGATGAAGCAAATCGTTTAACTCAATCCCAAAGAGTTAGTAATTATTTTGCAAATAATCCTCAAGCGCGTTTGAGAAATTCACAAACAGCCAAACAGCAATGGAATAATGAAACATTGTTAGAATGGCGGCGAGAAAAAACCCGACAACAATGGACACCTGAATTTCGCAATAAACGTTTAGCAGCACTAAACAAGACTTACTACCGTAAAACGATTGCTGCTCTCAAACAAATTCAAGTTGAGCAAGGAAGCATTAATTTAGACGCTTATCAAGAATTTCGTTTGGAAACAAAAGATAAGTCTTTGTTGCGCTTTGACAAATTTTGCCAACGCTATTTTGAAGGTGATACTAGCAAAGCTTGTGAAGCTGTTGCGAATTACAATCATCGTATAGTCAAGATTGAGCGTTTAGAAGAACGTTTAGATGTTTACGATATCGAAGTTCCTCATACCCATAACTTCGCTTTAGCAAGCGGGGTTTTTGTACATAACAGTGCCAAACAAGGGCGCGATAGACGCTTCCAAGCAATTTTGCCTTTGCGCGGTAAAATTCTCAACATTGAGAAAACCGACGATAGTAAAATCTACAAAAATAATGAAATTCAATCTCTAATCACCGCACTAGGCTTAGGTGTTAAAGGCGAGGAATTTGATTCAACCCAGCTTCGATATCACCGCATCATCATCATGACAGATGCTGACGTAGACGGAGCGCACATCCGAACTTTATTATTGACTTTCTTCTACAGATATCAGAAAGCTTTAGTTCAAGACGGTTTCATTTACATCGCTTGTCCGCCATTATACAAAGTAGAGCGGGGACGCAATCATTATTATTGCTATAGCGAACGTGAATTGCAAAATCTGATTACAAACGAGATGCCCCAAAACGCCAAGTACACCATCCAAAGATTTAAGGGTTTGGGTGAAATGATGGCAACACAACTTTGGGATACTACAATGAACCCCGAAACCCGAACTTTAAAAAGAGTAGAAATCGAAGACGCAGCAGAAGCCGACAGAATTTTTACAATTTTGATGGGCGATCGCGTTGCACCTCGTCGCGAATTTATCGAAACTCACAGTTCCAAACTTGACATGACAGATTTGGATATCTAATATCCTCTTCAGTAAAAAATTTGAATTATTTATTCTTATTCGCAATCAGTAAGTATCTTAGGAGACAACACAATTACTGATTGCTTTTTTGATGACTATAAATTGAATTAGCTGTCTATTAAGAATATATATTTTATAATTACTGAGAATAATTTATACTTTAAATTTAAAATAATTACTATATGTTGTTTGATTGACTAGATTGTGTTAGTAACATAACGTAATTGGTTCTAAGTATATACCTAATTGGACTAAAAAGTAAATTTGTCAATCTTCCGGAAGAGGTAAGGTGAAAAATGAACAGAATATCCAGGATAGTACCTTTATGATTTTTTGAAAATGTGTCAAGAGGTCAAAAAATCTTAAGTATATATTACTGAGTTTATACTCCTACGGAAGTATAATTATTTCTTCGGAAACTATAAATACGCGATGTAAAGTATACTGTCTTTTGCGCTTGTTGCATTTGTTTCAAGTAAAGGTAACTGCTTATTGACTGATGAAGCTGCTTTTTAGATACTAGATGGAACCTTCTGCCAAACATGGTAATTAATTAAATGTATCTATGTATCATGCTCCAAAATTTTGTCAAGATTCTTAAGGCTGAAATTTAAATGGTGCGCTAAGGTGTAGTTATAAGTAAGTTGATTCAATTGAACGGTTTGCTTAGCTACAAAGAATAATTTTTGATGAGCGTCTATATTTTCAGCCAAGAAATGTTAATAGAAGGTATAAACATCGTAAATTACGATTTTATCCTACCTATACTTGAATTGGATACAGGATAAAACAAGAATTGACTGTTTGCGGTATCTAAATCTAATCATACGAGAGAATATAAGCCATGTAATGGATCTAGGTAAAGTCTTCATCAACATTAATCGCTTAATTTAAACTAGAATTGCGAACCAAGAGGCTAATTGCCTCTGCATATAATGTTATATATGTAGACTTAAAGCATAAATGTAATTGTATGAATGGTTCTTTTTCATTAAGAATGTCAGTGTAATTTATTTAAAATTGGCAAAAAATTACACAATATTATTACAATCTTCAATGTGTTTTTACCAAAACAGACCATTAACAAGTTTATAACTTTACGGATACCGCACTCAGGCATAGTGCAATTTCTGTGAAACAGGCTACAATCGGAACAGTCTTTCTGGAAAATCTTACCCAAGTCATATTACTTTATATATATGAGAGTGGTTGATGACCCGAAAGTTGAATTTTTCTAATAACAAGTCGGAAGTTTTAAGTAACGACATTGATCGTGGTGTTTACTTTTCACAACGCCGAAAGTTACCCGAATAAAAAGCGACCATTAGGCACACAACGTACTTTTTGTATAACCACAGAGTCGGCAGTTTGTTGTCTAAATGAAAGCAATTGACGGGCATTATGTAAGGTGGCACTCAAGTGCAACCAACACTAAAACTTTCTATGTTTGTCGAAAAGTGGGCGTTTGCCCTTTGAAAAATACAAATATCTTTTTGGCTGAAGATTATTCAGCTATAGATACGGAAAAACACCACCCGAAGTAATTGATTCTGCAAGGAGCATGAGGAACGCGGCATGAACCAGGCTAACAACGTACTCGAAAATATTTATCAACCTAATCTGGGAGTGATAAATCGGCCCGAGATGGAGTTAGAAATTTTAATCGATGACGAAGAAGAAGAAGATTTAATTAATGAAGGCGATGAAGAATTTGTAGAACCTAGTAGCTCTGGTGATGCAGCAAAGGCTGGAAAAGCTGCTAAAAGTCGTCGTCGGACACAAGCTAAGAAAAAGCATTACACCGAAGATTCAATTCGCCTATATTTACAGGAAATCGGTAGAATTCGACTTCTACGAGCAGACGAAGAAATTGAATTAGCACGTAAAATTGCTGATTTGCTCGAGTTAGAAAGAGTAGGCGATAGACTAGTACAGCAGCTCGAACGCCAACCCGAAGAAAGCGAATGGGCAGAAGCTGTACAGTTACCTTTGCAAAAATTCCGCTATCGCCTTCACGTCGGACGTAGGGCGAAAGACAAAATGGTTCAATCTAACCTGCGCCTTGTAGTTTCGATTGCTAAGAAATATATGAATCGCGGTTTATCTTTCCAGGATTTGATTCAGGAAGGTAGCCTTGGTTTAATTCGCGCCGCTGAAAAGTTTGACCACGAAAAAGGTTATAAGTTCTCAACCTACGCTACATGGTGGATTCGTCAGGCTATTACTCGTGCGATCGCCGATCAATCTCGGACGATTCGTCTACCAGTTCACCTTTACGAAACCATTTCCCGTATTAAGAAAACTACCAAGCTACTTTCTCAAGAAATGGGACGTAAACCCACTGAGGAAGAAATAGCTACTCGCATGGAGATGACTATTGAAAAGCTGAGATTTATCGCAAAATCCGCTCAGCTACCAATTTCTTTGGAAACTCCTATCGGTAAAGAAGAAGATTCCCGTTTGGGTGACTTTATTGAATCCGATGGCGAAACACCAGAAGATCAAGTTTCTAAGAGTTTACTACGTGAAGACCTCGAAAAAGTTCTAGATAGTCTCAGCCCTCGCGAACGCGATGTTCTCAGATTACGCTACGGCTTAGATGACGGTCGAATGAAAACTCTTGAAGAGATTGGACAAATTTTTAACGTAACTCGCGAACGTATTCGTCAGATTGAGGCAAAAGCATTACGTAAGTTGCGTCACCCCAATCGTAATAGCGTTCTTAAAGAATATATCCGCTAGAAAATATTTACATAAAATTGTTTGTAATTATTAACTAATAACAAACGATAAAAAAGACCTGGGAGACAATTAATACTCTCAGGTCTTTTTCTATTTATAAAATCATTTTAAAACCTTAATATCCGATAATATCCGATGTTTCAAAGTTTACAGAATGCCCCAGAAGTGCAAAAAGCCTTTACCAGAAAAAAGTTCGATTAAAGCAGCAGCCAAAAAGCCAATCATTGCCAAACGACCGTTCCAAATTTCTGCTTGAGGAGTAAAGCCCCAGCGCCAAGCATTACGTTCTTCAACA
>CAYMZW010000503.1:0-5157 GCA_964395005.1 uncultured Rivularia sp.
CTCAAAACCTCTTTGAAGATTCTGATTAATTGTCACCATGCTGGTAGAGCCGTCAATTCTTAAGGTGGTACCGTTGGGCACAGATTGCGGTGCGGGGAAAGCTTCAGCTATAGGTTGATTGACAAGAGAAGGATTATCATCAGAAATTTGACTACCTATTTGTGGTGTGGTATCGCGTTTAAAAAACCACCAATAACCACCAGCAATTAAAGCCAAAGCTACAAGTATAAAAACAATTGGAGGAGGGCCGTTTTTTTTACTCATGATGAATTAATTTATTGATTTACTTATTTACTTATTTATTTATTTATTGATTAATTTATTCTGGCAACTGCTTAGGATCTGTATCTTCTAACATTTGTAAACGACGGGCTACTTCGTCATCTAAAGTCATGTTTTCTAAATCGGCTTGGAGTTTTTCCGCTGGATTTTCCGAAAGTTTAGCTAAAGATTCCGCACTTAAATTGCGACGTTCGACAGCACCTTTTGCAGATTCAAATTGACTTTTAGCAGAACCGATATCAAACTCGCTATTAACTTTGGCAATCTGTTCTAATGCAGCATTAACCTCCGAAATATCTTTCATATTCTGCATATCAGCCTTGTAAGCTTCTAGCTTCATGCGTTCTCGGTTTAGTTTATCTGTAGAAGCTTTGACAGCAGTTTCAGCTTGTTTGACCATTTCTTCGAGCCGGGGCAAAATTTGTTCGGCTTGAACAACTCTAGTCATAGCCATCCGTGCTGCCTCTTGATTGCTCTGCTTTTGTGCTACTAAAGCTTGACTTTCAAAGGTTTTTAATTCTTTGGCTTTTTCTTCGTATTTTTGTTTTGCTCTTTTATAAGCAGCTTCTTGTTGGGCAACAGCTTGGGCTAACTTTTGCACTGATTCGCCCATCGATTGTAAAGACTCTTCTGCAACCGCTACAGCTACCTTACCGCCAGACTCTACAGGTAATCCCCACAGCCAATTCCAAACCCCGTATACGGTTCTTCCGGCTCTTTCACCCATTAACCAATAAACAACTTTTTTCATAGAATTTAGATTATTTAAGGAAACGATTTATCGTATTTTTAATTCACCAAGCAATACCGAAATTATGAAAAATCTCTAGAACAAATTTTGAACTGCAACTAGAAAACCTTTCAAAGTTAGGACTTACGCAAGCCCCCCTTTTTAAGGGGGGTTGGGGGGATCGAAAATGTCTGGAACACGCTCCTGCACGGTTGTTAGTGCGTAAGTCCTAAAAGTATTACTATATATTGACAAAATAAGAAAATCATCATTGTCAGGTACTATAAGTAACAATTAATATTTATTAACTGAAGTAAATATTCGTACCGTTATGCAAGTTAATATATATAAAAACCAGCGATTTTCTTGTTTGAATAAATTACATAAGATAAACATTTAACTTCTATTTAACTTATATAGAAATTTTGTTTCACTTTTGTAGAAAAGCTAAAATAAATTGAAAAATCAGGTAAACTAAGTAATATTACTCAAAATATCAACTTAGTAAGGTTCGTAGTAAGCGCTTTAGCGCCTCAATTCAGGACTAAAGTCCCTACTACAAACGAATAATTAACAACTAATATTATGAAATCAAACTTACATTTAACGCGCCGAAAATTATTACAAATTTCTGGTTTGTCAAGCATTAGTTTACTTTTAGGTGGCTGCGGTACACCCGTATTTGAAGATGTTATAGGTGTGCTTTCCGAACCGCTAAATGAAAATTTTCAATCTTTATTATTAAAACCTCAAACGCTAGTACCGGAATTTTCAGCTAACGAAATTGAACCGGAAGCATTGATCGTAAATACATATAGATCCACGCCACTTATTAACCAAGAAAAATTTCGGTTAATTATTGATGGTGAAGTGGAAAATCCCGTTAATTTGAGCATGGATGATATCAAAAATTTATCATATACTTCTACAATTATTCGTCACGTATGTGTAGAAGGTTGGGCTGCAATTGTTCAGTGGGGGGGAATTCGCTTGCGGGAACTTGTGGCGATCGCTCAACCCAAACCAAGCGTAAAATATGCTTATTTTCAATCAGCCGATGGTTATTATTCAAGTTGGGATATCGCTTCAAGTTTGCATCCTCAAACATTATTAGCTTACGAGAAAAACGGCGAACCTTTACCAGTTGATAACGGTGCCCCTTTACGTTTAGCTTCCCCAATCAAACTTGGTTACAAACAAAGTAAATGGGTGACAAGAATTACTTTAGTTAGTAGTTTATCCAGATATCAAGGTTATTGGGAAGATCAAGGTTATGAATGGTTTGCAGGATTGTAGCGATTTGTCCCTTTAATTCTAATGGGCTGTAGAGACGTTATACATAACGTCTCCCTACGTTTGGGAGAAAACGAATCTGTCAAATTTTACGAAAAAGATCGGTTTGTTGGGTTAGACACCATTACCAAATTTTCCTTAAATGCTTTTAAAAGTGATTTGCAATAAATATTGTATAAATTCGCAGTTACAGTGACTGCGCTTTTTTATGAATATCTTTTCTAACACAGCTAGAATCTTTGTAGATATACTTATGTAGATTTGCTGAATTTAAATACGTAATTGTAAAAACTTCATCAAGTCTCAGAGTATACCGAAATATCTTCGTACAAAATTTAATAAATACAGTAAAAAGTCGCTTTACATCGCTATAAGATGTATTTAAAAATAATAAATAGAATAATCTGGCAATGGCAGAATTTTCGTCAATTCAGTAAGAAGACAGCCGTTATTTGAGTAAGCAGGGAGGAAAGAAAAAAATTAGATGAGAGACTTTTATCTACTCGCAGCAAGTTTGTTAATCGGATTGACGGTACCAACATCGGCTTTACCACGGCTCTGGGCACTCAAACCAGAACATTATCAGCTTTTATATAATCGAAAAGATGGTTGGCAACAAGCAAAACTAGAAGATACAGCTTCTGCATCAAATACTGTATCTCAAATTCCAGTACCACCTAAATCTTCTTACAATCCCCCTCCTCAACCAGTAAGAAGAAGATTAATCTCTGGAAGCCAACTTTATCACAAAAGATTAGCTGCTTTAAAGGCAGGTTATATTTATACTCGTTTGGCTAACGACAAGTTGCAATCGCTATTAATTACTAAAAGAAAACCTAAATTAACATATCAAGATTGGAAAAGATTGTTAGCCTTAGAAGCAAGAGCAATGACTAAAGGGCAAGGAAAGAATCGTTTAAGTATTATGGTAGGCGATTCTTTGAGTTTATGGTTTCCTACCAATGGACTTCCTAATGGAAAGCTATGGTTAAATCAAGGCATTTCAGGCGATACTTCTACTGGCATACTCACAAGACTATCTGCATTTTCTTCTACAAAACCAGAAGTGATTTATATCATGGCTGGAGTCAATGACTTAAGAAAAGGTACTTCAGATCGAGTCATTTTAAGCAATCATCGTCGAATAGTTCGTCGTTTAAAGATTACTCATCCTAATAGTCATATTATTATTCAATCAATATTACCAACTCGTCGCCCAAATATTCCTAACACCCGCATTCGTAATCTCAACGGGCAGTTAGCACGTATTGCTAAGGAAGAAGGAGTTAATTACGTAAATATCCACAAATGGTTTACTGATTTTAAAGGCGATTTACGACAAGAATTAACTACCGATGGCTTGCACCTAAGTTTAAACGGATACGAAGTTTGGCAAGCTGCAATAGAACAAATAGAAAAAAAGCTCGCTATTTCTAAAGCTGTAGAGAATTAAGAATACTCTATTTTGGATTTTGGATTTTAGATTTTAGATTTTAGGTAAAATTATTAATTTGATTTATTCTGATTGGTTGTAGAGACGTAAAATTTTACGTCTCCCAGAATTTGAAAAATAACACGATATGGAGTCACATTGGGTAAAAAGGTTTGCAGTAGCGCAACTACGAACCCTTTGGCGCTAAAGCGCAACTACGAACTCTGAGCGAACTATTGCGGATTTGTTGGTACTACTACTGCTGGAGCATTAGAACTTGATTGTTTTGCAGGTTTTACTGGTACCACTACGGGTTGATTGGGTTTTTTAACGGGTTTTAATTTAACGCTATTCTTTGGAGATGAACTGTTATTACGAGTATCTCTGACTTTTCTTAGTCTTTCTACTAAAGATGGTGAAGGAACTACTTTTTTAGGTGGAGTTGCGTTTGTTTTGGGTTTAGTAGTGGTGCTACGTTGTCTTTGCGATGCTCCTGAAGAATTATTGCTTGGCTTCGACTGACGTTTTGTTGATTGCCTAGAATTAGACTGACTTGAAGTTGAAGTTGAAGTTGAAGTTGAAGTTGTTGTTGAAGTTGTTGTTGGTTTTTTCTTAGTCTGCTTAGAAGGTGAAGATTTTCGAGTAGTTGAATTTCTTGTCGAATTACTTGTGCTGCGTCTGCGTCTTTTCGGAGTATAACTTGCTGCCGATCTATTTTTAGTTTTAACTGTCTTTCTAATTCCTGTTCGCTTTTTAACTGGGGTGCTTATGGTGGTTTTCTTTTGTTTTGCCTCTTGTGTCTCTTGAGGTGAAGGTGATGCTGAAGGTGAAGCAGAAGGTGAAGGAGATAATTCTAAATTAGGTAAAATTTCGACGGCTGCTTCATTAACTGGTGCCACTTGTGGCTGTCTTTCGGCAGTAGAAGCAATTTTAGTAAGTCCAAAACCTAATGTAACGCCGAAAATTGCTACACCCGTACCAATCAAAGCTCTAGGTGAAGGTACTTTCTTAAACCAAGGTTTTTGTGGGTGGGTAGTTGCTTTTTCTGAATTTACTCGCGCAGATGCTACATTGGGATTTATTGCTGCTACAGCAGGGGCACTTGAAGGTGGTTGGTAATCCTGTGTAGATAAATCAATAGTTGGTACTGCATAAGTCGATACTGGTTCAATTACAGTTCGGATACCAATTTCAGGTAATGAATCCAACCATTCCACTACTGTCTGCGGACGAAAACGTGCTTCTACAGCCATCCCGCGCATTACTGCTTGATTCACCGCAGCGCTTAAATGTGGCTGTAATTCGCGAGGAGAAGGCATTTTTTCCTTGTCGCGTAACAATACAGGCATTGGAACTTGTCCCGTTAACAATGCGTACAGCGTAGATGCCAAACCGTATACATCAGTAGCTGGCGATCGCC
>CAYMZW010000504.1:0-5151 GCA_964395005.1 uncultured Rivularia sp.
GCTGCGATAAATTATAATATCGAACCAACTAAATTGGAATTGCCCTCACGCACCAAAAATCTAAACAATTAACAATTATTAATTAACAATATTTCATAATTCGTAAGGTGTGTGACGGCTGCGATAAATTATAATATCGAACCAACTAAATTGGAATTGCCCTCACGCACCACAAAAACTATTGATAAATCCATCACGCCGAAAGGTGATGTTGGGTAACGACACGAAAACATAGATTCTCGTCACAATTTCAAGAAAATTTGCTCGTGTCTAACCCAACCTACAAACTATTAATTGTTTTGGTGCATGACGGCAATTTTAGTTTATTTGTTGTGAAAAGATAATTTCTCGTAGCCGTCACACACCCTACAAACTAACAACCATCAACTATCAACTAACAACTATCCACTAACAATTTTCACCCGGAGGGTGTGGATCATCAACCAAGATAAATAATATACATACCGCCGATATATAAAATAATTAACCCCAACACATCGTAAGTAAGATATAGCCTTGATGGGCGTGTGGCGCGGTAAATTAATCCGACAATCGCTAAAGAAGTCATCATCATTGCTATTACTGCGGTGAAAATATGTACGCCACCTATTTTTGTCCATAAATCACCTTTAATATAAAGAATATCGAAAACTGCTAAAATTGCCATATTAAAAATATTGGAACCAAAAACGTTAGAAATTGCTAAATCCACGGCATCCAATCGTACCGCAGCGATTCCAGCAGCAACTTCCGGAAGCGATGTAGTTATTGCCAGCAACAACGAACCAATAAAACTTTCTCCCAATCCCGTCTCCTGCACTACTCTGTCTCCCAACCAAGCCAACCATACCCCAAGTATTACTATCGCTAGCGAGCATAAAGCAAAAGTTAAATACGCTGTTCGCGGTTTAACGTGTGCGTATTCATAAGCTTCACTTTCTTGTTCTAATACTTGATTGCGCCGTCTCCTTTCAAACTTGGCAATTAAACGAGCGCTAAATAGATAAACTACAATTAGTACAATAGTCGGAGCACCAACCCAACCTATTACCGGATCTAACCCTTTACCCGCTAAAAATATTCCAGCCGCCGCAACACCTAACATTAAGCTACCCAAACCAGCAGCCAAACCGTGAGTAACCTGTGCTTGTTGAAAAAGCGGACCGGCTCCGGTAATAATATCTAATATCGCCAGAATCACCAAATTAAACAAACAACTACCAAATATACCTCCTGCCGCTAAATCTGGTGCATCGAGATAATTAACCGCACTTATACCAGTAGCCAATTCTGGTAAAGAAGTACTGCCAGCCAGCAAAATAGCACCTACCCAATTACGTCCCAAACCACTCTTCTCAGCCACCATATCGGCGCTTTGCGAAAGTTTTGAACTTACTGCGATCACCAGCGCTATACATATAATGACTTGAATCCAAAGCATTTAGGACTTCCCTCGCTTACGCTATTTATCAGATGATATGTTATTACTTCCCGACACGAATTGTAATGTATTCATTCGTAATTCGTAATTAAATTGGTAATTGGGCATAGAGTTAGTACCACCGGAGTGTAGAGACGGGGCGCAGTGCTACGTCTGTTGGGAGTTAGGAGTTAGGAATTAGGAGTTAAGAATTATCTACCCCCTCTACCCCTTCTCAATGCCCTATTGCCAATGCCCCATGCTACCAATTACCTATTCCCCACTTTCCCTACTCATAAAGCGAGGATAAGGTAAATTGTGCTTTGCAAATGCTCGTTTTGCTCTTGTTGTCAAGTCGGTTTTGTAAATAAATTCGTCTCTTGCATCTAGGGGATAACTTTGTAGTTTAAATAAAGTTCCCCAAAGTTTTTCTTCTACAATTACTAAAATCGGAAGTTTTAAGTAAGTGTATTTACTAGTATATGCCACTCTATATAAAATTTTTGTCACTAATTTGGGATCTATATCGTGAGCAAAGTAAAACTCACTAATAACAAGGGCTTCTAACTCGCCCATATTGGCATTAGATACGGCATTTGTCCAGATTTTATTGTGAGGTATGGTAACAATGTTATCTTCGGGGGTTTGTAAGCGAATTCCCCTTAACCCGTAACTAACTACTTCACCGTAGAAATCTTCAATTTGAACGCGATCGCCAACTCGGTAGGGTGTTTCAAATAAGCCGATGATTCCGGCAATAATGGAACTCGCGTAGTCTTTGAATGCAAAACCTAATGCAACTGCGATGGTACCTGTAACTGCAACTAAGTTATCTCGTGATAAGTTTAAAAATAAGTTCATCAGGAATATAACGGTAATAGTCAAAACCATCATTCTTAAAAAAGGCAGAAATTGCTTAACCCGCAATCGCCATTCTTTAGCAACTTGTTCGGATAGCCAAATAACAGTTTTATCAATAACTTTGATCAGAATATAAGAAATTATTAAAGCAATCAGTGCTTGCCCGATTTTCCAAGTTGTAATTTGACTAATTAGTTCTTTGGTTTGTTCTGCCGTTTCTTTAGCTGCATCATTGGTAGATTGAGCTAGAACAAGATTAACAAAATTAAAAAATAGAGTATTCATATCTGTGAAAAGGGGGAAGAGGAGCCAGTGCGTTGCGGGGGTTCCCCCCGTTGCAGTAACTGGCGTGGGGAAGAATAAATTATTTAAAACTCCAAACTCAGTGAGCTATCTCAATTACTAATTACCAATTACCAATTACCTATTATCAATTATTCAGATTCATGAATAATAAAGTTGTTATTTGCTAATTCATTTTTTAATCGGGGATAATGAATTGGATTAATAGTTAGTATTTGATTTTTTTGCTCTATCAAACCCTTACGACGCAGCATTTGAACTTGTCCTTTAACTAAATTTTTTTCGTCTCCCAAACTTTCGCTGAGTGCAGAAAAAGTTAAATCTCCGTGTAACAATAAAGAATATATTATATAGTGTTCGTCTGGATTTAAACGCGGTAAATTAGGTAATTCTGGATATTGTGCTGACAGAATTTCTTCAGTTTCATTTCGTTCTTTGTCTGTTTCTTTAACTTCGTAGCACATTGAACGTAAAAAAAATTGTGCAGCTACGGTATTTACTCCTTCACTTAGAGAAGCTAACTTATTAAAATATCTGCTTTTATAACTTTCATGTTCTTCATTATTAGCAAACTCTATATTAGGTTTAGCAAAATGAATATCAAATTGAGAAACAATTGGTTCAAACCATTCTTGTAATTGTTCTGCTGTAAGTTCGGGTAAATCTAAAGATTCCCCGCAGTAAGCTTTAAAATGAGATACATGATTGAGATATTCCCAACTTACTTTACCCGCACCAATTACCCAAAATCGCGAATCATCTTGCAGCAGCACATCTTGTAAATAATCAATTCCATCCAAACCATCAACACACCGTAAAAAACACCAGCTTAAATTCGGAATAACAACAATTTCTTGCTGCTTTGAGTCTGTTGTTGATAATCCCCTACCTAATTGCTGTTGTAACTTTGTTGAAATATTTTCAACTTCTGGTCTACCTATCCATTCTAAAGGTCGCAGTGCAATTTCCGTTTCCGATGCCCAATCTTGCAAACTTTCAACTAAAATGCGCGAAACTGTAGTTACGGGAGAACTTAAAACCACCAGCGAATTATCAGCCGCTTGGGGATTCTTGCGCCATTTTTTCACCGCTTCATCGAGCTTTGACTGAATCGCTTCGATATCTGGATCATCGGTAGGTAAATCATCTATAGCTGCAACTAATTTAGATGCAAGATGCGGTGGCAGTTCAATTAAAGACTTTTCTGGCTCTTGCGTTTCTTGCTCATCAGTCGAAAACCTAGACAGCAACGAATTACGATTTTCATCCAACCAAATTTGAAATCTATCAAAAATTGTACCCATTCGAGCTATTTTTTTCAGCTTGGTTACGAGTATCTTATCAGCGAACAGTGAGCAGTTAGGAGTTAGGAGTTAGGAGTTAGGAGTTAGGAGTTAGGAGTTAGGAGTTAGGAGTTGTAGAGACGCGATATAATGCCCTCCGGGCACGCTGCGCTAACGCGTCTGTACAGGAGTTAGGAGTTAGGAGTTAGGAGTTATTTAGCTCCCTTTCTATGGAGGGCGATCGCCACAAGCTAAACCTCGCAAACCAGTACCCGCAATTGCAATTTTCATGTTAGTTATAAAAAAAAACCGACTCCTAAAAGAAGCCGGTAAAAGGGAACTATGAAAAATTAAATGCTATACAGCACTCCTAGCTAGACTTTAACTACACGGCAAAGCTATCAATTTTGATAACGATATCGTTGAAGTCTTTGTCTCCACCATTGGGTAAATCTTCAAATCCGAAGGTGTCACCACTCAACATTTTAATGTGGTCGAAACCATCATTACTTGCAGCACCAGAATAAGGTAGGTAAACGGTTGCTTCACCGCTCATTGCTTGTTCTAAGGTTCCGTCAACAATTATCATTGGAGCGATGATAGAACCCGATTCAAATTCAATGGTTCCGCTTACGGTATTGCCGTTTTCGGTTGCAAACGCTTCACTGTTAACGATGCTGTCCAAAGCAGCTTGTAGATAATCGCCGTTAGCAACTTCAGTATCACCGATTTTACCAGTAACATCATCAACAGCGTAGAAGTAAACTTCGTTGTTGAAATCTGCTTCTCTGCTGATGGTGTAATTTACTGTTACCTGACCAGATAAGTTAGTCAAGTCAATCATTTCAATTGTGTTGTCACCATCAACTACAGTTTTGATTGGTGCTTCGTTTAAGTCGTTGATTACTTCTTGAACGGGTGAATCAATAGGTGTATCAACATTTAAGAATGCAAGTTGACCACCTTGAACCAAGTTAGCGTCTTCTATGATACCGTCACGAATACTGTGAGCTTGAACGTCAAACAAGAACAATTCGCCAGCTTCTTCACCAAACAAGCTGGAAACATCAGTGATCCCAGAAGTTTCCCAGTCACCGAGATCGGTGGGGTCACTATCGGTTTGACCTTCAGGAACTGCACTACGGTCAATTTGAGATACGCGAGCTAACTCACCGGAGAGGGGATTTAAACGCCAGATGGAAGCTTCTTCTCCAGAAGTTTGACCGAAGTTACTGGTGGAACGGTCTTCTTGAAGATAAATAAAGCCATCGTCAGCCCATTCCA
>CAYMZW010000505.1:0-5140 GCA_964395005.1 uncultured Rivularia sp.
GGATGTTAGTGTATTGATTTTCTGCGTTGAAGGTAGCGCTGTTTTTTGAGATGCTTTCAACATCGGATGTTGCTTTTCCTCCCAGTTGATTGAATTTCCTAAAAAATTTTGCTCAAATTGATTTTCAATACTCACAAAAGCTTTATCAAAACCAGCAACTGTTTGATTTTGATTGATAGATGATTCCTCGGTGCCATTCATAATTAAATCCTGTGTTTGACGTAAAAAAGCTTCTCGAAATAATGCGTAACCAACTTGAGATATTGATTGGGATTTCAACAGTAATTGATATAAATCATAATGGTAGCTGCCAGGATTTAATTCTTCTGGGGAGGTGCCGATACGTTGCTTGAAAAATTCGCCTAAGTTGAATCTTTCGCCTAAAGCTTTTTGTTGAGTTTTGGCTTCAAGAGATAATTCTTGTAGCTCTAATAGTCCTTGTTCTATGGTTATTTCTTGGTTTTTACACGCTCTGATAAACTCTTGAATCTTTTCTTTCTCATTTGGCGTAATTGCGTTTTTAACAATTTCAATTTTCAATACCTGACAAATTGATTTGAGTTGCTCTAAGGGAATTTCAAGCTGCTGTGCCACCAAAGTTAAATTCATCATCTTCAATTTCCTCTTCTAATTTATCAACTAAAATTTGCACTAAAAAGTTAGCTTTTTCTTCTATCGTTAAAAACTCCGTAACGAATTGATGTAAGCTCATACGGCGTACTGAGGTAATATACTTTTTTAAGCCACCCATACCTAAAACAGTATCTATGTAAGCATCTTGCTGTACGCGCAGAAATTTGTAGGCGATATAAAAGTCAGCTAAGGCTTCTAATTCATCACAACTGAAATAGGTTGCTTTTTTCGGTGGTGTAAGTCCAGCCCACAAACACCAGTTTTTAATTGTTTGAAGGCTAACTTTACACCGTTTAGCTAATGTACTTTGGGTATAAAGTAGCTGAATATTTTTCATGCCTTCTTTAGTTAGATTGCTTTTCAACTATCAATGAGGTGCAATTAAAACTCAAATATAATTGAATTGCACTTGCGCTTCAATTTACATGATCAATTTAGACACAAAATTAAAAGTGTTACAAGTAAGATAGTGAATAAACTTAAAGTTTATGGTTTTTGGTTAATAAGAATATTACCGATTAAATTACACAATTATTTTGTTTAATATAGTCATTAGCACTATGAAAGCATTTAACTTATTAGTATGCTTAGAGGCTCGTACCTAAAGTAATAGTGTTCAAACGGAGATTTCGTGCCGGATATAATCCCCGCAGAGGAATATTAATTACCATGTCCGTATTCTTTGCTCCTTGAGTAAATACGACTACATAATTCCATTAAGTCTTCAGTTTTTAAATTGAATTTATCTGCGACTCTTGCAATCTCAGAAAAACGAGGATAATCATCACCAGATAGCAAACTTATCAATTCTTGAGCTTCTTGCTCAAATAATTGCTTGGCTTTTTGTTCAACAAGCTTATTTAGTTGTTCCTGAAACGCTTGAAAACCTTGAGATAGTATAAATAGTTGCTCCTCGGGAGCTAGCGACTTTATCCATACAGTAGCTGCATCGGGAGAAAAATCTAATTGCTTGCTTGATTCAACATCCGAAGTTGAAGTTGGTTGAATTAACTCCTCCAAAGTGATGAAGCCATCTAAGTATGCATAAAAAGATTGGTAGGAACAACCAAGAAAATTTACCAACCTAGCTAAAGAAGCACTACTCAAATCTCCTTGTGCCCTTTCCCAAACGCCCCAAGCGGCGTAGCTAATACCTCCAAGTTCTTGGCTTCGCTTTTTGGTGAACGCACGTAGCGACTCTTCACCACGAAGTCGCTTACACAAAATAGAGAGGCGTAGCTTGCGTTCATCATCACCGCTTGGCATAAACGAATTTACTTTTTTTTCCAAGATACCACAAGCCTTTCAAGAGTTTCTAACTAAAAATATGTGAAAAGACATCACTATTTGTGTTGCCTTTCAAACCAAAAAGTATTAATATCTAATCAATAGCAAATTAACCGTAAAAATCGACTCTTGATAAAAATGCAAAAATACGAAATTTTACGTCACCCATCGCATCAAGCTAGAAAATGCAGTGATTTCTAGGTTATTGCTTAGAAATTAGCACTCTAACAACTGAGGAACCGTATTCCACCCGGAGATTTCCTGCTGGATATAATCTCCGTAGAGAAATATCAATTACCATGCCCAAATTGCTTGCTATCCCTCGTAAATACGATTGCATAATTCAATCAAGTCCTCAATTTTTAAATTTAATTTATCTGCTACTCTTGTAATCTCAGATAATGGGGGATAATCATCGGCAGATAGTAAATTTATCAGTAATTTGACTTTTTGCTCAATTGGTTCTAATCGTTCTTTTTCAACTAGCTCTTTAGCTCTTTTAGTGATGAGTTCTTGAGCTTCTTGCTCAACTAATTCTTTGGCTTTTTGTTCAACAAGCTCGTCAAGTTGATCTTGGAATAATTGAAAGCCTTGAGAAGCAACAAGCAATTTGTCTTTTAGGGAAAGCGACTTCATCCATACAGCAGCGGCATCTGGAGAAAGAGCCGAAAGCGAGTCCTTGTTTACCTTAATATCACTCGTTGAAGTTGGTTGAAGCAATTCTCTTAAAGTTATGGAGCCGTCTAAGTACGCGAAAAGAGATTGATGCGAACAACCAATAAAACTTGCCAACCGATCCAAAGAGTCCGTACTAAGTCCTGCTCTCTTGCTTTCCCAAGAACTCCAAGAAGCATGACTAATACCTTTAAGCTCATGACTCCGCTTTTTGGTAAACGAACGCAGCGACTCATTACCACGAAGTCGCTTACATAAAACGGAAAGCCGTTGTCTGCGTTCGTTATCACCACTTGACATAAATTAATCTACGTTTACTTTAAAGATACCACAGGCATTTCAAGAGTTTACAAACTAATGCCTGGAACATATATTTACAAAATTGTATGGTGTTTTATGCAATACAGTATTAATATCTAATTAGTTGCAAATTATTCGTAAAACTGTAATGAGTAAAAAAATGCAAAACTACCAAATTTTCCAACACCTACCAACCGAAAGCATAGAGCCTAGAGAATTTCTACGTTATTGCTTCGGCATAGACAAATTAATGCCCGAAGCAATAATAGATGAGGAAATTAGGTTCGGATATAGTACAAGATGCATGAACCTGATTTCCAAATTGTTAGGGATGCAAAAAAAGACAGTGAGGGAGTGGGGTGATAATCCAAATTTTGAAGGTATGCCACAACACGCGAGAAAAACTTGTAGTTACGCACAGATTGCTCTATCCCCAGACGAATTGAGGAGAATCGCTTGCCGTGATTACACAGCGCCAAGAATAGCCGCAATGCAGTTCATCGAAGAGACACTTTTAAGGGGGTTATCGCATAGTGAAAAATTAAAAATAGTAACTTCTACCAAATTTCGGGGACAATACCTCACGTTACTATCTGAAACCTTAAAAATATCCAAACGCACAATATACGAATGGGGAAGAGACATCGAACTTCCGAAGATGCCTTTATATCACCAACATACTTTGGCATATGCACTCGCAGCACATCGCAAAAGGGAGCAGCAGAGTATCACAAAGCAAAGTGCTGCTTAGTATTCTATTTAGTCGAATAAATAAAAATTGGTCTTGAAAGAAGACCAAAGTCAAATAAAACGAGCTGACATAATATCATGCAATTAGTTGAAAAATCAACGTATCAAGAGACTCACAACATAGATGCCTCACCCGTAAAGCATCTTGAAACAAGCACCGTAGAATACCTTCATGCTAGTTTCTTGTTGTGGGAGTACAAGAGGTCTTACAGTAAGAAGGAATATCGAGAACTGCTCGATGATTACGCCTGGGATAAAGGCAGCACAGAAGAGAAACGAGCGCTCAAACTAGCAGAGAATTTTCAAGATTTCGCATATCGTCCCAATGCTCTAATTCAATTACCCGTGACAAAGCTACTAAGATTGTGTTCGGAAAAATATCAGCCAATAATTGAGCAGCTATCTGAAGTCGAAGAGGATTTAACTTGTGCTTACGTAGATTCACTAATTAAGGAAAGGCAAGCACAACTTAAAAAGGAAAGAGAGTCAGCACTACCAAGTAAGCCTTCTATATGGCGCAGAAATTGTAGAGGGGAGCGCTACGCACAATTCCCACCTATGTATGAATTTGACGAACAAACGGGCTTATTAACTCAGAAATTGATGGATAATTTCGGGCTAATACCTCAAGATATCATTAGAAGTGCGATCGCTGATTTATATCGAAAAGTCACAGAAGCAGAAGAGCTTGATGAAGTTGTTGACAGTGCTGACAAAAATGTAGATGATATAGAAGAAAATAGCACTCAAGAAGTGGACGACAGTTATAATCAACAAACCCCACCAACCGGCACAACTCAAACAGTCGAGCAGAAATGGGAAGAATTTTCAGAGCAACTAATCACCTCGGTCAATGAAATTGGTAGAATCAGCCCGGATTGTGGTCAATTGATAGTAGAGAATTGCCAACGTTGGGAAGCAGCAGTTCCTCAAGATAAAAGATGGGATGCCATATCGAATATAGTTCGGCATGATACAACATCGCTCAAGCATCTTTCTAATTATGCTTTTAACCACAATCCACAATGGAGAGAAACTTGGGGTGCGACTCTTGCAAATTACCACAACTTTGAGCAAGAGTTAGCATGGGTAGACACCGATGTTCGTAACGATGCTCTGGTATCGATGGGCTTCGACATACCCGCTACGGTAGAAATAAAGACAGGGAATCTTCAAAATAAACAAGGTAAGGTAATCGGATTAAATGGCGAGAATATTAATCCCATTTTGGTCAAGATTGATGGATTCAATCATTATTTTCATTGGACTGAGTTGGAAGTAGTTAAAGAAACAACTAGGTCTAGGTTTTATACAAGTGCTGAAGAAGTAGAAGAACAATATTTAGAGGAGCCAGAAGAATCGGATTCAGAGTTGGAGCCGACACCACTTGACAAGGGAATCGATGTTTTAATACACGGAGATTGGGAAGATATTAGAAACATATTTAGCCAATACCCAGAAATTAAGGAACAAGCTTGGAATACGCTTTCTAAGG
>CAYMZW010000506.1:0-5111 GCA_964395005.1 uncultured Rivularia sp.
ATATTAACAAAACTTTACAACGTGTCCCATTTTGCGCGTATCCCGGCTATACCCCAAATCGTTTTGTTTTAACTTTTCTCAACTTTTACGAAGTGCTAAAAAACTAACCTTTGCTTTGATAAATAAATTTCCCGACCAGAACAAATAGAATTTTATTAGAGTAAAATTAACCAATATTCTAAAACGCTAGCTCAAGCCCACTTTGAAACAAATCTTCAATCGTTTTTTTATCTCTAAGGATAACGCCTAACTCATCCCGATAAGTCTTTTTAGGGTCAGCTTTAAATGATAAAAAGTTAAAGCTTGTCACTATACCAAATTTATTATCACAGACAACAATCTTGCGGTGAGTATTATCCACCTTTTCAAACCGAAAGCTTTTAAAATTATTTGCTAATTCCTCTAATTTTTTTATAGCATAAGTATCATTCTGTTGCCCCCATCCTTTTTTTTGCTTCAATCCATAAAAAATATAAACTTGAACCTTTTTCCTTAATGTTTTTTCTAATATCTCTAGAAATCTATTATCAATTACATTGCTACGAATCCAAGGCGAGACTATCATTACTCTATCCTCTGCTTCTTTAAAAGCTTTAAATAAATAATCTCGATGTTCTGAAGTATGAATTATTTCTGATATTTTAGTTTGAGATTTAATTTCATTTAGCTGTCGCTTCAAGGCTTTTCTTTCTTCATTTATTGACTGGGTTGTAGCATCAGTAGATGAATCATTATTATTTAACGCATTAATTTTAACGCTAAGTCTTTCTACTGTCTTAATAGTATCTTTCTTAATACCTTTTATTACTTCATCATTATCCTGTCTAATTTCTGCTATCGGTTCATTATTATTGGCATTGAGCCGAGATACGTGTAAAAACCTGCAAGATGGTCTGAAAACTCCTACCTTATCTAGCTTTCAAGTATTTCAGGTGGAAGTTTCATCGCCGCCTCTAATGGTTGCGGAATCGCCTGTAAATTCACCACATAATCTCCGTATCTTTTGATATGCCTAGTCACGTAAGGACTCAAAGCTTTAAGATATCTACGATTAACCTCTTCTCCTTGTGCAGACAGTGTTTGAATCGCCAACGACATATCCACCGTGTTCTGTAAAATTACAGCAGAAGCTACT
This sequence comes from uncultured Rivularia sp., assembly GCA_964395005.1. GTDB lineage: Bacteria > Cyanobacteriota > Cyanobacteriia > Cyanobacteriales > Nostocaceae > Rivularia. Next base: position 1,136 of record CAYMZW010000506.1, read on the forward strand.
AAATCCAGATACTTTAACCGCTTTTCTTGTTCAATTGGATCATTCTCAGTAATCGCACCTTGTTTGCCAAAAAACACCCAATCAAGAAAATGATGATATTTCTCCACAACATTAGTAATAGCAGTGATTTCTCGACGCATCCTAACGTTGGAGATATATTCAAGCAGAAACATTGTCCGTACCACCTTACCCAATTCCTGAAACGCTTGATAAAGGCGATTTTTACGGCTGTAACTACCCAACTTGCGTAGAAGCGTAGAAGGCATAACCTTCCCAGCTTTTATTGATAATACGACACGCATCATATCGTGCCAGTGGGTTTGAATTAGATTCCAGTTGACTACGCCCTTGAATAATGGGTCAATATATTCGTAAGTGACATCTGGGCTTGGACGCAGGAAAGCACAATCCTTCCAGTTGCGGATGCGGGGCATCAATTTGATACCAAGAAGATAAGAAATAGCAAACACTGGTGCTGATTGACCTTGTGTATCTGCGTACAAAGTATCCGGTTGAATATCCGAAAGATTCTTTAGTAAACCATCTAAAATATACACCGCTTCCCAAACACCACAAGTGATGAAGTGAGTAAACAGAGCGATGTATTTATCAGAAACGTGGTGATAAGCAATACCACCATAACCACCATAACGAATGTGGTATTCACTATGTAAATTGTTCTCGTAAATCTCAAACTTGCTACCATCAGCGGCTGCTCTTTTCCCCGTACCCCACAGATTTGGAAGGCTAAAACGGTTGAAAGCATTAATCATATCCCGAATCGCTGCTTCAATCTTTGCAGTACTGATATGGCGACGGTTAGTGTAAGAAATCATGTGAGATGTCACCACATCTCTAGAATGACGTGCCATTTGATTGGGACCAAGGTTACATCCGTAGCTAAAAGTAGTAAAAATATAGCGCTCCGCAGATTGTTTAAACTTCGGTTCGCTTCCTGAAAGAGGACCAAAATGTCTCGTCCAATTCAACCAATGTTCAACATTACAGAGTATGTCTAAAATGCTACGCTCTGGCATCAAATCGCGTAATTTATTTTCTAGTTCTTCCACCTCTTTGGGTTCAGAAGTTGATGGAACTCGTGTCAGTGCAATTTCACCATCTTGATTAATTTTTACCTGCTTATCATCCGCACAAATCTTGTCTACTCTTTCTGCAACCTCACTTAGCTCTTGACGCAAATATTTAACGAAATCTTCTGGATTGGAGGGGAAGCCAACAGTCGAACAATATTCTTCTATCAAAGGTTCGCACTCCGCCTCCGACAGCAATTGTTCGCGGAAATCAGCGTAACTTTCAGAACCAGCTACACAAGCATCTCCTGTCTTCAAGTCCAAAGCCAAGTAAGAAAAAATACAAATTTCTAGCTGCTGACGTACTAAAACCTTAGTTCCATTAACCTCGGATATAACCAGCGTCCGCCACTGTTTACTGATAAAATCTAAGTTGATATCAAAGGGTAAATGTCTACCACGCTTGTGTTGATTATCCAGCAAAAAATTTAATGCATCAATTACAGATTCATCCGCAGAAGTACTGCTGATATCCATTGAGCGCACTAAATCAAATAACGATTTACGATGGCTACAATAAAATCGCCACATCAACGGTAAGTAATTATTCGTATTATAAGCTGCAATTTCTTCATATTTTTCTAGCAGCAAATCTATACCACCACTTTCATCAAAGATAGACTGTACCTTACCTCCTAAAGCTTCTTTATCCTGAGTTTGTTTTGATGCTGTTAGGACTTGTGAGAAGGTATTCAACAACTCGGATGTTTGTACTAAATGTTTCTCCCGTAGCTCCTGCAATCGCTGTTTGGCATTGTTTTGAATCTTGAGCATACGTTTGAGGAACATCTCAACGAGATTATCACGGGTTTTGACCTGTGCCGAATATAGCAGGCATATCAGTAATGTTCGGCGTTTAGGTATATTAATATCTCGGAACTCGGATATATCCAAAGCCCTGGCTTGGGCTGCAAAGTACCTTACTTTTGTTGGAGCTATGGTTGATAATAATCGTTTGGCATTTCCAAAAGTCATCAGAGCATCAAACTTAGCCAGCAGTTGTTTCATTCCACTAAGAGTTGCACTTCTGGGTGGGGATTTTAGTAGATTGAGCGTTGCAAGTGACTCTTCAATATCTCCTAACAATAGTTGGTCTAAATAAAGAATCTCGGTAATTTCTAGAACACTGGACACTCGTAGAAACAAACGGTTGTTAACCATTGCACGAATGTGACCAATTAAACGGTCAAGGGTACTAAACGCAGGTAATTCGTAGCGAACATGAACCAACTCCTCAATTGCTACGTTAATTAAATCAGCAGGGTGATCTAGCACTTCTGCTTGTTTTGCAACTAAGATAGCAATTAATTTCTGGGCTGCTTTATCGTATTGTTTAACTCCCAAATATGAGCGAATTGCGTTTTGGTAAGTGTAGCGTTGACGTTCCGAAGGAATTATCTTTACCCAATCCTGTAACTTTAAACACGACCGTAAATGTTTAATTACGGCGATTGGTACTAATTCGGGATGTGGAAAATATCCAAGCCTTTGAAAAGATTTCAACATTACCATGAAACTAAGAAAACCATTATGGCTCTTAGTTTTAGACTTTACAAATCTGATTTCTTCTGGTGTTGGTGTATAAAGTTCTGCAAGCTATGAAGGCATCGGGGAATTGCTTAAATTTAGGATAGGCAGTACGGTTAATTGAAGTCATTTAAGTAAAAATAGCAACACCCTTGTATAAAATATGGATTTAAGAAATTTATCTCTTATTCTTTAACCAAAGAGTATTTTATATTCTTTTGGGTACACAGCATCTTAAAATCTAAAAGTTGTCTCCTAAAGATATCCAACGCTATCTGGCTTATGTATGTCTCTAGAAATTAATAAAGGTTGGTTTAACTGTTAGGTAAACTTAGGATATTTAATGCATGACGTGCAGCCGATTCAGCCTTCTGGGAAGTAACTTTCTGATAACGTAAAGTAGTTTGAATACTTGAATGCCCCATTAATGCTCGTAGTTCTTCAATACTGATTAATCCCACACGCTCAGTAGCAAATGTATGCCGTAAATCGTGGAGACGTACCCCATGAAGTTCCGGGTATTTATCGGTAATTATTCGCCAATATTCATGCAATGTATGATAGCTAATTCTACTTACAAGTAGGGTGACTGGATGTTGTGCTGTAAATAAAGCATTACTTGAATTATGCCTCTGATACTTAATGTAGTTATCAAGAACTATTGCTACATCTGAACTGTAAAAACACCAACGTTTTTTATTCCCTTTTCCTAATACTTGGAATTTACATCTTGTACGGTCTACGTCTTCTATATTCAATGCTAAAAGCTCTCCAATTCTACATCCTGTGCAATGTAGTAAATTAACTATTGCATTCAAGCGTAGGTCATCTTTAACAACCAAATATAGTTTTTCTAATTGTTGAGGTGTTAAATATCTTATCGCATCATCGGTTTTATGTTCGCCTTTTTCTCTATCTGGGAGACGCTGCTTTAATCCACTTATTGGATTAAATTTTATATACTCTTTCTCTACTGCAAAATTAAGTAAGCTTTGTAGTATTGCTTGATGCTTGTGATGGGTTGTGTACTTTAAATGACCTAAGCTATTTAAATACTCAATTAATATTTGTTTACCGAGAATTTCTATTGACCAACTTCCATATTCTTGAAGTAAAGAACGAAGAGCAAATTCATATGTTTTTCTGGTACTTGCTGCAAGTCCAGGACGCTCTAGGAATTCAACTACAATGGTGGCTAAAGTTACAGTCAATTTCTGAAAATTTGTGTGTTTACAGTAAGGTTTTTTCTAGCCAAATTATATATCTTTTAAGGGTGTAAATGGACAGCTTTTCATGAACACTTTTAAAAATCCCCAACCCCAAGAATCCCTTGCTGACTATGTAACGAGAATCCGCAA
>CAYMZW010000507.1:0-5100 GCA_964395005.1 uncultured Rivularia sp.
TTCCTACTGACCGCGAAACAGGTAGAGTGCGCGGTTTTGGCTTCGTAGAAATGAACTCAGAAGATGAAGAAGCAGCTGCTATTGAAGCTCTCGATGGTGCTGAATGGATGGGACGCGATCTTAAAGTAAATAAGGCAAGACCCAGAGAACAGAGAAATTCCTTCGGAGGAGGAGGCAATCGTAGAAATAATTTTAACAACCGCTACTAAGGTCTATCTATTTAGCTTCAATAGCTAATTTCCTTATCTAGTCAATAAAATTTATTTACTTATCACTCAGGCGAAGATGCTTGAGTTTTTTGATGGAGAAAGATATTACCTTTAATTATCAACTCCATCTTAATTAAGAACAAAAAAACCTGGTTTTTCCTAAAAACCGGGTTTTTATAGTTTCTGCCTAGAAAGCATGAGCGATTTGTTATTGCAACGTAATTCCTAAGTTTGCAGATGTAATCTTTATCTGAGCCAAAGCTCTTCCGATAAAGGCTTACTAAATTGCTTCACTTGTTCGACCAAAATTTCTCCAGCATTTTCTGGGCAACCTGCATCAAAAGGTGGTGCGGGATTATATTCCAATACAAGTTGAATTCTTTTCGCAGTTTCTTCTCCACAAAAATGACGTTCTAAATTTTTCCACAACATATGCACTTGAGCTTCAGGAATAAAAGAAAATACTTGATGAGGTGCGGTTATATCAAGCTGAGTCATGCCTGGGTAAATAACTAAGCCTATGTGATATTTGGGTTGATTCGTCATTTTTATATTTTCCTTAACTTTATTATCTACTATGCTAAAAACTACATTAAAATTTGTATAGTCTAACACCCCGCGAAATCCAAATAGCTGAATTAGTTGCAAGGGGATTAACTAATAAAGAAATTGGTACACAACTTTGGATTACGCAAAACTCCGTAAAACAAGCTTTGAAAAGAATGTTCCGTAAATTAGAAGTTTCTTCACGTACCGAAATGGTATCAAAATTACAAGACATCCTGAATTAGCCCATATGAAGTTGTAGCTATTAAGTGATACTCAATAAAGAAATATTTTTGAGAATAAGGCTGTATCCTGATTTGCTTTTTATCAATTAAGCTCTCTATAAAAATCGTTAAAATTAAGATCGTTATTTCTGTTCTGAATCAGATATCATAGTTTCTTTACGTAATCTAAATTAACTTATTTATTCATTATGCCAACTGAATTAATTGTTTTAATTGCTGCAATCATTGTTGCTTGGTTAGTTTTCCAGGCTTTGCTAAAGGTAGTGAAAACCACTTTTAGTACGGCGATCGCTGTTTTTATCATTGTGATTTTTCTGGGTATTTTCGGTGTCGGCTCTGAAGACTTGATTCAAGAAATCACTAAACTACCTGAAACTCTGATGCGCCTATTTTCAAATACACAATCCCAAATAGGCGTTTAGTGTTTAAGAAGGGAACGGGTAACAGGGAACAGGGAATGGGGAAAAGGGAGAAGTAATGTTAATCATTCAACCCAATTCTGTTTTCACCAATCCCTTATACAATAAATTATTCTATCGCTTTTTAACAATTATTTTTTGATCAAAATATATGCTTTAGCGTAGGTTGGTAATTGCTTAATGTATCGATTGAAACTGGCTTGACTTTTGAAAATACCTGCAAGAAAATCCAGTTGATAGAAGTTAGGTAAAAACGCACCACCTGTATCTGCAACTACTCCCATTCTTAAGTGCCTGCGTCCATTTTTCATATATTCAATAACCACCATTCTACCCAAACCAACGTTCAGTACGTCCCCAGCAAAAGTAACTCCAGCTTTGATAGGTATCTTTTCATCTATTTTATAGCCGTAGCCTTTAATATCCTTGACTTCTTTAAAATACCAATAACGCTTTTGCGAACGTCTGTTTATTCCTTTAACATAAGGAATTTCGTTACTGCGATCGACATTAAAATAAGCAGAAGAGCCACCACCTAAATCTACAAGTATGGTTCCTTGCATTAATGCTTCTTCTAAGCCTTCTCTAGTCATATAAACGATAGGCTTAACCTTGCCGTATTCCTTTCCACCAGGTTCGTAAATACCTGACAATACATCTTGCTTGGTATATTTAGTATAGAATTTATCTGTTAGAGGAACATCTTTAAGATTGTAAAGAGGAACATTGAATTTAGCAGTTTTCTTGCGCGAACCAGGATGAACGAAGACAGCGTATTTAGTGATTCGTAAATTCTTACGCTGAGGTTGTTTGGGATTATAAGCAGACCATCTAATTACTCTAAAATTAGAGTTGATAAAATTAGGATCTTGTAAACGAGTTGGACGATTATTAGCAATATCCTCTTGCAATACCGCAATCATAAAATCAAGAGTTTTGATAATATCTTCTACAGATACTCCTTGAGTACCAAGCACCCCCGGACGTAAAATATTTGGGTCATCATCAGCATGATCTTGATAATATTTTCTCGTATTTACTAAAGTCGATAACAAATCTTTTTGATTGAAGCTGACTTTATTACTACTAGGTAATTTCGCAGGGCTAAAAAGCCTATTGCCATCAATGTTAAATTTATATCTTTTTAATTCATCAATAACTCTATAAGCTTGGGATAATAGCTGAGGTTGATATAGATTATTTGTTAAATTATTCCTTGAAGGTGCTGTTTGAAACGAAAAATTTGGTGTTAATTTAAGACTTGAATTTGTTAAATTATACTGTTCGGGTACAGTAGACTTTTTCAGAGAATTCAAAGATATATTTTCGATATTTTGTGGAGAATTTTCGATTTCAATTGATTGTGCATTTACCGAGTTATTATAAGCATAACCACTTATACTACCAGTTAATAAAATACTAGTTAAACCGACTACAAAACGCATTTTAGGAATTAACATTTTCATAACATTCTGTTGTTCACTCATTGATATACCAGGAAAAATAGAATAGGTCAAAGGTTGAGAGTTAGGAGTTATGAGTGAGGAGTTAGGAGTTTGTAATTAGTTGTTAGTAATTAATAAAAATTATCTTCCCCCTCTTCCCCCTTTACCCCTTCTCCCCCCTCTCTAACTCCATTGAGCAAAAATACTTCATAATTGAATAAAAGCTCGCTCTCACAATTAGATGTATTTAACTTACTTAGACAGCAATAGCTGGTTACTTGAAATAGGCACTCAAAATATACTGATAGATCCTTGGCTGGTTGGTTCCCTAACTTTTGCGAATTTGGATTGGCTATTCAAGGGTTCTCGTGCCCAAGAACGGGAAATACCAGAAAAAATTGACCTGATTCTTCTATCTCAAGGTTTGGAAGATCATGCTCATCCACCGACGTTGAAGCAACTCAAGCGCGATATTCCCGTTGTCGCTTCAGAAAATGCTGCTAAAGTCGTAAATCAATTAGATTACCAAAATGTAAACTCGCTAGCTCACGGTGAAACTTTTACTCTTAACGATAGCGTTGAAATTACAGCAACTCCCGGCTCTCCTGTCGGCCCGACTTTGATAGAAAACGGATATTTGCTTAAAGAACTCGAAACCGGCTTTACTCTTTACTACGAACCTCACGGTTATCATTCTGAGTCGCTGAAAAAATATGCTCCCATTGATGTTGTCATCACCCCATTGATAGATTTAGGTTTACCATTAATTGGACCAATTATTAAAGGTAAAGAAAAAGCATTAGAAGTTGCCAAATGGCTCGAACCCCAGATAATGTTACCAACAGCCGCTGGTGGCGATATAACCTTTGAAGGATTGCTGATAAACTTTATTAAGCCAGAAGGAACCGTTGAAGAATTCAGTTCCCTATTACAGCAGCATAATATCCCAGCCCAGGTACTAGAACCAAAAAGTGGAGAGCGTACTCAATTAAATTTGAAAAAACGAGCAGTTTCAGGAGTTTCTAATTAAAAAGGGAACAGGGAACGGGGAACGGGGAAAGAAGCAATAAAAGTTTTTTAAATGATAATCTAGCCTAAAAGGAACTCAAGAGGCAAGATTGATAGTATATAAGGCTAAACGGTATACAAATACTAATAATCCAACTTATTAGCGACCAAATTAACTATTTGGTCTATTTTTATTATGTTGTTATAGCAGTAGCCATAATTATTAAGACATTTATCTGTTTCCCGTTCCCTGTTCCCTATTCCCTTAATAATTATCCTAAAATACAGCGACTTCTCGATAAATCTGCTAAATATTTATACAACTATATTTATTTCTACTCGTTCGTAATTATTACAGGAATCTCACATGAAGCTAAATTTATTACGTCCAATGGCATTTATCGATCTAGAAACAACAGGAATTGATATTGTCAAAGATAGGATTATACAAATTGCCGTATTAAAAGTATTTCCTGATGGCAATGAAGAAATGAAAACCTGGCTGATCGATCCTACTATTCCTATTCCTAATGCTTCATCGGAAATACACGGCATTTACGACGATGATATAAAAGATAAACCGACTTTTGCAAAAATCGCTGATAGTTTAGCAAACTACATTAATGATAGCGATTTGGCTGGATACAACTCCAATAGATTTGATATTCCTGTATTAATTGCAGAATTTTCGCGTGTTGACATCGATTTTAAACTTGAAGGAAGAAGAATTATTGATGTACAAACTATTTTCCATAAAATGGAACCTCGTACTTTAAGAGCAGCTTACAGATATTATTGTGGAGAAAAATTGGTCGGCGCTCACGATGCAGAAAACGATATTCGCGCTACATACGAAGTTTTTAAAGCGCAATTAAAACGTTATGAAAATGAGGAATATGAGGATAAAGATGGCAAGTTATCTTATCCTGTAAAAAACAATATGGATGAATTGCAAGAATTCGTACCTTTTGATTTTCTCGACCCCACAAAAAGAGTTATTTATGATGAAAACAACGAGATAATTTTTAACTTTGGTAAATACAAAGGTAAATCCGTAGCTGAATCGTTTAAGAAAGAACCAAATTATTATAAGTGGATGATGGAAAAGGAGTTTTCTGTTTTTACTAAGAAAGCTGTGACAAAGATTTGGGAATCGATGAATCGAGAAGAATAGGGAGTAGGGAGTAGGGAGTAGGGAGTAGGGAGTAGGGAGTTGGGAGTTGGGAGT
>CAYMZW010000508.1:0-5071 GCA_964395005.1 uncultured Rivularia sp.
TGAAAATCCGTTCTCACAATACCGGGGCTTAATGAATTAACCCGAATCTGGCGATATGCTAAAGCATGACGCTTCGCGTAACGCCCAATTCCGCAGCAAAGGAACAGCTCTTGATATAAAGTTTTCGGTTATTCAGGATTTGATAATTTTGGTTCTTTACAGATGCAGATTATCAACACTGCTCGCCGACTTCAGATAGAGCGGGTAATTTATATAAGCTAAAGCAACTTAAAAAGGAATTAAATTTTCAACTTCTGGAAACTTTGAAATTATTTTTAAAAGGGCTTTTCTCGCCGCCTGCCTGACTTCTTTGTTATTATCTTGCAATGCTTCAATTAAAAGTTCTGCTGCGCCCAGTGCTTTAATTTCTCCTAATGCCCAAGCAACTTCGCTACGAATGAAAGCATCATCATATTCTAAAGCTTGAATCAGTGTATTTACCGCCTTAAGCATAAATAGGATAAAAATAGTTCCTCTTTTTATGTTTTGTTCGCGTCTATTTTGCTCAATTTGTTTGATATCTTCTTCGGGATTGAATTCTTCTTCCATTAATAAATGAAATCTCTGATAAAATGATACCGATGGTTCTCTAATTTTCCAATATTCCTTCAAAAAATTAGTAAAATAAAATTCTTTGGGTATTTTATCAGCACCATCTCCAAGTATTCTTGTGATTGTTCCTTTGATACTTTTATCTTTAGTATTTAGTGCGATTTTTTGCAAAATTTGGATTAAAGGTTCTTGAGTTGTAGGGTCTATAAAATAAATATTCTTTGTAATTAACTGATTGATAAAAGTAAAAGAAGGGTTTTGCATAAATTGATTCAAAGTAGATTCAGATAACTTTGATGAATTATATTTATACCAAATATTTTTTCTTATTTCTTCGTTTACTTTCCAGTTACCCATATAATCTTGAAAATAGGCTTTTTCATCAGATTCTGCTATAGTCAAGAGCATATTAGTTAAGTTAGTGTAATAGTAAAATGGAGTATATTCCCGCATTCTTTCACAAAATCCATCGACAATATCTACCAATTCAACCCATTGAGTCTCTGCTTTGTTATTAAATACTATGTACCCTTGGAAACAAGATTCATAACTAAAAAATATATTTAAAGAATAAAAAGGAGTATCAAGTGGGTACTCATAAGGGGATGGTTGCTTTTCTATAGATATGTTTTGTAGAGGCTCAAATGCCCATCGTTCAAATAAACCACCTGGTTCATAAGTTTTAGAACCACCTCCTACTCCATTTCTCCACTGATATAGTTCATAGATTTCAGTTGGTAGTTTCGTCAACCAATATGCAGTTATCGTTTCGATTTCAGTTTTTGTAAGACCTGGGTTTAAATTAGTTACTGCGGGAGGATAAATTTTCTTTCTTATTTCTAAAATTCGTTCTAACGCTTGTGTTAATTGCGACATATTCCCAATTTTGTTGTAATTAAAATAGCGAAACCAATTTAATCTCCGTTTAAGACATTTGCGAAAAACTGTACATTACCGCACCAATCGCACTTACGAGTACGAAGTGGTTCACCACTTCCCAGATAAATTCTTAAGAATCGCAGATATGGCAAGGATTTTCTCTGGGGTTGCTGTTTCTTCGTGGTCGTTCGTTCATGTTATTGTGCCTTTTTAAGCTAAAAGCATTTTTTATTTAAGCACAAGCACATAAATCGTTGGTATTACCGAGCCTGTTTTTATTCTTTTGGTGCTAAAAAATCAGAATAAGCTTGCTTGTTTAAACTTAATGATTAAAAATTATATTGTGAAAATACTTAATTTAAATTCTTTAAAAAGCAATATTTTAACCTTCGGGACTTTATTTCTTTGCAGCAATGGAATTAACTTTGTAATCATTCAACCATCTTTAGCTAATACGCTCTATCAATTTCCCGATGCAGAAATAATTACCGAGGAGAATCTAAAAATAAACAAAGATGTTGGCGTAGATTGGCCACTTATCTTAAAAGGTACAACAACTAATCCTGTATTTGAAGTTGAAGATAGCATCCTTAACGAGCCGATTTCAGAAGAGATTCGGTTAGTTGTAAGGTTAGGAGAAAAACGAGTATATGTATATCGGGGAAAAAATTCGATTAAAAGTTATCCAATAGCCATTGGAAAACCGGGCTACGAAACTCCACAAGGCAGCTTTAATATATTTTCTAGAGAAAAAGATCCAACTTTCAAAAATTTCAAAACAGGGGCAATTATTCCACCGGGCAAAAATAACCCTTTAGGTGTGAGATGGATTGGTGTGTGGACAGATGGTAAAACTCAAATTGGATTTCACGGAACTAATCGTCCGCATTTAATCGGAAAAGCAATTTCTCACGGCTGCATTCGGATGCATAACAAAGATGTTATAGCACTCTACAATCAAGTCAAAATTGGAACTCTGGTTCAAATAGTGCCTTAATTACGTATAAATTCGCAGGTAATTTATTATTCTTTTACTGTATAAATATATTAAGAGTATTTAATTCATGCACACTTATTGGAGTAAATAATTAAAAAATTAACCTAATGCTTTGGTTAAGTTTTCTTCTTAAATTACTGATAAGTGAATAATCTTTTTTAACAAAAATTTTTTAATGTATTGAGGAAGGCAAGAAATGAAACGTAATTTATTTGCTGTAATTGGTTTGGCGATTACGGGTATTAGTTTAGCAGCAAGTACGCCAGCGAATGCGAGAGAATATCGCAGACTTATTACTAATAGATTCGACCAGAGTTGTCAAAACATGAGAGTTGTGGATGATGTACTTGAAGCGGATTGTTTAACAGAAGATGGTCGTTCAATTTATACAAATATTCTTTTACGAGGAATTGAAAATATTGATGGAAATCTTGTAACTACCAATCGCGATCGCGTAAGTAATCTTAGCGAAACCTGTGATTTTTTTTATGTGACAGGTAATGTACTCAACGCTGCTTGCCAAAAAAGAAATGGTGAATTGAGGAACACATCAATAGCTTTGAACGATATTGATAATGAAAATGGAACATTACGCTACAGAGATACATATAGATATAGATATAACAATGCCAATTATATAATTCCGCAAATGTTTTAATTTAATAAAAATTCAGTTTTTTTCTCCTTAATTGAAGCTTATAGTTGTAAAAACTATTAAGACATTAAGACAGGTAAAAGTAGGCTAATTTAATTTTGATGTAGTTGTGGTTTGTATTATAACCACTACCACATCATTTTTTTTATTTTATAAATAATGAAACAGAACGCTAGTTTTGATGGGTTCTACGTGCCGCGAGAAGATCGCTCTAAGAACTAAACACCGACAAGGTGAAAGTAACAAGAAGGCAGGCTCACACTACAATGCCAGATGAATTCTTGTAAGCCGCTTTTCGAGCCGCTTTTTCTTTTGCAAAATCTGCGAAAAGCTGCACATTATCACACTTGCTACACTTACGAGCGCGAAGTTTTTCACCGTCTCCCCAAGAACCTTTATCTGCGCGGAAATATAGCCAACTGGTGACGATTAAGTCTTCCCCAGCACCTACACCACGTCCCCAGATAAATTCTTGAGAACCACAGATATGACAGGGGTTTTCTTTAGGGTTATGATTTTTTTGAGCTTGTTTGTTCATTGTTATTTGATTTCTAGTTTATGATTGTTTCTTTAGTCAATTAGAGCTATATTTCGCAACTTTACGCAAAGCCCCCCTTGCTAAGGGGGGTTGGGGGGATCTGAACCCTTGGAATGCCTAATTTCTCGTTGCGATCGCGTAAGTCTTATTTAGTTTAAAATCATATTTTTAAACCTCATGAATACAAATCAACCGATTCCTTTAATTTATAGCGGACAAGGTGGAGATTATTTTGGTACAGAATATGTAAAATTGCCAGAAAATGTCCATGCTAGCATTCTTGAAATCGGGCAATTACTTGCTAATCAAGGTATGGTTTATGTCGGAAAACTAATTTGCTCTCAGCTTCACCAGATAGAAATTTATGCATATGTTAGTCCCGAAAAGCATTTTGCAATTTCAGTGATAGCACAAGAATCCAACTTTGGGGGAATCGATTGCATCTCTAGATTTACCGATAACAGCTATCTCACAACCACCACGGTACAAGTTATTCAAAATGCTTATGAAGAGCAAGGATTATTTCGCGTTTCTTTGCCCGGTTTGAATGTTTCCGAACTAATAACACAGCATTTGGAATACGTCAAAGACTTTGAAAAACGTTGTGGTGAAGCGCTACCCATGTTTGACGATTTATTGGCGATCGCTCACATGGTAGATGAATACACAATTCGCCAGCAATCCAACCCAGGGCACGGTTTATTGCAATTTACGAGCGGGCTTGCTTCGGGTGGGATGGCTCAAGTAATCAAAAATGATGCTGATGATGATGAAAATATATCTTTGTCAGAAAAACTCGGTGATGCTGCAATGTACGGTAAATTAGCCAAAGTTCAACAATTAATTGCAGAAGGTGCAGACGCTAACGCAATCACCGAATGCGGCAAAAGTGCATTGATGTTAGCTGCAATGTACGGGCATAAAAGCGTTATAGAAGCGTTATTAAATGCCGGAGCAGATCCAAATCTGGGTGGTGAAGAAGAATTTGAAGAAGGTACAACAGCCTTGATGTGTATCGCTAGCAGTCTTTTTGCTTCTAACCGCCCTGAAATAATTAAGTTTTTAGTTAACCAAGGAGCCGATGTCAATGCACGCAATGATAACGGTGAAACAGCACTGATTGTAGCTTGCGATAATGCCGATTCGGTAAAAGCACTGATTGAAGCCGGTGCTGATGTCAATCAAGCAGACAACGAAGGTAATACACCGATAATGTTAGCGGATTGGGCAGTACAGCAATTACTTCGTGAGGTTGGTGCTTCCGAAGAAGGTTTGAATCAGTCGCTTTAGTGGATTTGACATCTTAATGCGCTTGTTGGGTTGCGCGCAGCGACACCCAACCTACGAACTCCTAACTCCCAACTCCTAACTCCTAACTCCTAACTCCCAACTCCCAACTCCCAACTCCTAACTCCTAACTCCTAACTCCCAACTCCTAACTCCTAACTCC
>CAYMZW010000509.1:0-5063 GCA_964395005.1 uncultured Rivularia sp.
TACTGTTTAAACTGTAAATAGACTTAAATAACAATCCATAGGAATATGTAACTTTGTGTGGATCGTTATTTGGTTCTATGCATTCCAAAAGCGTCTTTTTACTTCAACATTGATCTGAATGTTGGGCTATTGTAGACGCTTCTTTTATCTGAGCTTGAAATGCCCTACAGCTTAAGTCTTAAAAAAAGTTGATAGGGAAATTAAGAGAAGATTATATAAAAAAACTCTTAATCATTTAATTTAGCATAAAGTGAGTTAGATTAATCAAAATATTTATAAATTCAGATTGCACAAAAAGGTTTTAACAACTTTATCATCACTCGGTCGGCTTTTGAATTAGCTAAATTTAGTGGTGTTTTTCCTTGATTATCTCGAATATTAACTTTTGCTTTTTTAGTTATTAAAAACTCAACTAAATCATAAGGAAAATAGTTTTCTGCGAGAACAGCAGTATGTATGGGAGTTCTACCGGCATTGTCTTTTGCATTAATATCTGCACCTGCGGCTACTAAAAGCATTCCAGGTTTTCCCATTGCGTAATGTAAAGGCGTTCTACCCAAATTATCCGTATTCTTTACATTTGCACCTCCGGCAATCAGTATTTTTGTTAATTCTGGATTAGTAGCATGATGGTGCAGAGGCGTTTTACCATCAGGAGTTTTAAAATTAACATTTGCACCCTTTGCAATCAATAATTGTAATATTTCCGGTCTTAAACTTGAATCATTTATTACCGCTGTTCCTCGATCGTTAATGATATTAAAATCGGCACCGCGATTAATTAGTAATTCAGCTACTTTTGGGCGTGAAGTAGCATAATGTAACGGTGTAAAATTTTGGTTGGAACGAGCATTTACATCCGCACCTTTATTTATTAGTAGTTCAGCTATATCCGGTTTAAGTGCTAAATGCAAAGGTGTCAAAAGTCCCTTACTTCTAGCATTAACATTTGCTCCTTTAGCGATTAATATTTCTGCAACTTCTTCAGTTAATTGATTGTAGATATTATGTATAGGAGTAATATTCGCGTTATTCTTAGCATTAACATCAATACCACCATCAATTAATAATTTTGCTAATTCTGTTGAACCAGCAATATGATGTAATGTTGTATTTCCTCGGGAATCTCTAACTTTAATATCGGCACCTTTAGCAATTAATAATTTTGCTAAATTTACGTCATTGCTGGCAACAACAGAATGAAGCAAAGGGAACCTCTCAGAACCAAAATCGCATATCTGATTCGGATTACTACCATTTTGGATCAACTTTTTAACTTCATCTAACTTTCCGAACATTAATTGCTGGCAAGTTGTTGATGATTGAGATAAAGATTTTGTAGGTGCAGATACAATTGAAAGAACTGATAGCGATGTCAAGATAATAGCAGAAATAAATTTCATATATATTTTTAAGATAGATTCAAGGGATACATCTCAAATCTAGCTTGAAAACGAATTTAACAATAAAATGAATATACACTTTTTATACTGTACGTTTTTAGGAACAAAATAAACGTAGTGCAATTCTTATTTAAATTGTTTTATTCAATCATCCGACGAATGTCATCCAGAGATGATTTTTCTTCAACGATAGGTTCATCGGGACAAAATTCTAAAACTAATTTAGCTTTTAATCTTCCTTTTTGTAAGCCCGTAGATCCAGATTTAAAAACTTCACAGTTTATACCTTCTTTAAATAGTGTTTGTCCCTTAGCGTCTTTTATATTCAATCTTCGTTGTATTACTTCTGCAAATTGTTCGGACTTAATTTGGACATCAGTAAAACCATTTGAAGGTAAATTTAAATGCCGAGCAATAGATTGATGATTAAGAGATATAATTTCTCCGTCGTTTACTGGTTGGAATTCGTTATTCATATTTATAAATATTAATTGAATTTCAATAATGTTCGGGTGAAAAGGCAAGTCAATGAACAATTATCAACGAACAATTCACTGATAACTGCTAACTGCTCACTGATAATTGATAATGGTGCGTTACGGCATTATCAACATAATAATCTTTTAATTTAAATTATTTCGTGCCGTAACACACCCTACAATCTGATAACTGTTCACTGACAACTGATTCTACATTCCAAACCAAGAAAGAAAACTTTGCCAAAATGAAACACTTGCTTGTTCTTCCAGCTTCATTTTTTGGCGAATATCTTGAATATTCCAGTTAGTTAATTTAGCAAGAGTTTGCGCTTCTTTTTCAAACCGTTTTCTCAAGCTTCTTTTATATTGTCTGCCAGCGTTACAATCAGCTTTACCACTATAAGGATGTTGTAAAATATAACGTCCTTGAAAATTGTTGCGGTTGGAAGTTTCTTGAAACATCAAATCTTCGGGGAACTTATCGCGGGTATAGCGGACGTGCAAACGAGTTACAAACACGTTGCTAGAAGGTAGACGACGACGGAAGTTAGGAGGTGCTATTTCATTTGAAGAATTATCATCCAACCAAAATACGCCAGCATCTTTAAGTTCTTCTGGATTAAGCGGTTCGGCAGAACAAGGATCGCAATTACCCATATCCCAAGCATATTCTAAAAATGCAACCTTTTTATCTTCTTTTGTATATGAGGTTTGGAACATTGATTTATAAAAGTCGCCAAACTCTTGTTTGACATACACCGGAATATTGAGGTTAGAAGGAATTTTTGCTGTGCGGTAGTTGGTAAGTTCGGCTTGTCCTTTTGGTGACAGAATATAAGCAATTAAATCTTGCTCCGATGTAGAATTAACCATTCCTAAACGAATCGGCAACATAAATTTATTAGATTCGTAGGAAATTTGTAAAGGGCGAAGTTTCTGATAGCCATTTTCATCAAACTTTTCCAAATTAACTTTAGCCACAAAGAACTTCATCTTTTGACGAATATAAGGATTTAGTAAACGTTTT
Source organism: uncultured Rivularia sp. (assembly GCA_964395005.1). Classification (GTDB taxonomy): domain Bacteria; phylum Cyanobacteriota; class Cyanobacteriia; order Cyanobacteriales; family Nostocaceae; genus Rivularia. The sequence goes on from CAYMZW010000509.1 coordinate 2,910, forward strand.
GCACCTCTAGGAATTTTATAATCGTTACCGCGCAGCCATCTTTCCAAACCTCTAGATTCCCTAGCGCTGAGAATTACAATATCGTATTCACCGACATTGAACTCTGCTTCTACCGTCACACCCAAATCGCTGTTACTTCTTTTCATCCCTCTAGGTGCTGCCGATGGAGGTATAGCTGTATTTTCTGCGGCTGTGTGGTAAACGGGCGCACAAGGATCTTCATCAAAATACTCAACCAATCGCGGTGCGCTAAAAGCATCCAAACGTTCGATTATTTTAGGTTTACCTACTTGAACTTGTTCTTCCTTAAGTACAGTAGGTACGGGAACAACCATCGCAAAATCTTTAACATCGCCCTGATAATCATTTGCCATAGTTAAGATAGTGCGATTATCCTTACGAGCAATTACCACTTGAGAAGCCTTGTTATACAGCTTTGAATCCGCTTTCGCAACATAAAAACCGCAAAAAGCCAAAGCCGAAGGAGTAAAGCCAATCAGGATGACGAAAGCTAACAATACACAAATTAGTGCGCGTTTGAGTTTCATAAGAGTTGTTAGTTGTTAGTGGTTAGTGGTTAGTTGTTAGTTGCTCCACGAAAAACGCGATGCTTTCCAAACCTTGTCAAATATAACTGTCAGTGGTGCTAGAGCAAATAATGCCCAAAATACTGCTGTGGAAAGATAAAAGTTGTTTCGCAGAATAAAGGTGACAACAGCAATACAGGCTGCCCATGTTAATCTGCCAGTGCGGGAATTGGGGATGGAACGAGGATCAGTTACCATAAACAAGGCAAAGAGCAGTAAAGAACCGCTCATCAAGCGATGCAGATAAACATCCCACGTCCAATTCAGCCATAAATTACGCACAGCCTCCAATAGAGCGTAAAAACCTAAAAAAGCTGCCGTAGTATCCCAACGTCCGATACGGTGCAAAATCATGCCGCCAGTACCCACAAATAGAAATGCATACCACCAGTCTTCACCCCATTGTCCGGGAGAAACCCAAGCGTCAGGAGTTAGTACCAATGCAGAAATAATTCCGAAATTCGCAGGATTGAAAAAATGCTTATCCTCAAATTTGAAAACAAACTTACTGGCGATCGCCATTGCAGCAGCAATAAACATTGTTGTGGGATAATCGGCTCGTAAAAGTAAACTGATTCCCAAGGATGTAATTAATGGACTGCGAATATTTGTTTTATGTTCTTTATCCTGTACAAATGACAAGCGATTTACGATTAATGTCAAAAGCGATTGCATAAGTAAACTAGTCGCAATTGTGACAAAAATCATCATCGGTCGCAGCGTCCAATCTCTCGTACCTACACCTAAAATAAGGAATAGAGAAAGATAAAGTATTTGATAGTCTCGTATATCTTTAAACAACATCACCCGTTTATTCCGGGATTACTCCTAAATTTATTCCAATCTAAACGATAAATTCAAAAATTAGTTAGATGGTTACAGAATTTGTTACGTATAACTTGCGATCTTTATGAAAACTTTGACATTTAAGTGCCCTTACTCGTTCCCAGACTCCGACTGGGAATTACTCGTTACTCGTTCCCAGACTCCGACTGGGAATGTGTTATCGGAGGCTCTGCCTCCAGTCGAATCAAGAGGCAGAGCCTCATAAAGGTGCATTACAAATCAGAGCCTTGTAACGAGAAAACGCCTTTTGTTACGCATTACAAGTCAGAGCCTTGTAACCAGATTCCCCATTCCCTATTCCCCATTCCCCATTCCTAAATGCAGCTTTATCCTTTATTCCCGATTCTCTACCCAATTCTGAAATCAAGTTTTCCCAAATGCCTTTGGAGGGGTAATCCCAATTCCAAAACCATCGCTCTCACTTTCGATGATGGTCCTCATCCGCAATATACGCCGCAATTATTGAAAGTTTTAGATCGTTATCAAATCAAAGCAAGTTTTTTTTGGCTGGGTGTTTGTGTCGAGCGTGCGCCGCATATAGCCAAACAAGTTTATTCTCGCGGACATTGGATTGGTTTACATGGCTATTCCCATCACAATTTTCCTCTACTTTCGCCAACCCAACTCAAGCAAAGTTTAGAAAAAACCCAAATAGCAATTGACAACGCTTGTAATTTACCACCGGAAAAAGTACGCGATATCCGACCGCCAAATGGTTTAT
>CAYMZW010000510.1:0-5042 GCA_964395005.1 uncultured Rivularia sp.
TAGGAAATAAAGAGAAAGAGTAAAGAAAATCTGGGCCGCTGAAAGGATAGAAAACGGTTGGAGATTTAGCATTAATTGCTTGTAATTCCTTGTCTCTCCATTTTCTTACCTTTGCTAACTGCCGATTTTCTAATTTTGACCAAGCATTTTTATAGTAATTTTGATGGGAATTCCAACCACTAACTTGCTGTACTTTAGCTAAAGGGCTTTGACTATCTATTTCCATTCCCGCGAGCAATTTTGCTGTGTCGGTTAATTGATCGGATTTTGCTTTGTCAAATTTAGCTAAAGGATCTAATTGTTTAGCTGGTTCGGCTTTTTTAATCGCGTTACTGGTAATAGAGTTTGTATTGGTTTCGCTACCACAGCCTTGTAGCAATAACAATGCGCTAATACCAGTACCAAAAATAGCAGTGAATAATTTATTATTTTTCATGATTGTAGGAAAATGTGTCGAAATTGTTCATAAAACCGCAGTTTCATCGGCGGAGTTCTAGTTAGGTTCTTCCTCAATTGAAGACCATCCTAATTTGTTTTTTGATGCAATAAAATAGACAATCAAACCTAGCAATAGCGTTCCCATTCCTGTTAATGATTCCACTGGTTTATTCATTAAAAGGAACACAAGCATCCATAAACTTATCCCCAAGAAAATTAGTGGTGTAAAAGGATAACCCCAAGTTTTATAAGGGCGAGGTGCTTCGGGATATCTAAAGCGGTAAACAAAAACCCCTAAAACTGTCATGAATGAAGATAATGTTAGGGTAAATCCCAAATAAGCTAATACTGCTTCAAAACTAGATGTCAGAATTAAAACAGTGACGATAAATAGCTGTAAAAGAATTGCAAGATATGGAATGCCGCTAGTATTTTTTCTCGCCAGCAGTTTAAATAATGGGATATCTTCGCCAATTGCTTGAGTAACTCTGGGGCCAGCTAAAACCATTGAACTAATTGAACTTATTAGTCCGAATGAAATCAGAGTACCCATTATTTTTGCGCCGAAAGAACCAAAGATATTATTAGCAGCTATAATTCCGATTTCTTCTTTATTTACTAACTGATTAATTGGCGTAGTATATAAAAAGATAAAGTTTAATAGTAGATACAAAACCATTACAATTAGAGTTCCGAAAATTAAAGAGCGAGGTAGATTTTTTTCCGGCTCTTCTACTTCGCTTGCTAAATAAACGGCTGCATTCCACCCTGAATATGAATAGGTAACGTAAACTAATGAAATTGCAAAAGGCGAACTGAAGATTAAATTAACATCTTCTGTTGAAGGTAAAAATCCTAATTGTTGAGGCTCAGCTAAACAGAAACCGCAGACAATTAAAACTACAATTAATAGAACTTTCAAAATCGTAAATATTTGTTGAAAGTTGCTGCCAAATGCTTTATTTGTTCCATGAATTACAGAAACACCCATAACTACAGCTAAAGCAATAGCTGTTGAAGAAATTAACGGAAACACGCTCTTAAAATATGCTCCCAAAGCCATAGCAGTTGCTGCGATTGGTGCAGCAAAACCTACACTCACCGACACCCATCCAGATAAAAAACCGATTACTGGATGATATATACGTGATAAATAACAATATTCACCACCCGAATAAGGCATTGCTGCCCCTAATTCGCCATAACTTAAGGCTCCGCATAAAGCAAAAATTCCACCTACCATCCATAGAAATAGCAGAGTGAAGCCAGATTTGATATCTACTACTTGAAAGCCCAAGCTCGTAAATACTCCCGTACCTATCATGTTGGCTACCACAATACATATTGCAGTAGATAAGCCGATGGCTTTTGGTTTTTGTTGCTGAATTGAAGACATTTTAATCTTTCTCAGCAATATCACTGAGGCAATTATGTTATATACAAATCATTTTGTAACTTAATAGATTAATGCATAGCATCCTCAAAAATGCTGATATTTATACAAAGCAACTTTATACTTCTAATGATAACGATTAATACATACGAAGCAATACTGTCATGCATAGTACTATTAATCACCTTTAACCTGAAAAATGAAGCTGAAATGTTTTATAGTAAGCTAAGATACAGTATTATTACAGTGTTAATTAGATACTCAGTAGTAAAACGTAAACGCTTAATAGAACGATAATTAATTAATGCTTCTTTGCCGTATTCTAAGCTTGTACTAAATCTAGTTCTGTTGAACTAGATTTGATTTACGAAAGTTAATCAGAAGCCGAATCGGATTAAATACTTAGATTTAGAAAAATTATTTTAGAAAACTTATTTATTAAGCGTCATAGGTGTAATTTATGATTTAGTCCCTGTTAATTTTGTCGAAAATTTGGGAATAATATCACCATGTTATGTAAAAAATACAACTTTACTATTCAATACCTGATGTTGCCGTCGTAGCAGCAAGCAGTTGTAAATGACCTAAATAGTAGAACTGATATTATTTACAAGATTTAGTCCGTAAAATTTTGAAAAACAATTAAGTAGCTGTTAATATCATGCTTACAAGTATATTCACGCTTATTTTATAGCGACTACATTAATGTGTTGTTTTTTATAGTTAATAAAAAATGATATTTGGAGTTATAAAATCTCTTAATTGCGCTTGTTTATCAAACAAATTTGTTTTTATAATTTTATTGTCTACGTATCTTTGTCAGTGACAATTTATTTATTGAAAGATTAAACTGTGAATAATTCTCTTATTCGATAAGATAAGATATGCAAAAATATTGTTTTTCTTTCTTAGCTTAAGGTTAAAGAAAAAGAAACAATATGAAAACAAGTTGCATCTGTTGATTTCTTTTAATTAACGTCAAAATTAACTTAAAGCTATCGGCAGATTTATCGTTCATAAAGAATCAATTAATAAAACAAATCTTATATCATAAGGCAGCTATGTCAGTCTACCAACGTAGTCGCAGTGAAACCACCGATTTAATTATTGGTGGAAACAGTCAGGGTGAGCGCGACTTTATTCAGAATTCTGCTCGATTAGATGCTCTAGGTCAACAAGAGGAAGGAACTATTTCAAATTTCCTTGCTCCTCTGACCAAAGATACTTTTAAACAAGTTGTTAAAGACGTAGAGTATAAGTTAGAGATTGTTAATCAAACCCTATCAATGTTAGATTCTAAAGGGTTTGAAGCAAGTTTGCAAGAAATGTTGCAGTCTATCACCTTAAAAACTGGAGAGTTATTAGGTGCAGATAGAACAACGATATTTCTATTAGATGAAGAAAAGCAAGAACTATATACAATTGTTGCTGAAGGTGAAGGAAAACGTTCTTTAGAAATTCGTATACCGGCAAATAAAGGTATTGCAGGTGAAGTAGCAACTCATAAAAAAGTTGTTAATATTCCCTTTGATTTCTACAACGACGATCGTTCTTCTTTTGCGCGGGAGCATGAAAAAAGAACTGACTACCGTACCTATACTATGTTGGCTTTACCTTTGCTCAACGAACAAGGTAAACTGGTCGCGGTAGTGCAATTGTTAAACAAATTAAAACCAGTTAGCAATAGCGAAACTCCTTTATCAGAGCGCATTGATGTTGAGGGTTTTACTAATGCTGACGAGCAATTATTTCAAGAATTTGCGCCTTCTATCAGATTAATTTTAGAATCATCGGGTTCCTTTTATATAGCAACTCAAAAGCAACGAGCCGCTGAAGCCTTGATGAAAGCGATTAAATCACTTTCGCAAAGCAGTCTTGATTTAGAAGAGACGCTCAAGCGAGTGATGGATGAAGCCAAACAACTGATGAATGCCGATCGCTCTACTTTATGGTTAATCGATCGCGATCGCCAAGAATTGTGGACAAAAATTACCTTGGATGATGGTTCGACTAGAGAGTTGCGAGTGCCGATGGGTAAAGGTTTTGTCGGTCAAGTTGCCGAAAGCGGTAAAATATTAAATATTCCCTTCGATTTGTACGACAATCTCGACTCCGGTACCGCCAAACAAATAGATCAACAAACCGCTTATCGTACCTGTAGCTTGTTGTGTATGCCGGTATTTAACGGCGACAAAGAATTAATTGGTGTTACTCAACTGGTAAATAAAAAGAATAAAAACCAGTGCCCTCCTTATAATCCCAAAGATTGGCCAAAAGCCCCCGAATGCTTCCAAGCAAGTTTCGATCGTAATGACGAACAGTTTATGGAAGCTTTTAATATACAGGCAGGTGTAGCGCTGCAAAACGCTCAATTGTTTGCCACCATCAAGCAGCAAGAACAAATGCAGCGCGATATTCTTCGCAGTCTTTCCAATGGTGTAATTTCTACTGATAGTAAAGGGCACATCGTTGCCGCTAACGAAAGCGCATTGCGTTTATTAGGATTAGAACAAGAAGAACGTTTAGAAGGCAAATTAATCAACGACATTATAAATATCAAAGAAAACGACTTTGATAAATGGTGTCAAGATGCCTTAAATGCTGCCGATGATAAATTGCGCGAACAATATTATCCAGATCGTACCCTTCTCACCCAAAAATCTTTAGAAAATAGCATCAACTTATCGATCAACACAATCGCCGACGCTAGCGACGATCGACAAGTGCGCGGTGCGTTGGTAGTAATGGATGACATCAGCGACGAAAAGCGACTCAAGAGTACCATGTATCGCTACATGACTCAGGAATTAGCCGAAGAATTGCTCAAATTAGATGATGCAAAACTAGGAGGCGATCGCAAAGAAGTTTCGATACTATTTTCCGATATTCGCGGCTACACAACTTTAACGGAAAACTTGGAAGCTGAAGAAGTTGTGGGTATGCTCAACGAATACTTCGAGTCAATGGTTGAAGCGGTATTTAAGCATAAAGGCACCTTAGATAAATATATTGGTGATGCCATCATGGCCGTATATGGTTCGCCGCTACCTTTACAAAATCATGCTTGGATGGCGGTACAAACATCCTTAGAAATGCGCCGTCGTTTAGAAGACTTTAATACTCGCCGTCATTCAGATAATAAACCACAAATTAAAATTGGTATCGGTATCAACTCAGACGTTGTAATCAGTGGAAACATTGGTTCGAGCAA
>CAYMZW010000511.1:0-5039 GCA_964395005.1 uncultured Rivularia sp.
GCGCTTTTACTTCCACCTCACCCATACGGTAAACTTTGGTAATTTCTTGGATTTGGAAAATAGTTTTTGGGGGTGCATTTGCAATCATATTTTTGAGACTATTTAATTATATTTACCGATTCAAAATTAATATATGCGGGGAATAGGTTGTAAAAAATTACGATGAATTCAACTGTTATAATTATTGAGAGACTTCCAGCTTATCGATAATTTGCTGAGGATTTAGCATACGACTAGTATCGAGTTGAATACTTATTTGATGGTACTTGGCTAATGCTATCTCAGTACTAACAACAATATCTTTAAGGGTAAGTGATTCTCCTTCTAGGTTCCCAGCTATTGCAATGCTAGTTATAACATGATTTCTTAAATTTATATAGTTAACTAACATTTCCAAGTGCTTTTGAGCATTATTCTCATACTGAAAAACTAAAGGAATAGAACCACTTAATAGAGCGATACTGGAAAAAACTGTAAATACATTTATGACATAGTTATTTGCAACCTTCCATCCCTCTTTACTTATAGAAAACAAGCATAGTGAAGCAATAATTATTGAGATAGAAAACGTCATGATTGTTGCAAACAACCATTTATAAAAATCTTTAGCAATTGCCAGAGAAGACATTGCTCTGTATTCAATAATTTGAATTTGAGTATTTAATCTTGTTTTTTCTGCTTCTGAAGCCTGCAAATTTTCTTGCTCGATAAAAGATTTCCAATTAGAGGTATTGGTTTGATCCACAAATTCTTTTTTTAAATTGCGAGTCCAAGATGTCGCAATGTACTCTCCACATCTCTCGGAAGCGAATACTCCACAACCCGCTAACAAAATTAGTATAAGTGATAAGAAAAAATGACGCTGTAAAGGACCGATTTCCTTGATTGGATTGAGTGTTAATCTAGACATATTTTCTCCTTATTTATACAGAAGCATCTTCAAATATCAAGTTAATAGCTAAATTTGAAGATGTTGTGAGGAGAAAATTTGAATTTGTACGCTTGAGGAACTTGTGAATAAAATGGTGATAGAGCAAGTATACGAAGGTATCATTGAGTTGAACCAATTTATAAAGTAATATCTTCGAGAGTAAGTAATTTCTTATCTAAATTGTGTAAAAATATCTATGATTTTACCCACGCATCACAAACGCTGCAATTAAACTCAAACCCAAAGCGCTTAACAAAATAGTTGCACACCATCTACCCAGCAACCACCCACCAATAAATGTCGCTAGTACTGCTTTGAATAACGTATTTACCATTGCAGCAATTAAAATTCCTGTCGCAGCAATCTCAAGCGATAAATTTTCACGAGTCGCTTGTGCTAAAGATAAACTCACCGTGTCTACATCGGCAATTCCCGATATTGCTGCGAGTACATAGATACCTGTATCTCCAAAGAATGTTTGAGCAGCACGTACAAGCACAAACAAAATGCTCAAAACGGCAGCAAAGCCTAAAGCTGCCCCTAATTCAACAGGATTTTTCAACTTTACTTCTGCTGATGATACATTTTGAGTCGTTCTAATTGCGATTGCTACCGTTGCAATCAGAGGGACAATTGCCAACAATCCAATTGGAACTATTAACAAAGGAAGTAAAGAAGGATTAACAATTCCGATTTCAATCAACAACCTTACTGCCATAATACCGCCTGCAAGAGAAATCCCCGCACCCAGCAAAGCTAAATTATCCCGTTCTTTACGCGCTATTCTTGCATAAGCAAGCGTTACCGCAGTTGATGAAACTAATCCACCTATTACCGCAGTTGCTAACAAACCAACGCGGCTGCCAAGAATACGCATTGCAAAGTAGCCAATATAGGAAATACCAGCAATCAACAGTACTATCCAACCAATCGTTCTGGGATTCAATGTTTCCCAAGGACCAATATTGCGGTTTGGAAGTAGAGGAAGCGCTACAACTGCCACTATCAATAGTTGCAGTGTAGCGATTAATTCTCGTCGTTCTAATTGATTGAGAATTGAATGTATTTCCTGTTTGTATCCTAATAATGCAGCTACAACTACAGCGCTAGCAACCGCTTCTCCTTCCAGTCCACTCCCCGCTAATGCTCCTAAGATAAAAGTAATCAACAACGATAGTTCTGTGGTAATGCCGAAATCTTGAGAACCTTTGGCGCTGATGCGATAGGAAAAAGCTACTATCAATACCAGCCCCAGAAACGTTACCGCTAAAATATTTGCGCCGAATTTGCTTGCTAAAAGTGCCGACAACCCACCAAAAAGCCCGACGAAAGCAAAACTTCTCACTCCCGCAGTCCGAGAACCTTGAGGACTATCTCGGCTTTGCCAACCTCGTTCCATACCGATAATTAAACCGATTGCAAGGGCGATAGCCAATCTAAATGTAGTTGTAATATTCATGGATCGTCATGAATCAAGCCCCGGTAATTTTTTAAAAAGCTGGAATACTAGTTAAAGCCAATGCTAGCAATACGAATACAATTAGTATGCTAAGTCTGAGCGCCGTGTATTTAATGACATCAGTTACAGAAATGTCAAACATGGTTTCACCTCCATAGCAGCTTTGTAGTAAGATTTGAAGTTTTTTATAACTAATAGCTGCCTATATCTTTATTGTCTCCTACAAGCAAAGCTTAACAATGCTAAAAGTAATATTTCTTAGTCGTTTAGCTGTAGAAGTATTGGATTATTATCATTTCCGCAAAGCTGGTCTGGGAGGCATTCTCATTGCTGGACGCATTATTGGCGGTGTTACTTCAAAATTAACTAGCTCTGATTTGAGTAGTTCTTTTTGACGTTCGCTCAATCCTGGGATTTGTAAAACATCTTCAACTTTTTCATAGGGACTGTTGAGAACAATCTTTTTTGCAAGATTTGGATAAAAACCTCTGCAATCCTGAAAAGCGATAATATTGGCATTATTTAAATCAATTTTGGTTTCAAATTCAGGACATGATTTTTCTACATCAACTTTGGGTAGTTCTGATGCGAGTACTTGTATACCTGATGATGGTTGAGGTATACCAATAATTATCAGGCAGATTATGAACATTAAACTTGCGGAATGCTAAGCTACGAATTATGTTTTTCATCGTTATCTCCCATAGTTAAGCTGACCAATTAGCTCTAAATCTTAAGTTAAAAAAATAATGTGAGTAAATTGTGAGGAAGATTGAAGTCCCGAATGTAAAAATTTTTAAGTTATATCCTCACAAGAAACTCACAATTGTTTGGTATTAAGAAAAAATCTATATTTAACTGTTTAACTGGCATTATCAAAATTAATTTGAATCTTATAAATACCAACAATAGCCTGAATACCAATGGACAAAAATATATTAGACCCCCATTTACGTTACGAAGATTGGATTCTCACCGAAAATTATTTCGACCCCGAACAACTTAATTATAAAGAAACTGTATTTACCATTGGTAACGGTTATCTTGGTACCCGAGGAAGTTTTGAGGAAGGATATCCCGGTGCGGTAGCTGCTACTTTAATTAATGGTGTCTATGATGATGTACCGATTTACTATACAGAACTTGTTAACTGTCCCGATTGGCTGCCCTTATATATTATTATCGATGACGAAGAATTTCGTTTAGATAAAGGAGAATTGTTTAATTACCAGCGTCAGCTAGACTTGAAACGAGGTATTTTAAGTCGTAAAATAGGTTGGCGCAGTCCGAATGGTAAAACAATCGACCTTCATTTTGAACGCTTTGCCAGTTTTGCAGACCAAAATGTTTTGGGATTACGCATTCAACTGACACCAATTGATTTTGATGGCACGATTCGGATTCGCGGTAGTATTGATGGTAATCCTGAAGATAATGATGGATTCAATCCCTGGTTAATTCTTGACCAAGATTATAGTGAAGCTAGTTCTTGTTTGCTAGTTCGGACTAGAACTTCTCGCATTGAATTGGGAATGGCATTTAAATTAGTAATATCTGGAACGAAACCCAGATTTAGAGATATAAGCGTTCCCGGTTTTCCCACAGTGGAATCAAGGTTTGATGTTGTTCGAGGAGTTACTGTTACTGTAGAAAAATTAGTTACAGTTTTTACTTCACGAGATATAGAAGCTCCCATTAAAGCTGCTTGCGATAAGTTACAGAAACTACCAAGCTACGAAGATTTACGAAACCATCACGAACAAGCTTGGGAGAAAATATGGCATTACAGCGATATTGTTATAGAAGGAAGCGCTCAAGCTCAATTAGTTTTACGCTACAATCTTTTCCAACTCTTGATTAGCGCTCCCCGTCATGACGATAGAGTTAGCATTCCTGCCAAAACTTTATCTGGCTTCGGATATCGCGGTCATATTTTCTGGGATACCGAATTTTTTATACTGCCCTTTTTCCTGTTTACTCAACCTGATATTGCTCGTAATTTACTCAGCTACCGCTACCATACTTTGGAAGGAGCGCGACGCAAAGCAAAATACAACGGCTACCGGGGTGCGATGTATGCTTGGGAAAGCGCTGCAACTGGTGACGAAGTAACTCCAAGATGGGCACCAGCAAAGCATTTATATGAAGAAGATATTCGCATTTGGTGTCGCGATCGCGAAATTCACATTAGTTCTGATATTAGTATTGCAGCTTGGTTATACTGGCAGGTTACGAACGATGATGAATGGATGCGCGATTGTGGTGTAGAGATTATTCTCGATACAGCTTTGTTTTGGAGTAGCAGAGTTTATCTCGATGTGAAGCGCGAATGTTACTCTATCCTTGATGTAATTGGTCCCGATGAGTATCACGAAAATGTAGATAACAATGCTTTTACTAATAGGATGGTGCAATGGCATTTACAGAAAGCTCTTGAAGTTTACAATTGGCTTCAGGAAAACTTTCCCCAAAAAGCTAGAGAATTAGAGGAAAAGCTGGAAGTAACTGAAAAAAGACGTTGGCGTTGGCGAGATATTGCCGAAAATCTTTTGATTCCTTTTGATTCAAAAACGGGACTTATCGAACAGTTTGAAGGCTTTTTTAAATTAGAAGATGTCAACCTTGCCGATTACGAACCCCGTACCGATT
>CAYMZW010000512.1:0-5037 GCA_964395005.1 uncultured Rivularia sp.
TTATTGATAATTGTTCACTGCTCACTGTTCACTGTTCACTGCTCACTGTTCACTGCTCACTGTTCACTGTTCACTGTTCACTGTTCACTGTTCACTGATTATTAATACTTATTTAAGTTGCGGAAGTTCGCTACCGATTCAACTAATCCAATGGCTAAAAAGTTAGCTAACATTGCTGAATTACCATAACTCATAAATGGTAGAGGTATTCCTGCTACTGGTGCTAAACCTATGGTCATTCCAATATTAACAGCCATCTGGAACACAATCATTGCCAAAACGCCGATTGCTATTAATGAGCCAAAATTATCTTTAGCCGTCAAAGCAACGTGGAGCAATCTTTGACAAATTAAGCAAAATACCAGCATTAATAACAAACAGCCGATAAAACCAAATTCTTCGCCAACTGCTGAGAAAATAAAGTCAGTATGTTGTTCGGGAACGAAGTTTAATTGAGTCATTGGGCCGTTAAATGGTCCCCACCCAAACCATTTACCAGCACCAATGGCGATACGAGATTGAATCAAATGATAGCCGGTTCCCAGGGGATCTAGTTCCGGATTCAGAAACGAGGTGATTCTACCTTTTTGATATTCTTTAAGTACGTTATTCCAAGCAAAAATACCTAACTCTCCACCCAAAAGATTTAAAGCGAAGGCACCAATACCGCCCAAACCAAATCTTTTACCAGGAAGCGTTAAGAAGCCTAACAAGCCCATCGCGAAGGACCAAATCAAACCCAAAGGTGTAAAAAATATCCCTTCAGCTACCTCCATCGGTTCGGGCCAAGGCCATGCAATACTAAACAAAATCGCCGCTACTATTGGAGAAACTAATAGTATTAACCAGCCCGGATTGGCGTTTGCCCAATACAGCATTGCTAATACAATCGCACCAAATACCAATGATGTTGCTAAATCTGGCTGCAAAAACACTAATCCCCAAGGAACTGCCGTTAGCGCTAAAGCTCGGAAAAAGTTGGGAAGGGTTGAAGCGGTGCGCTTGTTTAAGAGTGCCGCTAAGGTAATAATTGCTCCGATCTTGGCAAATTCCGACGGTTGAATATTGTAACTACCAATACTAATCCACCGCTGCGCCCCTTTAGCACTGACACCTATGGTCATTACCGCTATCAGGCTGGCGTTAGTTAAAGCAAAAGTAACCCAGTGCCATTGTCGCAAACCTTCATAACGAGTGCGGGATATTAATAAGGCGAGAAAACAGCCCACAATCGCCGATAATAAGTGAGATAGCCACTTAGTTTGTCCTTGGCTTATTTCCGTACTGAAAATCATAAAGCTGCCAAACATGCTGACGGCAATAGGCAGCAAGAATAGCAGCAAGTCTACTTGATGCCAGGGCTTAAATAAATTCTGCCAGCGATTTCTGTTTCGTGAGTAGCGTGACTTTTTTAGTAACATCTAGTCTTGTTGATAACTGAGGGATTAAAATACTTGATAATTGCGTTGCTCATATCTTTATTCTCAGTACTCTTACCGCTACCCAGACAGAAATACATTTTCATTTTATGTCAGGGCAGCTACTGATACTTTTCCGGCGATCGCCAAGGCAATTTCTGTTAAAGCTTTTGCCGAAGCTGAATCTGGTTCGGCTACAACTATCGGTACACCGTTGTCTCCACCAACTCTTGTAGATATTTCCAACGGTACGCACCCGAGTAAAGGTATTTCCAGTTCGGCGGCTGTTTTTGAGCCACCACCGGAGCCGAAAATATCATACTGTTTCTCAGGCATATCTGGGGGTATAAAATAACTCATATTTTCAATAATCCCCAAAACTGGTACATTCAACTGCTGAAACATCCGCAAGCCTTTACGAGAATCGAGTAAAGCTACGTTCTGTGGTGTAGTTACTATCACGGCACCGGCAATAGGTACTGCTTGTGTCAATGTTAACTGAGCATCACCCGTCCCCGGAGGCATATCCACAATCAAGTAGTCAAGTTCTCCCCATTCCACTTGATACAAAAACTGGCGAATAACTCCATTAAGCATCGGGCCGCGCCAAATTACAGGCTGATCTCGGTCGATCAGAAAACCCATTGAAACTAACTTGACTCCATGATTAAAGGCAGGTTCCAATATTTCGCCTTTTTCGCCTTGACTAACTTTTATTTGAGCGGATTCGAGTCCTAACATTGTGGGATCGTTAGGGCCGTAAATATCGGCATCAAGCAAACCTACTTTTGCTCCCGTTTGAGCTAAAGCTACTGCAATGTTCACAGCCACCGTACTTTTACCTACACCACCTTTACCGCTAGAAACAGCTACAATATTTTTGATCCCAGCCACGCTATTACGGTCAGGTAAACTTTTTTGTTGAGGTGTTTCGGCCGTCACTTCTACCGATATATCAGTAACTCCAGGAAGTTTGTTAACAGCTTTTTTACAATCTTCAACAATAAATTCTCGTAAAGGGCAAGCAGGCGTAGTCAAAACCAAAGTGAAGCTAACCTTACCATCTTCGATTTTGACATTGCGAATCATATTCAATTCCACCAGACTTTTACGAAGTTCCGGATCTTCAACTGGCCGCAATACTTCTAAAACCGAACTTGCCGAAAGAACATCTTGCATAGTATTTGCACTCTTAATCTTGAAAACTTTTTTAACAAAAAAATATTATCTAATTATTTGGGCATTGGGGATAGGGGATAGGGCATGGGGCATGGGGGAAAGGGGGATAAGGAGATGGGGAGAGGGGGAGATGGGGAGATGGGGAGATAGGGAGATGGGGAGAAATTAAATTACTAATTACCAATTACCAATTACCTATGCCCCATGCCCCATGCCCCATGCCCAATCCCCAATTCAAAACAATTCCGATTGTAAAGTCGATTTCCTTTTTCCTGACACTGCTTGAATTGCGGCTTCTTCAACAGCTTCGATTAAAGCCCGCGCTACTTTGTCTGCATAAGGACGAGAAAAAGACCAAACTAAGGGAGATAGCCAACCACGTAATGTTACCGAATAAGATAAGCAACTACCGCAAACTGTGGATTCTATTTTGTAACTAATTCGTTCTTCTACGCCGGGGATTGCTAATACTCTCACGCTCAATAATTCTCTGGGATTAACACGCTCGACAAAAATCCGGATTGGAATTGGTGAAAGACGGGTAACTGCTTGATAAATTAATCCTGGCTTGGGTACTAATCCGTAAGGTACGTTAGTACTTTTAAATAATGGGTGCCAGGAAACATCTGCCAAGTCAACAACTTGATGCCATATTTCATCTACAGAAGCAGAACTAATTTCGCGATAACTTCGCACCAGAGAAACGCAAACTCGACGACGCTTGCGGTTGATAAATTTTGATAACCAACCTTGCATTCTCTTAATCCTCCCGGCTACACACTTTGCTTATCAGTTTGGTAATTTGGGTTTTTTGGGTAACTTTTACTAGTTCCCGTTTAATAAATTTTCGCAGCATTCTTAAATCGTTACCTGTAGAGTTTCTTCATGCAATATAAATATTCCTTAAGGCAAAATTCCAGAGGCACTGTTGTGATATGCTAGCAATATTTTTTTGTGCTGATGCAGTTGTAATACATTAAATAAGCTACTAATATCTTCTTTCTCCCGCAGGAAATGCGTGCTTATTAATGTAAGCTACTATATGGACTCTTGGCTTTATTTAGCCACGATTTTAGGAGAAAGGTAGCTTAGTACGGCAGCAGTTACAGCAATAATTGCAAGGTTTGGGTATCGAGGTACAAAAGTGATATTGCTTTCTTGATAACTGCTCGATCGAATTTCTATACTTTAAACCAGTCAATGCCCCTTCAGTTCAGCCGCTGCTTACAGGTATTGTTACAGAATTTAGTCTCAATATTAGAGTACTCACATAAAAAAGTTGCAAAAAGTTAACCAATTTAAAAGCGTATACCTATTTAAGGCAAAATAAGTTTATCTACGTTAATCTACGTTACCGGAAAATTACGTGGAATATTTACATTCCATTCCAAGCTTCGGGTAAAACCGCTCGTGCGGGATTTAATAGCGAAATAGTTCCGCTCGCAGAAAAAATAGAAATTGCCATATTGGTTCATATAGGTTTATAAATTTATGTTGACATCGCCAACTTCCCCTAAATCGCCTTCTTCCCAATTACCACCATCTGATGCTAAGGCTAAAGTTAGTGCCTTTATGAAGCAGATACAAGATGAAATTTCTCAAGCTTTAGCTGAAATTGATGGTGTGGGACAATTTCAAGAAGATAGTTGGGAACGTCCCGAAGGTGGTGGTGGACGTTCGCGAGTTTTACGTGAGGGTGCAATTTTTGAACAAGGTGGTGTAAATTTTTCGGAGGTTTGGGGTTCTAATTTACCGCCTTCGATTTTAGCTAATCGTCCAGAAGCTGAAGGACATAAGTTTTATGCGACGGGAACTTCAATGGTGCTGCACCCCCGCAATCCTTATGTTCCTACCGTTCATTTGAATTATCGCTATTTTGAAGCTGGCCCAGTTTGGTGGTTTGGTGGTGGTGCGGATATGACTCCTTACTATCCTTTTGCTGAAGATGCCACACATTTCCATCAAACTTTTAAGCAGGCTTGCGACAATCACCATCAAGAATATTACCCAGTATTTAAACGCTGGTGCGATGAGTACTTTTACCTCAAGCATCGCGATGAAACCAGGGGTGTTGGCGGTTTATTCTTCGATTACCAAGATGGAAGAGGTTCTTTATATCGCGGCCCTCATGCGGATAAAGCAGCGGCACAATACAGTAACGAAATCGGTGAATTACCCGCACGAAATTGGGAAGAAATATTTGCTTTTGTTCAAGAATGCGGTAAAGCATTTGTACCCGCTTATCTTCCTATCGTCAAAAAAAGACATCCGATGGAATATAGCGATCGCCAACGAGATTTTCAGCTATATCGCCGGGGACGTTATGTAGAATTTAATTTGGTTTACGACCGAGGAACCATTTTTGGCTTGCAAACCAACGGACGTACTGAGTCCATTTTGATGTCCTTACCACCCTTAGTACGCTGGCAGTATGGGTATC
>CAYMZW010000513.1:0-5002 GCA_964395005.1 uncultured Rivularia sp.
ACATTTGAGTAATTCCGAAAGCTACAGAAGCTAGTATTGCAGCAATAATATAAAATACACCAACTACCAGTAATTCTGACCAGCCAGAAAGTTCTAAATGGTGGTGTAAAGGTGCCATTTTGAACAAGCGCTTACCTTTACCATCTGGTCCTTTTGTTGCTTTATAGAAACTTACTTGTGCCATTACCGAAAGTGTTTCTACAAAGAAGATGCCGCTAATAAGAAACAGCGCTACTAAAGTATTAGACAAAAGTCCAACCGCTGCTAAACCTCCTCCTAACGCTAGGGAACCTGTATCTCCCATGAAAACGCGAGCGGGGTTGCGGTTGTGCGCTAGAAATCCTAAACAAGCACCGCTAAACGATGCACAGAAAATCATTAATCCAAGTGAAGTTGGAGCAACAATTGCACCTAATGCTAATAGAGCGATCGCCGCAGTACCAGCTGCTAATCCATCAACGCCGTCAGTCAAATTAGTAGCATTACTTTCTGCCACCATTACGAAACAAGATAAAGGTAAAAATAGCAACCACCCTAAAGGCAAAGAAAAACCCAAGGGAAAAGAAATAGTCGTAATAGTAGAAGACTGACTAATAAATAACCATCCGCAAAAAGCAATCGCAAAACCAACTTGTAAAGCCAGCTTCATTTTAGGTGAAATACCTTTATTCGACTTGCGGCGAAGAATCTGCCAATCGTCAATCCAGCCGACGAAACCGTAGCTTAATGTCAAAGCGGATACAGCTATCGTATCAGTAGCCAAATGAGATAAAACACAAGCGACTAAAATCGCTACGGGAACAAAGAATATGCCTCCCATCGTCGGGGTACCGGCTTTCTTTAAATGCGCTTGGGGGCCATCCTCGCGGATAACTTGCCCAGCCTTTAGAGCTTGAAGCCAAGGAACAGCCCAAAAGCCTAATCCGGCAGCAATCAAAGCCGATAGTAAAAATGGTAGGGTTAAAGAAGTTCCTTGCCAGGGAGAGCGAGAAGCTGCTCCATCTAAAACTAGTGCAGTTGCACCTAGCCCTATGCCTAACAAAGAAACCAATCGGATACCATTGAGGTTCAAACCTTGGTTTGGAGATAATTTAGCGTCCACGGAAATTTCCCTTCACTCCACACTATTAAAAAATCACACTTAGTACGTTAAGCTTTCTCCTTTCGGAGCTAGCTTTACAATACGGTAATCGTACTTTACGTGCTGTCTAACAATTCTTAACGAGCTAGTCTACACGTTTAACTTGCATCGCTATCATCATCGTCATCGTCATCATCATCATCATCAAATTCATAATCCCCGATGTTTTCTTCAATACCCATCAAGGAATTTATGTCTTGTCGTTTTTCTTCCGGTTGCGGTTCTACTGGATCGCGAGATATTAAACGACCATTTTCTTTCAACCAGTCTAACAAGGAAGATTCTTGTTTTAATGGGATTACAGAGGCTCTCCGGCTACGGGGAACTTCATATAAAGGAGAATTTATCATAAAGGCTTCAGATGCTCCCTCGTTGAGGAACTGACTTGACAATAAGAGTCTATCACTTGATACAGAATATTTAAGTTATTCATTCAACTCTTTTACTTATAAATCCGACAAAAAACTTCTTCTTTTATATTGCTGCATAGTAATAACTACATATTTCTTTGATTTTGTGGGGTGCTATACAAATTCACCAAACATATCTCCTTTTAATTAACAATCCGAATTGAGGTCATAGCACGGATGAGAAAAACTACTTTATTAGAAGTAATCGCGGGGAAAAATCTTGGTAGTAACGCCACCCAAACCGATAAACAAAATATTTTATCGGCGATCGCCAACTTAGAAGACTTTAACCCAACACCACGCCCGTTAGAAGCCACTGATTTGTTAAATGGCAACTGGCGACTACTATATACAACCAGTTCCGAGCTATTAAATCTTAACCGCATACCGCTAACAAATCTAAGTAAAATTTATCAGTGTATTCGCGTAAAAGACAAAAGTATTTATAACATTGCTGAAATAAGTGGTTTACCATTTCTCGAAGGTTTAGTTAGCGTCGCGGCAAAATTTGAACCAGTTTCCTCAAAGCGAGTTCAAGTTAAATTTGAACGTTCAATTATCGGTTTACAGCGTTTAATCGACTACAAATACCCTTCAGGCTTTATTGAAGAAATTGAATCAGGAAAGAAATTTCTTGCAATTGATTTTCCGATCACAAGCAGCGAACAACAGGGATGGTTAGAAACCACTTACTTAGATGAGGACTTACGCATTGGGAGAGGAAACCAAGGTAGTGTCTTTGTATTAACTAAGTCATCAAATATTCCTTAATACTTAATAAATGTTTGCGAACAAAAAGTTAATTCATAAACAGTACTTTGTCAAGGGGTGATGCACTCTATGACGGCGAATAGGGCATGGGGCATGGGGCATGGGGCATGGGTAATAGGTAGTGGGTAATGGGTAATGGGTAATAGATAAATAGTTTTAGAAAAACAAATTTACAATTCCCTTCTCTTACCTAACTCATAACTCCTAACTCCTAACTCCTAACTATTTATTCTCAATGCCCAATGCCCAATCCCCAATTACCAATTACCAATCCCCAATCAATTAGACAAATAACTTAACAAACCCTATATAGTAGTCCTTCAAGTTGTAAAGTGAAATCAATCAGCCCTGGATAAAAGGCAATAAATAATTAAAGAGGGATATTCGATTATGGTTCAACGTGGTTCTAAAGTGCGCGTTTTGCGCCGCGAATCTTATTGGTATCAGGATGTAGGAACCGTAGCTACTGTTGATAAAAGCGGCATTATATATCCGGTAATTGTTCGCTTTGATAAAGTTAACTACTCTGGTATCAACACCAATAACTTTGCAGAAGATGAAGTAGTTGAGATTGAAGCACCCAAAGCTAAGGCTAAAAAAGGTACGCCTACAGCTTCCGGTGGTAAACAAACACCTATAGATCCAAAACAACGCGCAACCGGACAAGGTACCAAACCTACTGGAAAAACAGGCGCTCAAGCCGAGTCTGCTGAAGCTAACGTTCAGAAAGAAGGTACTCCAGATCAAGGAACCGAGTCACGTTAAGTTGTGCCAGAATTACCAGAAGTTGAAACAGTTAGAAGGGGTTTAAATCAATTAACCCTCAAACAAAAAATTACGGGAGGAGATGTGTTGCTCGATCGCACCATCGCCTACCCGTTTTCTGTTGAAGATTTTTTAAATGGCCTTAAACAAAGAGAAATAATATCTTGGCATCGTCGCGGTAAGTATTTGATTGCGGAATTAAGTTTTTTAGAAGAGGATAATGAGACAAGGGGACAAGGAGACAAGGAGACAAGGGGACAAGTAGACAAGGAGACAAGGAGACAACGAGATAAGTTAGAAAAATCTCCCCCTCTCTCCCCCTCCTCCCTCGGCGTTCATCTGCGAATGACTGGGCAACTACTATGGTTAGCTCAAGATGAACCTTTGCACAAGCACACGAGAGTAAGATTATTCTTTGGTGAGGAATGGGAATTGCGCTTCGTGGATCAGCGTACTTTTGGTCAGATGTGGTGGGTTCCCCCTTCGGTTGAAACACAAAGTATTATTACTGGTTTAGCAAAACTTGCAGCAGATCCTTTTTCAGCAGAATTTACTGTAGATTATCTTGCCGATAAACTTAAAAATCGTCGCCGCGCTATCAAGACTGCGCTACTAGATCAATCTGTGGTGGCGGGGTTAGGTAATATTTATGCTGATGAAGCATTGTTTTTAAGTGGGATACGACCAGAAACTTTGTGCTTAAATTTGCGAATAGAACAAATAGAGAATCTGCACTGTAGCATTATTAAAGTCTTAAAAACTAGTATTGAAGCTGGAGGAACAACTTTCAGTAATTTCCTCAATGTAAAAGGAGTGAATGGAAACTACGCCCACGTAGCATGGGTTTACAACCGCACCGGAGAACCTTGTCGAAATTGCAATTATCCCATTGAGCGAATTAAATTAGCTGGAAGATCCAGTCATTTTTGTCCCCAGTGTCAGCAGTGAACAGTGAGCAGTGAACAGTCAACAGTCAACAGTGAACAGTGAACAGTGAACAGTCAACAGTGAGCAGTAAAGGATGATGGGGAGATGGGGAGATGGGGAGATGAGGAAGAATAGTTACCAATTAGCAATTCCCAATCCCCAATTATCAATTCCCAATTCAGCATTCAAGCTACAATCCTGGGTAAAATTAATCTTATTTGTTAGAGAGGAAAATTTATGGCAGTCAAAAAAGGAACAATGGTTCGCGCTATTCGGGAAAAGCTAGAAAACAGCTTGGAGGCTAAAGCTAGTGATTCTCGCCTTCCTTCCTATCTATTTGAAACTGAGGGAGAAATTCTTGATACTAAAGGTGATTATGCTTTGGTGAAGTTTGGAAAGGTGCCTACGCCGAATATTTGGTTGCGTATGGATCAGCTTGAAGAGTTTAAATAACTTTCAGTCTTCTGAGGGGAAATGTAGCATAAGGTTTTTTCAAGGGTTAAAAAATCCGGTTTAAAAAACTGGGTTTTTCCACATTCTACAATGGCGGAAAATTTATATAGGAATGTTATATCTTACTGGCTACAGAAGGCTGTGAGTATATCCCCAGAGGATTTTAATGAATTAAAAAGGGCGAAACTTGATTATGAAGTTTCGTCTTTTTTTGTAGATAAAAATACTATTAAAAAAAAATTGATATAAAATTCCTTAGAAAATACCCTGATGTTTTTTATCATACCCTGAAAACACTTAGTACTAGATTACTCTAGAAAGTGAACTAACATTATTAACCTTCAATGGCACTTAGAAAAAGTCGTTTGCAAAGTAAGAAAACTCAGTCTAAAACTTCCACTGCTAAGGCTAAAGCTCAAACTAGTGCTGCAAAAGCAAAAGTTAAAAGTAGCACAAAAAAAGCAAAGCCTGAAGCTTTATCTGTAGAAACCAAAGTTTCAAGTAATACTCCAGAAACTGAAGTGAAAAATACAAC
>CAYMZW010000514.1:0-4996 GCA_964395005.1 uncultured Rivularia sp.
CAAGTGCATCAACAGCCATCGGTGGAGATGTATATATAAAAACCCAACAGCTTTCCATGCAAAACGGTTCGTTTCTAGCGACGCAAGTGTATGGTGATGGAAATGGCGGTAATATTCAAATTGATGCGGATGCAGTTGAATTGTCCGGAATTAATGTTTCTGCATCGGATTTATTCACGCCTACTTCTATAGCTAGCATTGGTTATCGTCAGGGAAATTCTGGTGCTATTAAGTTGAATACAGGCACTCTTTCGTTAAGAGATGGAGGTACTGTTTCAACTACTAGCTTCGGTACTAGTAATGCTGGCAAAGTTTCTATTAATGCAACTGAAATAGTAGAAATTATAGGTTTGGCAAGTAATATAAGTTCAACAGTTGGTTCCCCAGGTTTTACTATTAGTGAAATTACAAACTTTGCTGCAATTGGTAATGCTGGAGATGTGAGTATAAGTACACCTAACCTGAAAGTTAGTGATAATGGGGCAATAGGTGTAGGAAATTACGGTATTGGTATTGCTGGTACGCTGAATATTGATGCAGATTCAGTTGAGTTAAATAAAGGTATTATTGATGCTACGACTATTTCTGGTGAAGGCGGAAATATTGTTTTTAATTTACAAAAATTGTTATCGATACGTAATAACAGTACAATTTCCGCAGAAGCTGGAGGTGCAGGTAATGGTGGAAATATAAAGATTGATTCCCCGGTAATTGTAGGTGTAGAAAATAGCGATATTATTGCTAACGCTTTTCAAGGGAATGGTGGAAATATTGATATTACCACTCAAGGTATTTTTGGTTTGCAGTTTCGCGAAAAGTTAACTGAACAAAGTGATATTACAGCAAGTTCTGAATTTGGTGTTAATGGTGTTGTCAAAATTAATAATTTGAATGTAAATCCGACTTCGGGAGCGATAGAATTACCATTAGATGTAATAGACTCCAACCAACAGATTGCTTCTGCTTGTAGTGCGAATAGCGGTAATAGTTTTGCAATTACAGGTAGAGGTGGTTTTCCTGCTAATCCGAATGATAGTTTACACAGTCAAATTGTATGGAATGATTTGCGTGAAATTGATATTCCTAATAATAGAAGCACAATTTCTCATAAATTAGCTAAACCAAAACGAATTGTAGAAGCAACTGGTATGGTAATTGATGCTGAAGGAAATGTCGAATTTGTTGCTGAGGGTAATGGTGATTCAGGGAATTTGCAAAAAAATGTGAATTGTGCCGGAGTGTAGAGACGCGATATATCGCGTCTGCGATTAATTAACTATAAATAAATTACTGCATAAGTTAATGGTATTTTTGCCTATAACTCTTAAAGAGATTATAGTCGGTTTGTACAAATACCTAAAATACTCCAATGTCAAATATTAACGGCACGATAATGCAGTATTTCCACTGGTATATTCCCAATGATGGAATGCTGTGGGATAAAGTTGGCTCTAAGGCGAAAGAGTTAAGCGATGCGGGTTTTACTGCTATGTGGCTTCCACCTGCTTATAAGGGTATGAATGGAATTTACGATGTGGGATATGCTGTTTACGATATGTACGATTTGGGCGAATTTGAACAAAAGGGTTCGACTCGCACTAAGTACGGTACTTGTCAGGAATACACGGATGCAGTCAAATCTTTACAAAATGCGGGAATTCAAGTTTATGCGGATACGGTATTAAATCATCGTATTGGTGGTGATGATACGGAAATCGCGAAGGCTACTCCTTTTTCTCAAAGCGATAGACTAAATCCTAAAGGTGAAATCCGCGATATTAAGTGCTATACCCATTACAAGTTTCCCGGCAGAAAAGGTAAATATTCAAAATTTGAGTGGCATTGGTGGCATTTTGATGCGGTAGATTACGACGAATACACTCAAGATTCTTCAACTATATATCTACTTGAAGGTAAAAAGTTTGATGATTATGTGGCTTTAGAAAACGGCAATTTCTCTTATTTGATGGGAAGCGATTGCGATTTTCAAAGCAAGGAAGTGCAAGATGAAGCGATTCGCTGGGGTAAATGGTATCTCGATACAACTGGTGTAAATGGTTTCCGTTTGGATGCTATCAAGCACATTTCATCGTGGTTTTTCCCGATATGGCTCTCGGAAATGGAGCGTCATGCTGGTAAAAAATTATTTTCGGTAGGTGAATATTGGTATAACGATGTCGGTACTTTGCACTGGTATGCTGATGCGGTGGGTGGAAAAATGTCGCTTTTTGACGTACCCCTACACTACAATTTCCACTACGCTAGTAAATCCGGCGAAAGCTACGATATGCGGCGCATTTTCGATAATACTTTTGTGATGCAGCGCCCTACTCATGCCGTCACTTTTGTCGAAAATCACGATTCACAACCTTTGCAGGCGTTGGAGGCACCCGTAGAACCGTGGTTTAAACCTTTGGCATACGCTTTAATTTTATTGCGTGAAGAAGGTTATCCCTGTGTATTCTATGCAGATTATTATGGTGCAGAATATGAAGACTATGGCAGGGATGGCAATCGTTATCCGATTTATTTACCTTCCCATAAGTGGCTGATTGATAAGTTTTTATATGCGCGTAAGCATTTTGCCTATGGCTATCAGTATAATTACTTTGACCATTGGGACATTATCGGATGGACAAGATTAGGTAATTCAGAACATCCTCAAGCAATGGCAGTAATTATGAGCAACGGTGCGGGAGGAACTAAATGGATGGAAGTCGGTAAACCAAATACCAAGTTTTACGATTTAACCGAACACGTCAAAGAACCCATTTCTACTAACGAGTGGGGTTGGGCTGAATTTCGCTGTAACGGCGGCTCTGTTTCCGTTTGGGTAGAGCAGTAATTCAGTTATCAATTATCAATTATCAGTTATCAATGCTGTTGGTAATTAATTTGATTTGTGATTCCTGTTACTTACCTATTGGTATTGATAATTGATTTAAAATTTGTTGCCGTAGATGCTTTTTAAAAGCTTGCCCTGATGATATGCTGTTAATAACAGCCTGATATACAGCTACTATAAATATAGTTAGCTGTCAATTATCTATTGACGATCCACACCTTCCAGATGAAAATTGTTCATTGATAATTGTTCATTGATAATTGATTAAAACTTCTGCCCTGCGAAAATTGAACGCACTTCTCCATTGCGGCGAATGATGGCTTCTCCGTTAGCTACGTCTACTAATTTCCAGCCGCTAGCACCGATGCTTTCGCCTTTTTGAACGCGACGACTCACGCCATTAACTTTGAATAATGCCGCAGATTGTTCTCCTAGTTCTAATAATCCTTCCAAGACGTGGGAAGAAGTTGGAACCGATGCAACTTTTTGTTCTTTTTCAACTGGCTTTTCAACTGGTGCTGCGGAAACTTGTGGTGATGGTGCGATAGGTGCAGCTGCTTTCATTTTAGGTATTTCGGGAGCTTGCTTAACGCTTACAGGTTTGTTTTTTACCGCTACTGGTTTAATTTCCCTGATAGAAGCAAATGCAGTTTTTTCTGATGGTTTAGCTTTAGCTACTTTTACAGGTGCGGCTTTTTTAGTACTATCAGATGGTTTTGGTGCTGATGATGATGCTGTTTTTACTGGTGGTAGTGGTGCTGGTGCTTGCGCTATTGATGGAGGTGCGTAACGCATTGGCTGCGGAGCTTGATATACAGGAATGTAAATTCTTTCTACAACTCTGGTGTTGCGAGTTTGTGGTTTGGCGTTGTTAGCAATTTTTGGCGCTGGAAGGTTGGCAACTGGCACTCTTGCAACTGGTTGGTTTGCATAAGCTAAGGCTGCTTGATTTGCCGGTACGGGTGCTACACGAGCAATGTTGTTCGCAGATGCTCTATCCTGGCTGTCTTGCTGTCGATCGATAATTTCTAATGCACTGAGCATGTAGTCTGCTAAGTCGGTTCTGATTTGGGTTTGGGTTGGTACTGCGGGTTTTAGTGACTGTGCTTCTTCTAAAACTTGTTGCTCAAAAGCTGGCTCTTGCAAAGCAAATTGCAGCGACTTGGAGGTAAGACGATTTAATAAACCGTTACTAATTACCCAGTTGCCAACAGCGATCGCTAATCCTAAACCGGCTCCCACCTTAAGTATTTGTCCGAGGTTGTGCCAAATTTTTCGACGAGTCTTGATTTTTGCTGTTTTAGGAGCGTTTCGACGTAAAACGTGATTAAGTTGAGCTTCGATGCGGCGTTGCTCGGTTTGCTGTATGGGGCTAACAATAGTGGGTGGTGGAATAACCTGCGGTGGTGTGGCTTGATGGAGGATTAACTGTTGTGCTGGTTGAACTATTTGCTTGCTCAGATTGCCTTTGCGATCGAGAATGCAGTCAATATCGGAAAAAAGTTCATCCATCAAACCGTCTGCATAAGTGTCCATCGTCCAAGGTTCGCTGACGATTAACTCTTCGGAGGGTTCTGGAATTACGAGATTTTTACTAGCTGTCTTAGACATAATAATAGTTTCTAGGAAACATCAGTATTAATTCGCTACGGTAGGGCGATAGATGAAATCTTTACCCTTGTAAATTTGCCCTTTTAAATTTGCGCGACGGTAAATTTAAATTAAAAGAACTGTTCCTTACTTAGATAGTTACGGAAGAGTTCATCAAGTTTAAGTATCTATTTGGACATATACCAGGGAGGTATTAATGATCTTTTGGATTTTCCTATGTTATTAATCATACCAATCCTCCCGGATACAAATACTACTATACTCGTGCTTTATGAAGATGATCTTCATGTTAGGGCTGGTAACTCGGTCTGGTTATGGTTTTTACGCAATTCTAAATATATAAGTAAAGCATTTACATCAGCGGGATTTACTCCACCGATCCGTGCTGCTTGTCCGATGGTGAGCGGTTTTACCGCATTTAGCTTTTCTCGCGCTTCTTTGGAAAGAGTATCAATAGACTCGTAGTCTAAGTCTCCAGGCAGGGGACGATTTGCTTGACGAGCAACTTGATCGATTTGATTCTGCTGTCTGGCTAAATAG
>CAYMZW010000515.1:0-4946 GCA_964395005.1 uncultured Rivularia sp.
ATAAACAAATCCCAAATTGAGATAATATGAATAATTAGGATACAGGTCAATTGCTTTATTTAGTGCTTCTTCTGCCTCTTCGTAGCGTTTTATTTTTCTTAAAATAACCGACTTTTCATGATACAGATTAGGGTTTTCTGGTTGTAGTTGAATTGCTTTGTCTATTGTTACTAATCCTTCCTCCATTTTTTCTAATTGTCTATTGATTACACTTAGATAATTCCAACCAATAACAAAATCGTCTTTGAGCTTTACTGCTTGCTTTAATGCTTTTAAAGCGTTTTCAAAAGCTCCTTCAACTTTTTTCTCTCTACCTAATCCTCCGAATGCTAAAGCCTTACCATAGTAAGCTAAATGAAGAAAAGCTGGTTCTTGATTAATCGCTTTATCAAAAGCTTTAACTGCGTCCTCGTAACGACCCAATCGCCAAAGTTGATTTCCTCTTTCTAACCATTGAGAAGATTGGGTATTTCCTGTGGGTACATTCGCTGATAATACTGCTTCTTGGATAGATTTCGCTTTCTGTTCTGATAGTTCTGGTAACGTTGTATTTTTTTCTAACTTCTGCGCTTTTACACCAAATTGTTGTCCTAAAAAGGTGCTTATGGGAATACCTAAACTATAGCCCAGTTGTACTCTTTCATCACTAGCTTCTTCTGCTTCTGATGCTCCATGAATACCAATAACTCGTCCTTGGAAATCTAATATTGGTCCTCCACTCATTCCACCAGAAGTAATGCTAGTGTAAACTAACTCATATCCTTTCGTGATAAAACTGGAACTGCTTTTTTGTAACTGATCTTTGTTATTATTTGTAGATTCAAATTGACTGATGTGTAATACATCAGAAATACGCCCAACTGTAAACCGCCAAGGTGAATAACTATCTTGTAATTGGGGATAACCAGCAGTAAACATATAGTCATCTCTATTGGGGAAATAATTTGCTAGAGTCGCGATTTCATACTTCTCAGAACTCTTAAATTTAACTACCGCTAAATCAACTCCTGACTCAATTTTGATACTGCTTTCATCTACAGCATATTTATTCCCATCTGGCGCTAATATTTCATATTTAAAATCACCACACGGCTTTGTTGCATCTTGTCTTTCACACAACACATGAGCCGATGTTAAAACTGTATAAGTATTCTCTTCTCTAGCAATAATTATCCCCGAACCATTTCCTGTACTATTGCTATCAATTCTGACTGTAAATTGTTTAGCTTTTTGTTCTAATTCTCCCAACCATCCTGTATATACTGTTTCTGAAACGTGACGACCACCTTTTGGTAAAGGCAATTTATAAGCATTCAAAACATCACCATCAACCCACGTTAAAACAGTTGAAATCGGAATTCCCCAACTCAACTTTCTCATTTCTTGAATTTCCGCTTCGCTGGGACGTTTACCGTTTTGATAAACATAACCAGTATTTAAAATCGGATAAGCACTCTTACCATTTATCCCTACAAGCTCTCCCATTGAATTAAGAATTGCACCACCGCTCATTCCTTGTTCGATGTTGCTGCTGTAACCAATTTCATATCCTTCTTTTAAGTTAGATGTCTTTTTAACTTCTCCTTCGCTAAATGCAATATTTCCTGTCGAACCAGAAAAACCCGCAGCTAAAATACTTGTATTAATATCAGGTGTCGCTTTAGCAATTTCTGATAAACAATAATTTTCACTGCTTTGGAATTTTAATAAGGATATATCTGAATTTTTAAAGTTGTTTTGCGGTAAAATTTCTGCTGAATAAGTTTTACCATCAGCGGTTTGTAATTTAATCGAATTTACTCCTTGAACAACGTGGGAATTTGTGAGAACTAAATAATTATTTCCTTGTTTACCAATTAGCGTTCCGGAACCACCATTGTTATCGCCGATGACTTTTACTGTTATTTGATTGGCGAGGGTTTGTAATTCTTTGGTTGAATAAAATTCTCCTTCTCCTTCTGCTTCGATTTTACAAATTGAATTATGAGCGATGGAAGGGGGAGCGGCTTTGATGGGAATGGTGGGGATTTGGAGGAGGAGTAGGGAGGAAAGAAGGTAATGGTTAAGGTTCATTTTTTTTGATAGGTGAATGGATGGCGAATGAATAGCGGAGGATTTTTTCGTTGTTGCGGAAAATGTAGATCCCCCTAAATCCCCCTTTTTAAGGGGGACTTTAATTTTTGGGGGACTTGTGAATCACCCTTTACAGTAGAAAATGCAGGGATTTAGCCCCCCTTGATAAGGGGGGTTGGGGGGATCAAACTTCTCTAATCCTCAACTTCTACCAAAGGAGCATTCTCAAAAACATTCTGCATTTTAACGTGCAATTGCTTACCGGAACTTTGATAAATAACTATTGAAGATTTTCCTTCAAATATCCCTAAAAGCTTTTGTAAAACTATCTTTGGATTATGACCGTGTTTAATAGTAAATAAGTGATTGTCTTTAGTACAATTTTCCCCTTGTTTGGCTGCACAAATTACTGGATATCCCTTATGTTTTCCAGTAGATAAATAATCTAATCTTCCTTCGCGATAATATTTCTGAAAGTTTTTCGTTACCGATGTACAACGTTTCTGAGGACTCCACTTTGGAAAATATTCAGATTTCCAAGCAATTAAACGTATATGTCCTTGACGTTTGGGAACCCAAACAACTGTTGCGGGAATATTTGTTTTACCTGCTGGATCGAATATTTCTTTGCACAAGAAGGTAACGGAATCGGATTTAATATTTTCGGCTTTTTCTTGGGTTGAAGTTTCAGGTAAATTACCAATTATCATCTGACTAAAGGTTGGTGAGATGCTGCTAGATAAAGCGACGATTGTTGTTAAAGCACAGAGTCCGATATTTAGAATAAATTTGCGCTGCATTGATTTGATTCCTTGGTTAGATGTTGGTTTGAATTTGAATTAATGAATAATAAATACACCCTGAAAAACCTCTCTCCATGAACGCGGAGCGTTTTCTCGTAGAGTACCTCTCTTTTACTAAGAGAGAGGCTTTAATTTCTCATTCTCCCCATTCCCTAGTAGGGAAGGGGGCTGGGGGGTTAGGTTTGCGAGTTTTAGGTTAAAATTGCTACGGCTCAACAACCGCTTGCAAACTATAATCACCAGTTTCTTGATACGGAGAACTTGCGAATAAATAATAAACTCCATCTGCTGACAAAGTTGTTGTAATTTGAGCGTTAAAATCGCCTGCTCCTCTGTCGTCGTTCTCTGCTATTTTTTTGAATTGCCGACCTTCGTTTGTTTCAATCATTTGATACAAAGTCAAAGATGGATTAATCTGTTTACTTGTCATTTCAATGACTAGTTTTTGACCTTTTGTAGCTCGAAACTGATAGGAGTCAATAAAGCTACCAGCTAAGTTAATGTCTGGAAAAGATTCACGAATATAACTAGAAGGAAAATCACCTTGAGCTAAACTACCGTTAATTATTTGACCATTAAGGGAGATTGCTTGAATAGTTGGTGGTTGCAACTTTTTTAATGTCGAAACTGGAGATAAATCGCCTTTTCTTGCAGCAGTTATAAATGACCGTAATTTAAAAACGGGAATTGCAAAATTCATTCCTGTATTTGTCTTTCCAGGTCCTACTACTCCTGATTTATTAACACCTACTACTTCACCTTTAGTATTAAGTAAAGGTCCGCCAGAATTTCCACCGTGAATTCCTGCCGAATGTTGAATATCTCCACTATTACGGTCAATCCGAGTAATACTTCCTTGGGTAAACGTATCGTTTACACCGTGAGGTGAACCAAGTGCAAAAACGCGATCGCTAACTCTAGCGCTACCTTCAGTTGCTAATGCAAGTGTCCGCAAGTTCTTCTGTTTGTGGATTTTCAGTACTGCTAAATCTAATCCACCTTTAGCAAATCCAATCACGTCAGCGGGAAGTTGTTTACCATTTGCAAATTCAACGGTAACTACACTCGGACTTCCATCGACAACGTGAGCGTTGGTAATAATCAATCCATCTTGACTGACAACGAAACCACTTCCGACTCCTCTACCATCTTTAACTGTTACTACCCCAGGACTCGCTTTTTTATACACGCTGCGAGCAATCTGTTCTTCTGCTGTTTGCGCTACAGCACTGTTGGAATATCCCGATTTATTCCCTTGATTGGATAGTACTTCTTCGAGAACTATCAAACCACATAGGTTAAATAAAACACACAATGTCAGACCACTAAATCGAGATAATTTACTGTTAATCATAACTTTATATTTGCTTCATAGACTCTATATCAGCGGTCAAAACGGAATAAAAACCGATTTATGCAGAAGGTGATTTAATTGACCATATAACCTAAGTTAATATCAATCAATTCATTTAACTTAAATCTTTTTGTGTCAACTCAACTCGTATCCTTCAAAATTGCCTTCTGATAATATTACTGACCGAGGAGTACTTTTTTACGCAATTTATTTAATTTTTTTTAAGTGCTTTATTCTTTTGTAGGGGAATATTGCCTCCCCTTCCCCTCTCCCTTAACAAGGAGAGGGGTGCCCGTAGGGCGGGGTGAGGTTAAAACTGTATTGCACTCAAACGAAAACCGCCCTAAATAAGCAATTAGTGATTTATTTCTTTATGTATCTATTTGCTCTGCAAACGATAAAATACAAGCAGACTGAGGATTTTTCTAAAGGCTATGACAACAGCAACATCTTTAAATCTCGAAGAATTTCTAAAACTGCCAGAAACTAAACCCGCCAGTGAGTTTATCAACGGTTGCATTTACCAAAAACCCATGCCTCAAGGTAAACATTCGCGTTTGCAACTGAAGTTTTGTAATGTAGTTAATGATGTTGCAGAATCGGCGAAAATTGCTTTAGCTTTTCCAGAATTGCGATGTACTTTTGGCGATCGCTCGATTGTTCCTGATGCGAGCGTATTTCTTTGGCAGCGTATTCCTTTTGATGCTGATGGAGAG
>CAYMZW010000516.1:0-4928 GCA_964395005.1 uncultured Rivularia sp.
GGGTAATGCTTGCGGTTAAATTCGGCTATCGTCTCACAACCGACTTTCTCAAACTCCCGATACCGGGCTTCCATGTGCTGTACTAACAAACTAAATAATTCTGCACTCGAAGCTGCATCCTTTGCTACGGGTGCAATTAGATGGGGTAACTTAGAAAATTTGCTAAAAGTCACTCGTTTAACATCGGATAAAGCTAGCTTGACTACTGACGGGGGATAGCGACGTGCCAGATAAAGTATTGCTGCTTTCTCGAATTGCGATTTACCACCTCTGGTTCTTCCACCATTATCTCTATCACAACCTCTACAACGTATGCTATGAGAAGGTTTGACATTGTGAATGTTTTCTATAACGTTGTTCACCCACACTCCAAAGATGAAGATAGACTTTTCAACAATGGATAATTCAATCAGTTGGTTTCTTTATTAGTGAATGTGCTCTCTGTGGTCGAAGTAACTCGTCTTCGGGGCAATTCTGCAAGACCGCCTTACGGCTTTTCACAATTTACCCACATGAAAGCGGGTAAATTGTTAAACTTGCAGAATTTCAGTTAGCTTAATTCCATTAAATTTTTCGCTTCTATCCAAGACATCTGGTTATAAGGTAATCCGGATGCATTAGGGCGATTTACTTTAACTAATAAATCACCCTTTGTATTTCTGAGCAAGTTAAATGGTGATTCATTGATTATAAAATCATTATCGATTGCTTCTAAAAACCACTCTTCAAAACATAAAAGGGAATTCATTCTCTTGTTGCGTAGTTGTTTCCTTTTCTTTTGAAATGTTCTCAGGTGCTTTCCATCGATACTTAATTGCCTTAACTAAAAAACCACTTGGATTTTTTACTTCATTCTTCAAGATGGCATATTTCAATGCATCTATTGATTCTAGAATAATAACTTCGGGATTTTCACGTATCAATTTTCTTAAAGTACTATTAATTTTAATTTTGAGTTCCTTTAGTTCAGCTTTTACTGAATCGGGAACAGGAATGGTTGGTCGTTTAACTTGGGTGACTTTATTCGTAGATTTTAGAGTATTACGGGCTAATTTATTCTTTAACTCAACGTTCTCCTGAGTTAATCTTTCTATTTCCATACTTAGTTTTTCATTCTGTTTTTGGAATATGTCAACAGTGCTTTCATGTTTTGAAAAAGTATTACGACTGCGACATTCTTCTAATTGCTCTTTCAAGTCACTGTTCTGGGCTTTAATTCTTTCAAGTTGTTCTTCTATTTCTTGATAATGGTACAACCTACCCGTCAAACCTTCAACTGCTCTACGCAATCCATCTCTCTGAGCCTCTAGTTTCTTAATTCGCTCCTTAAATTGTGTGGTAATTACCATCTTTGACTTGTCAGAAGCGGGCTGTGGGCTACTAGTTTTTTTTGTCTGGCTTTGTTGCTTTCTTAAATACTGAATTCGTTCCTTAATTTCTGGGTATTTATAGAGGTAACTGATAGATACACCCGCTTCTCTAGCAATATTACTAAAACTGAGACGTTTATTTTCTCTAATCATTTTGCTAATTGCTTTCTCTGTATTCTCTAGAGCATTCTCTTTTTTCTGCTCTGCCACAACTTTTAGTTTTTCAATTCGCTTTTCCTTGGTCATTATCCCTTTCCAAACCTTTAATAATCTCTTCTAAGTTTTTCTTAACTTGCTCATTCATCTCTATCTGACGTTTCCAACCATTAACTGTAGCCTTCTGAATCAATTTCTCTGTTTTTTCTAATTCTTCTTTATGGGTACCCAAAAACTCTCTTGTTGTACGGAAGTCACTACAGGTCAGACAAGCATTAGCATGAGGACATGGACCTTTCAAAACTGGACGACCACAATAACCGTTGGGGAGTGCTTGAGCAAGGACACTCTTTTTGAACCACTGCATATCAACAGTTTCTAATTCTGGATGATGTGATTTTATTAACTCACCTGCAATATTAACTACTTTGCCACCATTCCAATACTTTTCTATTTGTTGTTTGAGGGTTCTGTCGTGGATGTAAGCATAGACCATCGTCATAGAAAATGATGTATGTCCTAAATAACGCTTGATTTGTTCTATTGGCACCCCATTGTTAATCATATCTGTTGCTTTCGTATGACGAAACTGATGGACTTTTTGTATCGGAAAAATTTGTCAAACAAGCATCTCGAATATTTTTATCTACGGCTAGCTTGTACAAATAACCTCTAAATGTATTAGGACTTATTTCTTTTGGTAAAGGACTAAAATAATCAAGTTCTCTCTTGTTTAAATCTTTTTTCGGTATTTTATTTTGAAACCACGTGCATCCTTCTGTTTGACAAAATAATTTAGAGAATAAATTTCCTAAGTTTTCCCTTATGTATTGTTGTTGTTCTTGAATAACTGCTGCAATTTCTGGGCGAATAGGAACCGTATGCTCATCTTTTTGTTTAAATCGGTAATAATCAAGCCACCATGTCCCTTGTGCATCCTGACGGATACAATCAAACTTAAGATTACAAAGTTCTGATACTCTCATTCCTGACTCTCGAATAACTATAAGCATTCGTGCTATGGGTTTAGGTAAAGCATCAAGATTATAGTCAATTTGTTCTAAAACTTCTTTAGGAATATATCGAGGTAAGCGTTTGGTCTTTTGTGGATAATCCTCATCAAATATTAAAGGTTCTCTTGGAATATTTAAGCAATTAAACCTTACACAATGTTCTAAAAACTGACGCAAACAACTGATTTTTCTATGTCTTCCCGATGTACCTGATTTAAGCTCCATTAAATGGCTTAAATAAGCTAGTACAACGTTTCGATTAAGATGGATTGGCTCTAACTGCGGATATCGTAATTCAAGAAAATTAGAAAAAGCTCGCAATGAAACCATTTTTTCACTAAGTGTACTCATTGCATCAATTGTTGAACGGTATTTTATCCAATTTTTTAATGTATTCTTTAACCAACTTTGACTAATATTTGCAAAGTTTATTGTGTAATGTCTATTAGCTATATTTTGCTTAATACCCAGAACCCGCATATCCCAGTAATCCATTTCGTACATTTGCTCCGCAGTAATGTTTTCTGGAAGCACATTAGAAGCAGATACAAATTCTGGATTTTCTTTAAATGTTTTCTCACAATTTATGCATTGATATCGTTGTTTACCATTATAGTCGAATCCTTCTTTTCTATAATTATTGCTTCCACATTTGGGACACTTCAATTTATAAACAACTACTCCTAAAGGCTTGTATATATATGTATCTTGAAAGCGTTTATCACACCCTTTACAAAGGTATATTCTTATTCCTGTTAATGGATTATGCCCACCTCCAACATAATCATCACTTCCACAGCGAGGACAGGTTAATCCAGGAATTTTAGGAACTCTTGTCTTGTATTTTTTTTTACTTTTTATATATTCTTGTTGAAAATATTTACCACAGTTTTTACATTTATACACTTGCTTACCTGTGTGACCAAAACCAGATTTTACGCAAGACCTGCTATTACATTTTGGACACTTTAATCCTTTTGGTAATTTAACCTTCGGAGGGGATGTTTCATATTCACCTTGAAATTGCCTATGACAATTTTTACAAATATATCTTGGCTTTCCTTTACCATTAAATCCTCCTTTTCTATAAGAGAAACTTCCACATTTAGGACAGCTTAATTTTTGTTCATTATCATCCTGAAGGGGCATTCCATAAGAAAGAATCTCCATTTACTTTTTCTCCTTTTTGTTTAAGTATTCTTGGTAAGCGACTTTCAAATCTTCATCCCTTAAATGAATGTAGGTGTTAATAGTGGTCTGAACGTCTGCATGACCTAATCGCTTTTGTATATGAGCAATATCCCAACCAGCCTTAATTAGCTCTGTAGCGTGAGTATGCCTAAGTATATGTGGCGATGTTTTTATTCCTGTTTTCTTATGCAAACGACGAAACAAACTGTCTACAGATTGATACTTTATGGGTGTACCTGGAGTTCCTTCCCAAATGTTCACAAAGACGTAATCTGAATCGACATCTTCTGGATACTCATCAATTAAGTAGTCTGAATAAAGTCGCATTAAGTCTTTTGAAACATGAATTATTCGTTCTCCTGTTTTAGCTCTTGCTTGGTTGTAATTATCAAACCTAGGTAAAACATGAATTTCATTCTTTCCTGCACAATGGATATCTTCATGCCGTAAGCCTAAGACTTCTCCTATTCGCATTCCTGTTTCATAAAGAAGACATAATAGAAATTTGTCTCTAATCCGATTACAAGCACCTATTAACTGTTTAACTTGCTCGACACTTAAGCAACCTGGAAACTTTTTAGGTTCCTTAAGTTTGATTAGTCTGGTCTTTACCGCTTTAGTTTTGGCTATTCCCTGGAGAAAGGGTTTGTAATTACGTAATGGTCGCAATTCGTAGCGGTAAGCATCAATACCCTCAATTTTTCCTATACGTTCGTAAAATTCATAAAATCCATAAATCGTATTTAGGGCATGGTTAATAGTTTTCTCTGACCGTTTAGCTTCTTGTGGCTGTAGAGAAACTACCTTTGGTTGTGGACTCCGTAACCAATGAATAAAGTCTGAAAGTTTTTCCAAACTTACTTCTTTCCAATCAAGATGGGAATCTTCAAGAAACTCCCAAAAAAGCTTTAAATTCTTGGCATAGCTTTTGATGGTATTGGGAGAGCGTTCAAGGTTTTCTAGGTAACGCAAATATTTCTGAATCGGTTGGATTGGTAAGTAATCTTCATCTACCACCATCCAGACAATACGATTTGAATCTGGGAAACATCCCTTTTGGATTTTCATCATTATATTCGTTATGTAAATAGTATAAGATAAAATTGTATAAAATAGTAAAAAGAATCAATAGTATTTCGTTGTTGTTGTTGTAGAAAAAAATTAAATGCAAGAGATAACCACCACCAAGGATATGAGT
>CAYMZW010000517.1:0-4910 GCA_964395005.1 uncultured Rivularia sp.
CTCCATCCGTTGCCTAACTCCATCCGTTGCCTAACTCCATCCGTTGCCTAACTCCGCGAGCTCAATCGCAAGGCTGTACTTGATCGTAAAAAATCCAACCTTGAGTATCATCTTCAAGTTTGATTTGCACAAAATCACCTTGAGATTTAAGAAATAAAACTTTTTCTCCTGGATTTAAAGTTTTAAATCCTTCGGCTTCTCTGTAAGGTTGATGGCGTATTTCTGGTAATTTTGTTGATTCGGGAGGATCTACAACACGACATAGTTGGGGTTGTTGGGATAGAAAATTATTATGTTGCGAACTGGCTTTACCAAAATTGGCAGTATTAAATAATGCGAACCCTCCAACACTAGCTAAAACAGTCGCTACACCTATACTTTTTACCCCTAAAGGTAATACATTTTTAAAGAGTGGAAATGAGGGAGTTGCCTTTAAAGGTGTTGTAGACGAAGCTTCTTCTGGTTTGGTGTTGATTTTGGGTAGTCGAGCAGTTTTTACTATGGGTTGTTGTGGCTCAATTCCAAAATTTTTACTCTTGTAGTAAGCAGGAACAACATTGTTTGCATACTCTGTAGAAGTAATTTCTTTAACTTTGATATTTTGCTGTCCCAAACGCAATACGCTGTTTGTTGAAAGCGGCATTTCTCCGGCTAAAAGTAATTGCCCGTCAAGAATAGGTGGATTTTTCTGACGGAGATTTCGCAAATAAAATTTTTCCTTTTCTGGATTAAAAAATATTTCTACGTGTAGCGCGGATACTGTTAATTCTGATAAAACGATATCGCAATCTTGAGGATCGCGACCGATACGAATTTTTCCTGGTATTTTACTAAATTGCTTATTGGTAATTTTAGAAGTTTTAATATCGTTTAATTCTACCCACTCTAAAGTCAGTTCGTGTAAAGCATTATTAGTACTGCTTTCTACTACATCGGGTTCAAGAGTTGGTAATTCTTTTAAAGCTTGTATTGCTTCATCTACAGTTTGATAGCGCTCTTTGAAATGGTAGCGCGTCATCTTATTTATAACTTCGGCAAATGCTGGATCTACTTCTCTTAAATGTTCCCAAAGTATTTCTCCGGTATTCGGATCGTCTTGAAGTTCGTAAGGAAATACACCCGTTAAAGCTTGAATCGCTATCATTCCCAAAGCGTAAATATCGCTTCCTTGACGCGGTAAACGCCTGATTTGTTCGGAAGGCATATAGCCGCGAGTTCCTACAACTAATGTGACATTTTGCTTTGCTGAATTAGTTGCTGTTTGAGAGCGTAATTGCTTGATTGCCCCAAAATCAATTAAGACTAACTTATTATCTGAAGCTCGTCGAATAAGATTGTCGGGTTTGATGTCGCGGTGAATTACTCCTTGACTATGAACAAACTGCAAAATAGCTAATACTTCGGTCAAAATGGCGATCGCCTGACTTTGACTTAATTTTCTTCCTTGAGGTAATTCTCTGCTTAGAGAATGTCCTTCGATTAATTCTTGTACCAGATAAAACTGATCTTTATCATCAAAATAAGCTAAAAGTCTGGGAATTTGGTCGTGATTTCCCAACTGTTGTAATGTGTCGGCTTCTTTTTGAAATAATCTTCTAGCTGCTTCTAAAGTTTCGGGTAAGGTACTAGTAGTCTTTAAATGCTTTAGAACGCATTTAGGTTTTCCGGGAAGATGAATGTCCGAACATATATAAGTTTGTCCAAAGCCTCCTTCAGCTAATATTTCGAGTACTTTGTAGCGTCCTGCTAGTAACTGACCAATCATGCTAGTACGGTGTTTTAATAAAGTAATTTTTGCACTTCCTTGTCTGATTTGTAACTTTATCTAATAATCCAACATGAATTTTATACCATACAAGGTAGCCGAAGCGTTCTTCCGGTTTCAGAATAACGTGCGTAATCATTTTTCCTTGCTGGATAAAATTGTTGTGTTAGCTACAAAAAATATCTAATAATAATCGCTGTAAAAAACTCAAATGTAGATGCAATTGATTTCTTCTACAAAAAGATCGGAATGCCGTGTTTTTTTTGCTTCCTAACCGTTGAACTGTAAATAGTTATTCAACACTTTAATTTGTTATCCCGATTGCAGCTTGAATTAAATACGAATAAAGCTAAGCTGGTAAATAAATGAATAACAAATTTTAAAATTGCTTGTTGCCAGTTTGGCAGTTATTTCCCTCGATCAATAAATTTGCTTTAAAGCTACTTATTTATGATTATTGTTACATTTGTAGCAATAATTATAAATCAATAAAACCATTTTCTCAGTATTAATAATTATCCTCATTAAATTATACAAGAGTAGTTAGACCATTCAAGTTTTAACTTAGTATTTGCTAAGTTGTCAATTTAGTTATCTAGCTAACAAATCGAAAAGATAATCTCTGTTATCGTTTTGAATAATTAGCTTTGATCGCTGTATCTATTCGGAAAAAGCATAAAATACAGCAAGATAATTAGTATTCTAGATAACTTTACGCTTATTTTCGACATCAATAATATACTATCTTCTGTTAAAAAGTTACCTATAAATAAAAAAAAATTACTGTTTGATTAGATTTGTTAACTAAACTACTATTAAAATGATTTGCATAGTTGACACGATAATTAAATTGATTTGCTTGAATAAATAGATACAGAAGATTGGATAGATACATAAAAAAGAAAAAACCCAGTTTCCCAAAAGAAACCAGGTTTGTAATCAATTATTTAAACTTGATCGGACATTACATAGTTACTAACTCTGAAGGAACGCGCTTAAACACAAGACGCTCGTTTTCTACATCAACAAAGATAGTATCGCCATCGTTAAATTCACCGCGCAAAATTGACTTGGCAATTTGAGTTTCTAATTCACGCTGAATCGCACGTTTTAACGGACGCGCACCGTATACTGGATCGTACCCAACTTCTGCTAAGAAATCTAAGGCAGCATCGGCAAGTTTTAAAGACATCTTGCGATCTGACAATCTGTAACGCAATCTTTCAACTTGTATCTGAACAATCTTGCGTAATTCGGATTTCTCCAAAGCATGGAAGAAGATGATTTCATCAATACGGTTGAGAAATTCTGGACGGAAGCTACTCCGCATCGCTTCCATAACTCGGCTACTCATTTCTTCATAACGAGAATTATCTCCAGCAACATCAAGGATAAATTGCGAACCGATGTTACTTGTCATGATGATAATGGTGTTTTTAAAGTCCACCAATCGTCCTTGAGAATCGGTAACTCTTCCGTCATCAAGGATTTGCAGCATGATGTTAAATACATCCGGGTGCGCTTTCTCAATTTCGTCAAACAGAATTACCGCATAAGGGCGACGACGAATAGCTTCGGTAAGTTGTCCGCCTTCTTCGTAACCAACGTATCCCGGAGGGGCACCAATCAAGCGAGAAACGGCGTGTTTTTCCATATATTCGGACATATCAATCCGCACCATCGCTTCTTCGGTGTCGAACATATAAGAAGCCAAAGCTTTACCCAATTCGGTTTTACCAACACCTGTAGGGCCAAGGAAAATAAACGAAGCTATAGGACGATTTGGATCGGCAAGTCCGGCACGAGAACGCTGGATTGCATCAGCTACAGCAGTTACAGCTTCATCTTGCCCTACGACGCGGTTGTGCAATTCATCTTCAAGATGCAATAACTTCTCTTTTTCGGATTCCACTAACTTACTGATGGGGATACCCGTCCATTTAGAAATTACTTCAGCAATATCAGCTTCGGTAACTTCTTCGCGTAATAGAGATTTACCGCTGTGCTGCGCTTGGGAAAGTTCGGTTTCAGCTGTTTCTAATTGACGATGTAGATCGGTTAACTTACCGTATTTCAACTCAGCAGCCCGATTTAGGTCGTAATCTCGTTCTGCTTGCTGAATTTCTACGTTAACTCGGTCAATTTCTTCTTTTACCGACTGAATTTTCGTAATTACGTCTTTTTCCGACTGCCATTGACCGCTTAAAGCACGCTGCTCTTCTTTAAAATCGGCAAGTTCTTTTTCCAATCTTTCCAGACGTTCTCTAGAAGCCGCATCGCTTTCCTTTTGTAGCGATAGCTTCTCCATTTCCAACTGCAAAATCTTGCGATCGATTTCGTCTAATTCTTCTGGTTTAGAAGTAATTTCCATCTTCAACCGCGCAGCCGCTTCATCCACCAAATCTATCGCTTTATCTGGTAAAAAGCGGTCAGTAATATAACGGTTAGACAAAGTTGCAGCCGCCACCAAAGAACTATCCGCAATTCTGACACCGTGGTGAACTTCATAGCGTTCCTTCAAACCACGGAGGATCGAAACAGTATCTTCCACGCTGGGTTGATCGACGTAAACCTGCTGAAAACGTCTTTCTAAAGCTGCATCTTTTTCAATATATTTACGATATTCATCTAAAGTAGTCGCACCAATACAGCGCAATTCACCCCGCGCCAACATCGGCTTAAGCAAATTACCCGCATCCATCGCGCCTTGAGTAGCACCAGCGCCGACTACGGTATGAATTTCATCAATAAATAGAACTATATTGCCTTGAGACTCGGTAACTTCTTTTAATACAGCTTTCAAACGCTCCTCGAATTCACCTCGGAACTTGGCACCAGCAATCAAAGCACCCATATCCAAAGCTATCAGCTTGCGATCTTTCAACGATTGCGGCACATCACCCGCAATAATTCGCTGCGCCAAACCTTCAGCGATCGCCGTTTTACCAACACCAGGTTCGCCCATTAATACGGGGTTATTTTTAGTACGTCGCGACAAAATTTGAATAGTACGGCGAATTTCGTCATCGCGTCCGATTACAGGATCGAGCTTACCTTCACTAGCAGCTTCAGTTAAATCGCGTCCATACTTTTCCAGAGATTGATACTTACCTTCTGGATTTTGGTCAGTCACTTTTTGACTCCC
>CAYMZW010000518.1:0-4883 GCA_964395005.1 uncultured Rivularia sp.
AGATTGGCAAAATAAGATTAAACCTTTAGCCGCCACTCAAAACTACATTTCTCGCATTCGGGAAGTATCACAAAAACAGCCAGAACTATTGATAGGGCACGCTTACACCCGTTACATGGGCGACTTATCCGGCGGACAGATGCTGCAAAAAGTAGTCCAATCAACCTTAAATTTGTCAGGTTATCAAGGCACATCATTTTATAACTTCGAGCAAATTCCCGACAAAACAGCATTTAAAAACAGATATCGCCAAGCCCTCGATAAAGTACCAGTTGACGACACCACAGCCGAAAAAATCGTCGCAGAAGCCAACAAATCATTCTCCTTCAATATGCAGATAGCCAAAGAATTAGAAGAAATTTTAATTCAATCAATCGGCGAAGCAAAGTTTCGCAAGCTGATTAAGACGGGTAATAGGTAATAGGTAATAGGTAATAGGTAATAGGTAATAGGTAATAGGTAATAGGGTGATGGAAAGAAATCCAATTGCCAACTCCTAACTCCTAATTTCTAACTCTTAACTCCCAACTCCTAACTCTTAACTCCCAACTCCTAACTCCTAACTCCTCACTGTTCACTGCTCACTGTTCACTGTTAACTGATTATGGTATTTCAATTTCCAGCCGTTAAGTTTGACTTAGATATTATTAAGAAATACAATACTCCGACACCGAGATATACTAGCTATCCACCCGCTACAGAATTAAACGAAGGATTTACGGCGAAGGATTTTGCAGAAGCTATTTCTATTTCAAATAGTAGAAAAACTCCGCTATCTTTATATTTTCATATACCTTTTTGTGAAAGTGCTTGTTATTATTGCGGCTGCAATACTGTAATTTCTGAGAAAAAAGAAATTGCGATTCCTTACGTTAAACATTTAGTTAAAGAAATTCAGCAAACAGCAAGTTTGATTGATTCCGATCGAAAAGTTGTGCAAATGCATTGGGGAGGAGGCACCCCAAATTATTTAAACGTACATCAGGTGAAACAGCTTTGGGGAAATATCAATCAATATTTTGATCTTGATGCTTCTTCAGAAGTTTCGATTGAAATTAATCCGACTTATGTAGATAGAGACTACATTTTATTTCTACGAGAAATTGGCTTTAATCGGATTAGTTTTGGGATTCAGGATTTTAATTATCAAGTGCAGGCAGCTGTAAATCGCGTTCAACCAGAAGAAATGCTGTTTAACGCGATGAATTGGATACGAGAAGCTGGATTTAAAAGTGTCAATGTAGATTTAATTTATGGTTTACCTTTTCAAACTTTGCACGGTTTTTGGAAGACGGTAAAAAAGACTATTGAATTGAATCCCGATAGAATTGCAGTCTTTAATTTTGCTTATGTACCTTGGCTGAAACCATTGCAGAAAAAATTGCCAGTAGACGCGCTTCCTAAACCTCAAGAAAAACTAGAAATTTTTCAATTAACTATTGAGGAGCTTACCGCAAATCAGTATCAGTTTATCGGCATGGATCACTTTGCAAAAGCCGACGACGAATTGGCGATCGCGCAAAGTAATGGCAGTTTGGGACGTACTTTTCAAGGTTACACAACTCATGCGGAAACTGAGTTAATTGGATTTGGATCGACATCGGTAAGTTTGCTTAGAGATGCTTACGCCCAAAATCATAAAAAACTCAAAGATTATTATCAAGCAGTAGAAGCAGGAGTTTTACCAATTAGTAAAGGATATAAATTGAGTTGGGATGACATTCTTAGAAGAGATGTAATTATGTCGATCATGTCTGGCGGAATTTTACGTTTCTCAGACATTGAAGCTAAATATAAAATTAACTTCCGCGAGTATTTTTCTCAAGAATTAGCAGCATTAAAA
This sequence comes from uncultured Rivularia sp., assembly GCA_964395005.1. GTDB lineage: Bacteria > Cyanobacteriota > Cyanobacteriia > Cyanobacteriales > Nostocaceae > Rivularia. Next base: position 1,844 of record CAYMZW010000518.1, read on the forward strand.
TCCGTAGAAGCAGATGGATTGATTAAATTATCAGCAAATCAAATTGATATTACAGAAATCGGTAGATTGTTGGTAAGGAATATTGCGGTTATTTTTGATTCTAGAAAAACTACTCAGCAGAACAAATTTTCCCGCGCAATTTAACAGTTAGCAGTTAACAGTTACTAGTATTTGTAGGGTGCGTTACGACTTTAGTCTAACGCACCGAATCCTAATATTTGTAGGGTGCGTTACGACTTTAGTCTAACGCACCTTAATAGTACATTTTCCCTGAGAAGACACCCTACATTAAAAACATAAATTCCTAAGTAGTCCATACATTTATTTAATTAAATAAAATTTAACAAATAGCGATAAATAACTATAAAAAATTTCAACATTAATACTTTTAGATCCTAAAGCTTTTACTTTTGATTATAAAAATTATAACTTTAGTATAAAAGAGGTATTGAAGTTTTTAAAAACACCTTAATCATGCTGTAACTTACTTACAATAAACCTAGACAAGCGAAATTGTTAGCAGAGGATTTATTGTGTCAAATAAAGCAAAAAGGATAATTCCGTTTATTAGTTTGACCGCACTTACTTCTCACTTCACTGCTAATTTATTATGTTATTTATTACTATTAGTTTTTACTCCAATTAGTTGGGCACAACCATCGGAAGTGCCAATCAATCAATATATTTATAAATTTAATAGCATAGATGAAGACGAACGCCAAAACGCAATCAAATCATTACAAAAAATAGGAGAGCCAGCAATACCAACATTGATAAAAGCGCTACAAAATGAAGATATGTGGGTTCGCTCTTTAGCTGCAATAACAATAGCCAGAATCAAGAGAAACACAAAAGTATCTATACCAGAACTAGTTAAATTATTAAAGGATAAACAGCCCTTAGTTCGTTACAGTGCTGCACTTGCATTACGCTACATTGGTGGTACTCAAGCAACTTCTGCTACACCAATTTTGATTCAAGCATTACAAGATAAAACGCCATCAGTTCGTCGGCGGGCAATTTTGGCTTTAAGAAATATAGGTAAACCCAAAACTACAATTCCACTGTTTATAAAAGCTTTAGCAGATACAGATGAATCTGTTCGTTACAGTGCTGCTGCTAGTTTAAATGGTATCGCTTCAACAAATATTACTGCTTTCAATAAAGTTGTTCGTAGTAGTAGCAATATACAAATTTTGATTAAAGCATTGCAGGATAAACAAGAATTAGTTCGCTATATTGCTGCATTTACCTTGAATTACATGAGTAGTTCAAAAACAGCTTCTGCGACACCAACATTGATTAAAGCTTTGCAAGATGAATCGCCATTAGTTCGTCAACGTGCAGCTTTTGCACTATCAAATACAAACAAAGCTAATGCAAGTGTTCCAGCTTTAATAAAAGCTTTGAAAGATAGCAATTATGAAGTTCGTAACAGCGCTGCATACGCTTTGAATCGCATCGGAGTAAAAGCAGTTCCCGGTTTAATTGCAGCATTAAAAACAGAAGAAGTATCGGTAAAAAGTAAGATTGCCCAGATTTTGGGGGGAATGGGTAACAAAGCAGCTTCGGCAATTCCATCTTTAATAAAAGCTTCTCAAGATAAAGATATTAATCTTCGAGCCAATGCTATTTATGCTTTAGGTAGAATTGGTAGCAAAAATGAAATTGTTTTTCCTACTATAGTTAACGCATTAAATGACGAAAACGAAATAGTTCGCGTAAATGCTGCTAAAGCTATGGGTGGTATCGCTCCAAAAGCAGAAAATGCCGTTCCTACCTTAAAAATACTATTGCAAGATAAAAGCAAAACAGTTCGCTTAAAAGCTGCTGAAACTTTAGGTAAATTTCCTTCTGATGCAATAAAAATCGTTCCCGAATACATTGTTAGTCTAGGAAATGAACAAGCATCAGTTAGAGCCGAATCGGCAGAAATACTCGGTGTAATGGGGAAACAAGCCAAAGATGGCGTATCAGCGCTGACAATAGCCATGCGGGATAAAGAATCAGATGTACGCTTAAATGCAGTTGAAGCGTTAGGAAGAATAGGAGTATATGCTCGCTCAAGCGTATCTGAATTAATTAGTGCTTTGCAGGATAAAGATACTTTAGTTGCCAACCAAGCTGGTGTAGCTATAGATAACATAGCTCTAAGCTGTATAGAAAATGCAGAAAAATTATCAGATTCCGACTTAAACTTACTTTTATCGCAATTCAACACTGCTCGAAAAATCTTCGGCAATTTTGAAGATACAGAAAATCTAACTATCGCAATTAATTCCCTTAAAGCAGAAAGAATGCTGCGTCAGTTGGATAAATAAAAGGTTCGTATGCGCTTCAACGCTTCCGATAAGAGGCGCTAAAGCGCAACTACAAACCTACGAATCAATAAAAACATCATCAACAAAATTCCCATGCAATCCATAGGGAATATGATGCTTGAGATGTAACCGTGCAATTGGCCCTTTTTTCAAATCCTTAGCATCAAAAATTACCACATCCGAACGATGATGAATTGAATCATAAACCAAACCTATTAACCAACCATCATCTTCATCACCATCGCGATCGCGCGGCACAAAATTCGGCTCGCTAGCGTAACCAGTAGGCGCAGCACTCCAAACTTGCTTTTCACCAGTTTCTAAATCTACTTTTTCAAATGCTTGCAATGGTGCATTACCTTGAGTAGAGTGAGTTGCACCCATGTAAATATAACGACAATCACGTCCGACTTTCTGCGGATGCACGCTCGGAAATTCACAGCAGCGACTTTCAGTTAATTCTCGACGTACCGTATTATCTTTTAGATTAAGATGAAACCGCCACAATTGCCCTGGCTTTAAAGATTCAAAATCAGTATCTCGAAAATCGCTTTCGGGTTCAACTTCTGGTAAAGCTTCATAACAAATAGAATCAATAACTATTTCATCATCTTTTTCAAAAGCATTGGCATGATGAAATACAAAACCCGATTGCGTTTCCAAAATTTGTACCTTCTTCTTATCCCCCCCTTGAGAAAGGGGGGTTAGGGGGGATCTTC
>CAYMZW010000519.1:0-4872 GCA_964395005.1 uncultured Rivularia sp.
CCCTATTCCCTATTCCCTATTCCCTATTCCCTATTCCCTCTTTATCGCTTTCACCTGAATTCTTCGATAGTCTGCAAACCAATTTCCTTGTTGATATAATTTTGGTTTTAGCTGATTTTCTACATCATTTATTACTTGATTAATTTCTGATTCGGATAATCCTTTAAAGAAATTACCGGCAAACATTTTTATCCAGTTTGCTAAACCAGCATCTTTGCCATTTAATAAAGTTGGACGATAAAATAAATTGCTGTAAACTACTTCAAAATCTTGTTTTTCTAATTTTGCAGCGTACTCACCAATGCTGGGAAAGTACCAAGGATTTAATTTCGATGGATTATTAAAACCAATTTTTTCTAAAGCTGCGTACAAAGCTTTTACAATTGACTCAACATTTCCTCTTCCACCAAATTCTGCGATAAATCTTCCACCAGTTTTGAGCGATTTATTTATACTATTAATTACTTCATCTGCTTGTGGAATCCAATGTAATGCAGCGTTGGAAAAAACAGCATCTACGGGTTGTGATAATTCAAAATTTCTAGCATCAGCAACTTTAAACTGTAATTTTGGATAATTTTGTTGCGCTTTTTCAATCATTTCAGATGCGCTATCAATTCCGATTACTTCTGCACCAGATTCAGCTATTTTTGCTGTTAATTGCCCTGTACCGCATCCTAAATCTAAAACAAGTTCGTTTGGTTGCGGTTTGAGGATTTCTAACAAATTTTCGCCGTAATGCCAAACAAAAGCGTGTTTTTCTTGGTACAGTAAACTATTCCAATTATTGTTGGATGTTGATGTTTTATTCATTTGAATTGATGTTATTTTGGTAGAAATGTATGGGCAGGGATGCCTATAAAACAAGAGTTTTAAGGTATAGCCAAATATTTAAAGTAATTAATATCGCTATATTTATTACTTTAAAAAAGGTTTTGAATTATGTCCAATATCCATTTAATGCATAATCAATATATAAAAAATATAAGACGCGATGTATCGCGTCTCTACATGATTAATTGCATAATTCCACAATCCAAAATTGAAAGATGGAACTACGACATTTACGTTATTTTGTAACTTTGGCTGAGGAATTGCATTTTGGTAGGGCTGCGGAAAGATTACATATTGCTCAACCTCCGCTGAGTCAACAAATTCGTCAGCTAGAAAATGAGTTAGGGTTTGAATTATTTCACCGCACTAAACGCAAGGTGGAATTAAGTGAAGCGGGAGAGGCTTTTTTAGTTGAAGTACAGCAAATTTTCCGGCAACTTGAACAAGCAATCTTTTTGGGAAGACAAGTTAGTCGGGGAGAAATCGGACAGTTGGTTATCGGGTTTGTTAGTTCTGCTGCGTATAATATTTTGCCCGATATTTTACGAATTTTTCGGAATAGCTTTACTAATGTAAGTTTGGAATTGCATGAATTAACTACAGATGAACAATTGCGCTGGTTGGAATCGGGGAGGATTGATGTTGGTTTTGTACGTCCCCCTGTAGATGAAAATACTTATGAATCAAAAATAGTTTTTCGAGAATCTTTGGCGATCGCTCTTCCTGAAAATCATCCTTTAGCGAATCAAGATAAAATCAGTTTGCAATCTTTGAAGAATGAATCTTTTATTTTATTTCCGCGTGTTTTAGCACCGGGACTTTACGATTTAATTATTAGCTTTTGTCAGCAATTTGGTTTTAGTCCTCAGTTGGCTCAAGAGGCAATTCAAATGCAAACAATAGTTAGTTTAGTTGCTGCTGAAATAGGTGTTGCAATCGTTCCAGAATCATTACAAAATCTGCAACGTAGGGGTGTAGTTTATAAATATTTTGTTGAAGAAACGCCGCAAGTTAGTATTGCGATGATTTGGCAAAGAGATGATGTTTCGGTGGTTTTGGAAAAGTTTTTAGGGGTAGCTCAAAAAATTTCTTGTGCATACCCCAATTTCTATATGGAAGGTTTATTGAACCATTCTGAATTCTTAAAATAATCCTGAGAGCATCATCCCGATACCAACAATACCAGCAAACCAAGCAAGGCTACGAACTCCCGTAATACCGAGAACGTAAGTAACAGCATGTACTATACGAGCAACAAAAAATACGATAGCACCATTCTTTGTAATTCCCGTTGATATTCCGGCGATCGCTAACACTAGAACAACAGGTGCGAATAATAATAGATTTTCACGTAAGTTTGAAATTGCCCGGTCGATACGTCCACTTATTCCCATACTAGGTTTCGCTTCTTCACGATTAGAAAGTGCGTATTTTGGTCCTATAGTTAAATCTACATGAAGTTGTTGCGCCATGATTAATACAAAAAGAAGCAGCACACTTCCCAAAAGCATCCAGAGTTCTATGGTCATTTTTTTATCTGATAAATAGTGTTTATTAAGTAGCTTTTAACTGATACTTTTGCTGAGCTTCAACCTTACGAGGATGAGCAACACCTTTTTCAGCAAAATACTTTAGTTCTTCTATGACATTCTTTACAACTCCACTCAACTGCATTCTCATCATCGGAGCCATTATTATGTTGAACACTGGTAGAAGTGAAACTTTCATACACATTTCAACTTGGCATTTATCATCACTTAAAGAAGTCACCGTCCAAATATTAGATGATTGGTTGACAAAAAACGGCATTTTATCACTCTTAGCGATATAAGAAACGACTTTTTCACCCTCGTCATATCGGGTAATCGTTTCATCGACACGACCGAAAGAGGTTTCACAAACTCGACCTGAACAAGGAGCATTTAGTAAAACTCTATCGCTAGTGTTTCCTTGAGAAACATATACATTACTATCCCAATCTGCTACGCTGTCGAAATTGTGTCCTAGAACTTCCCAGACTTTATCGGCAGAAGTTTCAACGGTAAACTGCTGTTTAATTTGCATGACTTGTACCTTATAGATTGGAATTGAACAGCAGACTTTGAGACTATTGGATAAATCCATCAGTCAGCAAACCCTATTTACAACAATTAGTTATAAGATTTAGAAAATTGTTAAGAAATAATTGGTTTAACTGGAAATTGAATTTCTACAACCATTTCTGATTCACGTCCGGGTTTGGGTGGGACAATAAATACTTCCCTACCCTGACCAATAAGTTTGTATTGATTAGTTTCAGCCCAAGTACCAATAGCACTGTAAGAAAGATGACCGTTTTCAGGGCCACCTAACCGTACAGCAGTCGCAGCAGTTTTTACTGGGGACAGTTCTCGAACGCTCATTAAAGAGTCATTAGATAACGACAACGTGATATCTAAATCTTGAATTAGCAAAAATCCGAACTCCAAATCCCAATTATTATCTTCATACAGTTCGCTATGAATCACTGCTGTAAAACGTCCCAGATACTTAGCTTTCACCTGTTTAGAAACAACTCGATTAATTTCTGAAACCATCAACAGCGTTTCTTTTAAGTTATTAAAAGTACGCCGCAGTGAAAGGAAAGGTTGAGCGGGTAAACTTTTCAGTACAACATCATCATCTTGAAATTGTCCTTTACGCTCCAACTGTTGAAGACGGGATTCTACAGCTTTCAACCGAGCAGCTTCTGTTTGGATAGTCTGCTCAATCTGCGCTTTTTTAAGTGCAAGCATTCCCCGAATTTCATCTGAGGAAACCTCATCTTCTAAAAGACGCTTGACTTGTTCTAATGAGAGTCCCAAATCTTTGAGGGCAATAATACGGTTGAGTTGAGCTAACTGCTGCACGCTGTAGTAACGATAACCCGTATCTTGGTCGCTATGAATTGGGCGAAACAAACCAATATCATCGTAGTAGCGCAGTAGACTCGCTGAAACCTGAGCAATTTTGGAAAACTCTCCAATACGGAACATTCTTGCTTCCTCAAAGCTGATATCTCGAAGTATAAAGTTTCAAGTAACTTGAAGGTCAAGGGGTTAAAAAATATTTTTAGCTCTACCCGTGTTTTTAAATCTTTCTACCTGAAAATCATCCGTGAGCGAATCAAGAAAAAGTAAGTTTGAAACGGAATCATTACAAAATCTACAGCGCACGGGAGTAATTTATAAATATTTTATTGAAGAGACGGCAAAAGTTAATATTGTGATGATTTGGCAAAAAGATGATGTTTCGCCAATTTTGAAGAAGTTTTTAGGGGTAGCTCAAGAAATTTATTGTGCATACCCCCACTTATCTTATAAATTTCTCTAAGACTCAGGTTTTCCTAGAAAGTCAATTTTACCTAGCTCTACCCCGCAATGTCTGAGGATGTCATAAGCAGTGGTGACATGGAAATAGACATTGGGCAGAACAAAGTAAAGCAAAAAAGGCATTCCTTCAAACGTCATAGTCTCTTTACCAACTGGAAGGGAAATCGATTTTTCCTCCGAGCCATCAATGAGATCGGGTGTCAAAGTTTCTAGGTAAGAAGTGGTTTTTTGAAGACGAGCAATTAGTTCGGGGAAAGTTGTTTCATTATCTTCAATGCTTGGTGCTTCCGATTCCGCTAATCTTGCTGCACCTCTTCTAGCAACGTCTGAAGCAATTTGAACTTGCCGACCTAAAGGGAACATATCTGGATATAAACGGCTACTAATCAGTACAGAAGGATCGATATTTTTGGCTTCTGCATGAGCAGCACCTTTTTCAAGAATCGCTGCAAGGTTATTCAGCGAGCGAATCAATGAAGGTACTGAAGCTTGATACATGGAAATTGTCATGAATTTTATCCTAATAATTGGCGATTACAAACTTATGTTTAAAGTCCCAAATCTTTGAGGGCAAGAATGCGGTTGAGTTGAGCTAACTGTTGGACGCTGTAGTAACGATAACCCGTATCTTGATCGCTATGAATTGGGCGAAACAAACCAATATCATCGTAGTAGCGCAGTAGACTCG
>CAYMZW010000520.1:0-4867 GCA_964395005.1 uncultured Rivularia sp.
CTAGTTAAAACCAGTTCTAATTCTTGAGCTAAAGTTACAGCATCTTCAAAATAACATTCAAAAAAATCACCCACTCTGTAGAAAAGCACCGCATGAGGATGTTTTTCCTTCGTTTCAACATAATGCTGATACATTTGACTCAGCTTAGTCATATCCACCGTGCGATGGTCGGTGATAGTTGTTGTATTTTGGTGTTTAGATGCAGTCATGGATATAGATGCAGATTGCAAGCTGACAATATATGATGATAACCCGATTGCGAGATTATCCGGAAGTTACTCAAAGTTTATTTAAGTTCTACGTGGCGGTTTTAACCCTTTCCATCAAGTTGACTACAGGTTTTTTGCTGCATTTTTTACAATCGCGATTGATATAATCCGACGTTTTTCTCAATATAAATACGGGTTTTAGTTCTTTAGAGTAAAATAAAAGACTTTTTTTAATAACCGAATTATCTATTTTTTAACGCAGAGGGAAGGGAGGTAAACGCAAAGGGACGCGGAGTTTTTTATTAGATGTTGCGATCGCGATAAAAGTTGCTTCGGTTGGGTCTTACTCCCGAAGTGCAATATTGTTTGTAACGAGTATCTTTATTTATGGTGCCGTAACCTAACACCAAGGCGTTGTGGATATACAAACAGATGTTGGGTTACGACGCTATATAGATTTTTAACTAAAACCCCGAACAATAACAGCGTCTAACCCAACCTACAATCTACAATCTATTCAAGGGTTTAAATACGGTTTTAAATTTTTGATTTCTGTATCAATTATTTTTTTGCTTTACAAAACTCAATATTTAAAAATTTAATTCATGGATTTGAAGCTGTATATTGTGATAAAAAATTACAAAAATTTTGCTAGTTGAGAATGGCATCAATTATATTGCAAGTCTTGTCATTTAATCGACGATTTTACGTTGTTTGAGTGGCTGTATGAAAATGTTGTCAAAATTTAAAAAAATTTTTTGGTACAATCCTGTTGGGGAGTTTATATGCTGTCTTAAGCAAAAAGTTAAATGATTAATTACGTAATGTCATTGGGAGTGAAACGAAGCATTCACCAGCAATGACGGTTATTTTAACGAACATCATATTATTCAAACATCTGGAAATTAATCTTCCGCTTGCTCAACAGGTAAATACAAACTTGATTCAATTTCTTCTCTGACAGCACGGGTGATATAATTATTTTTATTATTCATACACTCCAATAGTATGTTATTGGCATCAACGTACTGTAGGAAGCGTTCCTTTTCCTCTTTAGTAAAACCCCAGTCATGACTAATATCGGAGTTCTTAATCATAAAATTTCTGAATTGATTTGACAAAGATTCAAAAAATTCAGTACTTTCTATAAACCACTGCTCAACTATTTCTAGCTCGCTACCTGGGTGCGGTAGTTGTGTTGTCAAGTTTTGTACTATTTCCTTCAGCTCTAGAGGTATATCAAGTTTGAGGTATTCGTTGGAAAATTGTCTCAATTGTTGGATAAGGTCTCGGATGTCATCTCGGCTGAGGTCTTCTGTGATGTATCGGCTAAAGTCTAGGTTGAAGTCTTGGTTAAGGTCTCCGTTGAGGTTGTGGCTGAGGTTTTGGCTGAGGTAGAAGTCGGGGTAGAAGCTGAGGTCGAGGTCGAGGCTGAGGTCGAGACCGAAGAGCATGAAAAAGTTTCCGACTGTGGCTGGTTTGTCACTCGTTTCCACAGAATTAGCTTTTCGATTGGCCCAGGTGAGAAAATTCTGCATCTTCTCATCTTCTGCTAATAGTCTATCTACTTGCTGTTTCATCAATTTTAATAGATCATCTGCATTGGATAATGGTAATCCTGCTGTGAGTAAAAAAACTTCCCGCCAACGTTTTTCTGTAATATGCTCGACTAATTCTGGTAGTTTTTTCTTGTTAACAATATGTTGAGCGGTGAAATATTCCTGAAAAGTCGAATGAGAAAATGAGTAAATATCTGTTGCAAACTCTACCAGCAGTCCATGTTGAGCTTCAATAGATTTCAAGACTGCTTCGCTATCAATATCTAATTGTTCAGTTGGTGCATTTGGTAAGTTAGAGATGTAATCAGCTATGTGGTTTTCTACAATTCCTCGCTTGAAAAAATAATGGTTTTCGCTAAAAGTACTATAAGCAATCTGACTGAGTAAATCTTCCTTGCGTTTTACAGAAAGTTGCTTGTAGACTTCTTCTCCTCGGTCAATTCCGCGTTTATCATCCCATCTTCTTAATAGAGTTTCAGTTGCTCGCTTGTACAATTGGGCACGGTTAGCCGGGAAGCTTCTAGAATCTTCAAATTCTAGGCAAAGAAGAGTTAATAGTAAAGGATTAGTTGCTAATTCTTTTATCTGGGGATTATCTTCCAATTGCTGGATAAAATCCTTAGTATAATCATCCAATTTTTTAATTTTAAACCAGCATTTAGCAAACTTTTTTATTTGCTCCAGGGCAAAATCAGCGACTTCTACATCAACAAAGTCTGTAAAAGTGTACTCATTAGCAGCAATACGACAGGTAATGACGAATCGAGACAAGCTGAATTTTTGGGAGAAGTCACGAATTTCTTTGATGATGCGATCGCGATGTTGTTCTCGAACTTCATCTAAACCATCTAGTAATACAAATACTCGACCTGCTTTTAATAATTGTTCAGTTTTGGATTGATTTTCGATAACCTCACATTCACCCAACCGCTGAGAAATATAATCGAGCAAACCGGGTTGAGTTTGATTATCCAGTTCAGTTTCCGCAAATTCCTTAAGAGGAATAAATACGGGAACACAATCTTTGAGAAAATGTCCATTATTACATTGGATTGCTAAGTATTTGAGGAAAGTAGTTTTTCCCGCTCCAGGTTTACCAAGTACCATCAGCTTGTTGTAATCAAGTACCGCTTGAAAACCTTCTACTCGCTTATTTTTTGATTTACTCCAGCCTAAGCGGTCAAAATTTTCTAAATCGAAACCTTCCTCAAGCTTATTTATGTCAATCCGTTTACTTTGAGTGGTTTTCTTCAGAATATTGACTTGAGTGTAAATGCTTCCCAAGTCAATTGGCTGATTCATATCTAAAACTTTCATCGTACCGCAAGATTCTTTAATGTCGGCTTGTACCTTCTGCCGTATATCTTGCACCAAAGTATCGATTTCTGGGGAATTATTTTTTTGTTCTTCTTGTGGTGAAGAATCTTTTATTTTTCGCCAGTCCAAATGTAATCGGGAGCAAATAACTTGAAAGTTAAAGCGATTTACATCTCCACCATTGAAAAATTTGCTCAGAGTACTGCGACTTATACAAAAGCCTTCTTTTTTAACCTTTTCCTTGAGAGCTTCATCGTTCAAATCATCTGCTAGTTCCTTGGTTGTATCGTTTAAATCTTCTCGCAGAGCAGTTTGATTCCCATTAAATATACCATCTAAAGCGTTTTTGGCTAATTTTATTCCTTCTGGTGATGCTTTGCAGGAATTTTTACCCATGACCACAATTTATTATTCTCTGCAAACATTTTAACGTTTCCGACGCAAAGTCATACACTAACTCATACATTAGTCGTGAAGTCATACACTTGCAAAGACAGTCGTAGACAGGATTACAGACACCTCACCTCTATGGTTAAAGAGAAATTACAAGGTATTCCGTCATGAATTGCGATCGCAATTGTAACTGCTGCCCTTACGTAAACAACTGTATGGAGTTCGATGGAGAAGATTCCAGCGCAGGAAATTACTGGTTGTTCATAATTTTATGGGCAATCTTAGGAACATTATTATTCAGTAACGGACAATTTCCAGAATCCGATTCGCAAACAGAAACTCAACCATCAGTTACGAATGTAACAGATGATTTTCAAGATGATTCTAGAGATAAATTTCAGTAACATTAAGTCAGATAATAACGATAGTTAAGCCTGATATCAAAGCTTTTCTATCGTTTTCTTCAGGTTGATAAGTATCAATATCAATTGAATTTAAAGGTATAAATATGAACTATATTTACTCAGTCATCATAGCTTCCAAAGTTTCAGATAAAAGATTACAATAACCGGAAGCTTGACGTACTTTTTCGACATCTAATATTTCTAAAAGCTTTGCAGCGTGCTTTATTTTTTGATATTCGCCTTTAGAAGTATTGCGGGTAGCGTCTTTAAGACTTGATGCTAATATGGCTTTTTTATTTGTAGGTTGGGTATTACTCCAAAGTCAAACGATTATGATTGCGAGAATTTCGTCGGGTGATGTCGTAAGCCAACACCATCTAAAATGGATAAATAAAAATATCTTTGCTCAGATTAAAAATGTTGGGAAGGAGACGCTATATACATTCTGTAATTCAACTTTAAATAATAAAAGCGTCTAATCCTACCTACAATCAAGTTTGTACTGCAAAATATAGCTGGATCGATTCCCCTAAATATTTTTAGTTACGACGCTATATACATTGTGTAATTCAACCTTAAATAATAAAAGCAAATAACCCAACCTACAATCTCAAACGCTGAAAAACCGTAGCGAGTGCGTAAGTCCTGAGATAATCGTACTTTAAATATTTAAGGTTTAATCGGTGAAATTACGTGGTAAGATATTCTTTAGACAAAGTAAAAGCCGGTTATTATCGGTGGAAAAAATTAAAAATAGACTATTGAAGCGGCGAGGATTTGGTAAAGCTTGAGCAGCAAACATCTAAGTTGCCTGCTTATTTTTTAATATACTTAAATGCCCTGGCAGTTAAATATGTTGGGTTACGACGCTATATACATTGTGTAATTCAACCTTAAATAATAAAAGCAAATAACCCAACCTACAATCTCAAACGCTGAAAAACCGTAGCGAGTGCGTAAGTCCTGAGATAATCGTACTTTAAAT
>CAYMZW010000521.1:0-4850 GCA_964395005.1 uncultured Rivularia sp.
GCGACAGTAAAAATGCAACCAAATTACCGTCGGTATAGTTGCCAACAATTAAATCTGGCCTGCCTTGAAACTCCGCTAATAGTTCTTTTTCTGCATCAATAGCAAAAGTTTCTAAATAAGGCCAAATTTCAAACCGGGAAATCCAGTTTTGAGTCATATTCTTGTTGTATTCCCGGAACGGAACTCGTAAAATCCAAGCATTTTGAGTACTGTGGACTTTCTCTAAACGTTGATTACAAAGAGTACCGTCGCTGTTAGGAATCAGACGAGTTAATATAATAACTTTCGGCTCAACGTTTAATGATTCTAAACCAGCTAATTGTGCATCTTCTTGAAGTTGTATTTCTAAGTTTTTAGCTTGATCGAGAACGTAAACTACTTGCCCACCAGTATCCGGACGACCTAATACTCCTTCCTGAGCAAACCAACCGTGAGAAGACACCAAGACGATTTTAAAAATCATCGGAATCCGCGAGATAAAAGCTTCTAAGGTTTGAGGATCTGGAGAATCCATTAATTCGTCAAGAATATTTAGAGTCTCCAAAACGCGAGCAGCTGTATTACCCCAACCGGGTTCAAAACCCATAGTTTGCAACTGAAAGCGAAAACTTTCGTAAGATTCTTCTTTAGCACGGCTGCCTACAAAATCTATAGCTTTCTTAAGTTGTTGGGAAAAATGCTGCTGAGATTTTAAACTACTATTAATTAACAGTTGAACGCCATTATATTGATGTAGCTGTAAAAAACTAAATAAACTTTCTAGCCAATGTTTAGAGTCTGCAAATAATTTACTTGAAAGATAGCGGTTAAGAAATTCTACCCCTTTACCAATATTTTTTGGGTCGCGAATTTGTGGAGAGTAATCATAAAAAGGAGCAAAATCAAGCTCTAATAAATCGCCTTCTTGGGGATTATATTTATTAACAAAACGGTCGCGTACATTCAATAATTCTTTGGTCGTCATATTCTCAATATTTAAGTCAGCCGTCAAGCGGAAGACTTCTTGAGAAGCAATTTTAGGACGAATAATAAAACAAAAGCTTTCTTCTTCTCGAATAATTTCTTGAGTATAGTAAATTAGTTTACTTAAATTAGAATCCGTATAAAACTCCTCGGATTTTTTATCTTTTGAACAATAGTCGCTATAAGCACTGAGTATATCGTTACGCAGTAAATAGCTATTTTCCTGCTGGCGTAAATCGCTTAAAAAAGATCGAAAATCGCTTTTCTCCGTACTATCTAAAACTGATTGAATTAATTCTGACATGGTAACTCCAATAAATTTAAATTTTGTTTTTTTGCACGGCGAACTAGTAAAAGGAAAAGCTTTAAATCTGCTTTATTACCTTTCACTCTTTTAGGCATAGCGTAGTAATTTACTTTTACACTCTAACTAAAGACGTACAAATTTAAACTATTTTCAGCCTTTAGAATCACCGAGCAGTTATCAATGTAGCAATGGTCTTTTTTAAAGCAATTACTTCATCATGCTGCTAGATCTTCAATAACAAACGGGATACCGTATCAAATATTTTTTTTGAAACGGAAAACTATATTAGCATTTTTGCAACGCCGTAATATTTTAGGTTGATGCTGGTATAGAGGACATTTTATAAGCATCAAGCTTTGAGACTACACATATATATGTTTAGTTTCATACGCTATTCTAATAAATTCGTTGGCGCATACAACTTTTAAGGGAATAATTTAAGATTTATTTTATAAATCAATGTTGATAAATTTATTTGAGCATTTATACTTACATATATTTTAAAAATCGAATTACTAAAACAAAAATAATAATGAATATAAAAAAATAATTAACTTCTTGAATTAGTCGTTATTCAACTATCAATTTTCAGCAATAAATGATTTATAAAATGATTTAATAAATTGTTTGTTATTTGGATAGTGAATAAATGCGTTTCTTGACTAAATCTGATATGCTCCATCATTCTCAACAAGCTTTAAGAAATTGAGTTTATGTTAAAAGTGCATTCAAGTTAATTGAATGCAATTTGAAGCAGATTTTCAAAAAATTACCTTTCGGGTGCGCCCTCACCAAACTTAATTAAAAAGGCGATCGCCAAACTTACTAGTAAAATCAATACCGTACTCAAAGCGGAACCAAAACCCCAATTTTGAGCAGTGCCAAGAAACTGATTGTAAATTAACCGCGCAGCTGTCATACTCGCTGCACCACCAAGTAATTCAGGATTAACGTAATCTCCCAAACCAGTGATAAATACCAGCATCGAAGCAGCAGCAATACCGGGAAAAACTTGAGGTACGGTAACTTTCGCGAACACCTGTATGGAATTTGCTCCTAAATCGGATGCTGCTTCGAGTAACCGTTTATCTAATTTTTCTAAGGAAGCATATAAAATCAAAACCATGTAAGGCAGCAAATTGTAGCTCATACCAATTAATACGGCTTGAGTACTGTTAAGTAAATCTAAAGTTGGTAAATTTAAATTTGCTAATAGAGTATTAAGTAAACCTGTGGGACGTAGAATTGTAATCCAAGCATAAGAACGAAGTAAAGAGGAAGTCCATAAAGGCAAAATAAAAGCCAAAAGTAGCAGATTTCGCCATCGTTTCGGTGCCATCCGCGCAATCCAAAATGCAACCGGAAAACCTATAAATAAACAAATAACTGTAGTAGCTAAAGCTAAAAGTAAAGAGCGTTTGATTACCTGTAAATAAACAGGTTCTAAGATACTTAAATAATTTTCAAAGCCACTGGGATTTACAATATCTCCAGGTCTAATTCCCGGTACAAAGCTTAATTGAATAATTATCAGTGTTGGTAAGACTAATAATAATAAAAGCGCTAGGCCAGCAGGTGCTAATAATACTAAAGCTTGAAACCAGTTTTGTGTAGATTTTCGTTTGATATTCGGATAATTCGGTTGGGAATTTTGAATTTGGGTAGTCATGAAGTAAAAAGTTAGGAATTAGGAATTAGGAGTTAGGAATTAGGAATTAGGAGTTAGGAATTAGGAGTTAGGAATTAGGAGTTGGGAGTTAGGAATTAGGAGTTAGGAATTAGGAGTTAGGAGTTGATTTTTTAGTCCATTTTAATGGAATTGAGCTATTAGCCAGGGACTTGCAGTCCCTGATGGGTTTTGATTGTAAACGATAAAAGATGATAATTCCTAACTCTTAACTCTTAACTCCTAACTACTAACTCTTAATTCCTAACTCTTAACTCTTAACTCCTAACTACGAATTCCTAACTCCTAACTCAAATTATCCACTTGTTAATTGAGTCCAATAACGCTGGTAGACTTCTTCAAATTCACCAACAGGGCTTAAACGTTCGCATTTTTCTAACACTTCTTCAGGTGGAAATAAAGTTGGATTGTTTTGGATTTTTTTGGGCAATAATTCAAAACCAGCGCGATTTGGAGTTGCAACACCTAAACGTTGACTCATGCGGGCTGCGACTTCTGGCTTTAACATAAAGTTAATCCATTCATAGGCACCATCGATATTACTGGTTGTTGTGGGAATCGCTATTGTATCTGTCCATAAAGATGAACCACTTTTGGGTGTTACGTATTTAAATTTGGGATTTTCTCTAGTTATCCCAAAAGCATCTGATGAATAACACATTGCTAAAAGTAAATCCCCAGACATGATTTGATTTCGCCATGCATCGGTACTAAAAGCGGCTAAATCGGATTTTAAAATTTGTAGTTTTTCGTAAGCTTCTTCGATGTGTTTTTGATTCTTTGAATTATAAGAATAACCTAACATCTTTAAAACGCCGCCAATCACTTCTCGCGCATCATTAAGTAAAGTGATTCGTTTAGAAAGTTTTTTTTGATTTTGCCAAAGATAATCCCAATCTTCCGGAGGAGTGTCTAATTTTTCGGAATTGTAAATAAAGCCTGTAGTACCCCAACTCATAGGAACGCTATAAGTATTATTTTGGTCATATTCGGGATTTTTGAACCGGGAAAACAAATTATCTAAGCCATTTAAACGCTCTGGTTCGATCTGCTTTAATAATCCTTTTTTTACCATCTTTTGTACTACGTAATCGGATGGATAAATCAGGCTATAAGTACCGCCACCGCTGGCTTGTAATTTAGCAAGCATTACCTCATTGGCATCATATACATCTGCAAGAACTTTGATACCTGTTTGAGCGCTAAAAGTTTTTAATAATTTATTATCGGTGTATTGAGTCCAAGTATAAAGATGCAATTCATCAAGCGCACCAGCTAGAGGAGAAGTGGCTCTTACATTACCCAATCTCCAACCACAACTTGCAGTTGTTAATCCAGAAAGTGCAGCTAACCCTGTTAAAAATTCTCTTCTTCTAATCATCTATTTTTAAATTTTGGATTTTGGATTTTAGATTTTAGATTGTGTTCTCTTTTTCCTTCAGATATATCAAGAATATTTTTTAATCGAATATTTCTTTTATCTCTTCTACTGTTCACTGTTCACTGTTAACTGCTCACTGTTTTAAAGCCAAACAATCATCTTCTGCCCACCAAGCATAAATTGGTGTTTCGGGATCTGGCAACATTCCAAATGTGCTGGGCTGCATCACAACAATACGTAAAAGAGGTGTTAATTCAACAACATAATTAACATGAGTTCCTAAATACATGATGTTAACTAAACGTCCTTCAAAACAGTTATTTTGGACGCTAGGTTTGTATAAAGAAAGCTGTATTTTTTCGGGGCGCACGCTTAATACTACATCTTGGGATACGCCGGTGGGAGTATATGAATCGCGTTTAACAATGATTTTCAGTCCAGCTTTGGTAATAACCTCAATATTGGCTGCATCGACATCAGTTATTTCTCCTTCCAACAAATTTGTATCGCCA
>CAYMZW010000522.1:0-4846 GCA_964395005.1 uncultured Rivularia sp.
AGAAAAGCAAAGTCTGCGGAGTAATTATATACGGGTTCTTTGAATACAAAACTGTTAGCTATTCTGACAATACGTCCGTTATACAAATCAGCTTTCACCCAATTGCCACATTCCATTAAAGTGGTTCGTAAAATGCTGATATCAATGACATCGCCCATGATACCGTTTAACTGTACTCTATCCCCTGGCTTGTAAAATTGACCTAAAGAAATTGCCACCCAACCAGCAAAACTACCGATTACTTCTTGTAGCGCAAAAGCGATACCCGCACCGACAACACCGAAGATAACAGTAAATTGTCCAAGGCGATCGCTAAATATAAAAACTGCAAACAGCAGCATTGTTATGTATCCCATAAAATTAATGGCTTTACGGGTACGGTAACGGGTATCGGTGTCTTGAATATAGCGCGATAAAGATTGACTAATAAACCGGAAAACCAATGCAATAATTACAATTCCGATGGCAACTTCAATTAATCTGCTAACAGTAGGATCGGCGAGCCAGCGTTGAATATTTGTAAGTGAACTTGTCATTTTTATTTAGTTAAGAATAAGAGTTAATGCCCTGTTAGATATTTCGATTTTGCATTTTGGATTGAATATAAGAAAGTCAAAATGTAATATAAACTCCTTTCTGTAAAACTAAAGTATCCAAAAGCATTCTTTTTAAAATAGCGAGTTGTTGTAGATTATGCAATTTTTTATTTGACAATGAATTAAGCAAGTCTAATTTAAGCTATAAAGATGGTGCGTTACCCGCTCTGCGATAACGCACCCTACAATTTATTAATCTAAAAAATTACTCTTTACCTTCTTTCGTTTGATTCAAATTTGAATTATTAGTCTTATTTTTTAATAAGTCAAGTATGCTTCCTTGAGGAAAAATTCCCCAACCTGGTGTCGTATAATTTTTGGGAAGATAATCTTCTGGAATTGTAATTTGGCTGCCGTCTCTCACTGCTGAATAATGTGGTGAAAGAATTTCTATTCCTGCTTCGTTGCATTTATCTTGAAGATTTTGATGCAATTCTGAATAAATGCGAGCCATTATACTCGGATTGCGAGTAAAAGCATTTAATTCGTAACTTACATAAAAGTCATCTAAACTAGTTTGCAAAACAAAAGGTTCTGGATCGGAAAGAAGATGTGTCGTAGATTTAGCTGCGTCAACTAATACTTGATGTACTTTTCGCCAAGGTACGTCATAACCTAAAGTTATGGTGGTATGTAAGATTAATGGAGCTTGATTGGGATCGAGTTCGGCAGCGGTATAGTTAATTATTTGATTGGTAAAAACGCTGGTATTAGGAAGCGTAATTATGACGTTTTTCACGGTGCGAATGCGAGTTACAAATAAAGTTTTTTCTACTACGTCACCAATTGCATCACCAATTTTTATTCTGTCTCCAATTTGAAAAGCGCGAGTGTAAATTAAAATAACTCCGGCGACAACGTTGGCTACTACGACGCTAGAACCCAAAGATAAAAGTAAACCTAAAAACAGCGATATTCCTTGAAATGCTGGAGATCCAAAACCCGGTAAATAAGGAAAAGCAATTACTGCTGCTAGTATAACTATTAAGAATACCGATAATTTGAAGGTAGGTTCTGCCCATTCTTGATAAAATCCTTGAAAAGTTAAATTCCCATTACCTATAGAAGTAAAGAAATTTCTCATTAATTTAATCAAGTAGTAACTAAGGAAAAGAATAATGCTTAATGCAAAAAGATTAGGTAAATAGCTAAGAAATCCTTCCCAAGAAGTTTCTACTGTTTGTAAAAAATATCTAAATACTCTTAAACTAATTTGTCTTGTCCAAGGG
Organism: uncultured Rivularia sp.; assembly: GCA_964395005.1. Taxonomy (GTDB): domain Bacteria; phylum Cyanobacteriota; class Cyanobacteriia; order Cyanobacteriales; family Nostocaceae; genus Rivularia. The sequence continues at coordinate 1,826 of CAYMZW010000522.1, forward strand.
AAGAAACTCATTACCAAGGGTACGTATATTACAAGTGCGCCCAAAGTTAATAAAAATCTCAGTAATTTGAGTAAAGATATTAATAATTGAGAAATTCGGGTAGCTGTGAATAATTCAAAGTTTTGAATTCTTATTGTTGGAAATTGCGTACTTTGTAAATTATTTACTTTTCGATAAAGCCAGGGAAAGACTATAGCAAATAGAATAAGAGTTGCGACAAGAAGAGCAGTTGCGATCGCGCTATTAAATATTCCTTGACGAATGTAGTCTGGGCTGCGCTCTATGCGATATTGAGTTATTGTGTTTTGAATTTTTTGTTGATAGTTTCTTGCTAATTCCCGTCGAGATTCGTCGGCAGCGCGAGCATCTCCATCTGTTATAGTTAACAGTACACGGTTGTTGACAGTTAAATTAGTAGTTGAAGGTTTGTCGTCAATTCTAATTCTTTCTACCGCAATTGTAGGATCTTCCGCAAGCTTGAGAATACGATTGTTTACCGCGATAGCACGCTCTTCGGGAGAAAATGCTCCGACTCCAGCGCGAATTTTGAAAAGCTCTTCTCCTCCAAGCTCTACAAGTGCCCCTTGATTTATGGCAGCGGCAGTAGGAGTTGGTGTAGGTGTGGGAGCAGGTGCTTGAGCGTAAGTTGGTGAAAAAGGAACAATAGTAAGTAAAAAATACAGAGTAATAGATGCAAGAAAATAAATAAATCTTTTCAAGAAAGGATTTAACTTTCTATGCAATAACTGATAACTTTTCATTTCTGATCATAAATTAGAGTTTCAACAATATAGTTGAATAATTCTTAGTTAGCCAGTATTTGTTACAACAAGTTTTACAGTAATTAGGGATTGGGCATTGGTAATTGGCAATTAGTAAAGAGTTAAAAGTAGGTTTAATAATTTCTATTACCCATTACCTATTGCCCATTACCCATTACCCATTCAATTACTGATTAAAATTAGTTGCTACACCCAAAACTGCGGTGAAGTCTCTATTATCTTCAAATAATCCCAGGTTTACACTGCCTACTGCGGTGAGACGTTTGTTGATACGATAGTCAGCACCAGTAGTTAAAACGCCACCAAACTGCGTATTCTCAGTAGTTACGCCAGCACCTGCACCGATAAATGGGCGCAATCCACCGTCAGTTTGACCGAAATCGTAGGTAACTGGTACGTATATAGTAGCGTGGCGATCGCCTTCTTCAAACAGTTTGGTTGTTGCCATCGGGCGTACTGAAAAACGATTGTTGATCGAAAGTTTGCTTTCAAATGCTGCACCGCGATTTGAAGCACCCACACCAAAGTAGTTAAGGGGTTTTTCTTGAGCGGAAGCACTCATAGGTGCGGTAACTGCAACGGTACAAGCGAAGCCAATGGAGATTAAGGAAGCAATGGAGAATTTCATGATTATTAACCTTAAAAAAATAGTTTTTGTTGTTTGTGTAATCGTTTCTACATTAGAAGCAGTTGTTAATAACTACTTCTCTTAGCAGACAGAATCGTATTTGAATTGGAAAAAGTTTCGTACTACAATTGCATTCGTCTCGCGATAAAAACACGGACGTTTACAACTATTAGTTAAATTAGTCCACGTAGGTGGACTTTGCTTATGTAGTTGCGGTTTCAACCGCCAGCTAAATGAAATATGTATCGTTTGTTTACTTTTTATTCTTCAGAATATATTTCCGTTTAATCGCCTGTATTCACTTTTTTGTAACCGCCTTTTAGCGGATTCATTAAATTGGTGAAAGACTTCTCTCTCATGTATATAGATATATCGTATTGCAAATAAAGGCTGATATTCCTATATGTCACTATCGTAACTGGCATATTTTCGGATTTTTCTCCTTTTTCTCGTTACAAGGTTCTACCTTGTAATGCATTTTACGGAGGCTCTGCCTCCGAATACGTTTTAAAGCCTGGAGGCAGAGCCTCCTAATCGGTTTTTCCAGTCTGAGCCTGGGAACGAGCTTCAACGGAAGATGTACTGAGATATTTTAATCATTAAATAATAAGAATAAAATTACCCGAACCTATACCCTTATTTTTTTAGTAAATAATATTATTGCCTTTGATATCAAACTTTTCACTCGTTGAGTACAAAACGTAATAAGTACGAAATATTGCTATTCCTGAGAATGAGATATTGGTATATCAGGGTTATAAGAGGTAATAGTTAATAGGTACATCAATTTTAATAAATGATACGCATACCTGACTTATACAGTGCTTTTTAATAACATATTTAAGATAAAACTTTGAGTTACCAATTACCAATTTCCTAATCCCCAATCCCAATCCCCATTCCCAATTCTTTTAATTTAACTATGAACAAGTTCGCAACAATTGATGGAAATGAAGCGGTTGCTCGGGTTGCTTACCCCTTAAATGAAGTTATTGCGATTTATCCTATTACTCCTTCTTCTTCGATGGGGGAATGGGCTGATGCTTGGGCTGCTGCGGGTAATCGCAATTTGTGGGGTACCATCCCGAGCGTGGTTGAGATGCAAAGCGAAGGTGGTGCTGCGGCTGCGGTGCATGGTGCCCTGCAAACGGGTTCGCTGACTACTACTTTCACTGCATCTCAAGGTTTGCTGTTGATGATTCCCAATTTATATAAGATTGCCGGGGAACTCACCAGCGCCGTTATCCATGTTGCAGCGCGTTCCCTGGCTACTCATGCTCTATCGATTTTTGGCGATCAAAGTGATGTAATGGCGGCTCGCGCTACGGGTTTCGCGATGTTGTGTTCGGCTTCTGTACAGGAGGCACACGATTTTGCTCTGATTGCTCAAGCTGCGACTCTCAAAGCAAGAGTTCCATTTCTGCACTTTTTCGACGGTTTCCGCACTTCCCATGAAATTCAAAAGGTAGAACTTTTACAAAAAGAAGATTTGGAGGCTTTAATTGATGATGAATTAGTATTTGCCCACCGAAACCGCGCTTTAACTCCGGATAATCCAGTTTTGCGCGGTACTGCACAAAATCCCGATGTTTATTTCCAAGCCCGCGAACG
>CAYMZW010000523.1:0-4828 GCA_964395005.1 uncultured Rivularia sp.
GTTCACTGTTCACTGTTCACTGTTCACTGTTCACTGTTCACTGTTCACTGTTCCCCCACCATAATACCGCGACCTGTTAAAGCTACATAAACTAAATTGGATTGTCGCATATCTCCTTCTAACCAAGTTATTCCAGGGAATTGTTGCACGTCTGGGTTGCTAATTTGCTTCCAAGTTTGACCCATGTTTTTGGAAATATACACGGCATCTTTCTTTGCACCTGCAACTCTTCCAAATATATAAATGTAGGGATTTTGATCTGAATCACCTTTACCAAAGGTGACGAATTCGCAGGTATCTACAGATGAAATTGTATTAAAGGTTTTACCCCCGTCAGTAGAACGATATAGTTTATTTCCTTCAACATCTTCACGGTTACGAGCAAAACTCATCCATACATCATTTTGTTTTGTAGGATTAGCAACTATCGCCGGACGTACTTTCCATGTAGGTAATTTTCCGGATGCTCCCTTTCTCCAATTAGCGCCACCATCGTTACTATAATAAAATGTCCAACCGTCGTAATAGTAAAAAGTTTTACCAGTAGGATCTTGGCGATCGCTTGCCAAAATATAGGAACTTAAGTATGGATTAATGCTGTTTGCCCAGGATTTAGGTAATGCATCGTAGTGGGTGTGTTTGTCGTTATTAGGATCGAAAGGTTCGGGTTTCGGCTCGTGGTCTAAATTACGCGCTATTTTCCAAGTTTTACCACCATCCATAGTATAGTGAGTTAATGGTCCCCAAGTCGGCGACCAAACCATGTTATTTGGATTAGTAGGGGACATGGCTATTTGTCCGCCCATTGCAACGGTTTTCTCTCGCTTCGATTTCTCCTTTTTCCACATATATTCTGTAGGTACCGACTCGAAAGCCTGCCAAGTTTTACCGTTATCTTTGGTATAACCATGTATCGGGTAAAATCCTTGCCATTGATGAAAACCTACAAAGGCAGCATTTTTTGGTTTTTTGTAAGCATAATCCATACCCGTTGCTCCCGCTACGTGAGGAAACGGCTGAGGATATTTTTTCCAGTCGGGGTTAGCCCATTTAAAATCTGGATTTACATCTATATTTACTGGATTAATTTTCTCGTCGGGTACTTTGTAACGGTTGACATGACGAAAACCAATCATGTCTTGTACTGCGCTGATTAAATCTGCTCCTCCTTGAGATTTGGGAACAGGTGGAACTCGCACGATGTTACTATCAAGTTCTTCTAAGTTGTTCATCAGCCATTTAAAGTTCGGCTCTTTGGCTGTTATATCGTCGGTACGAGCAACACCCCAACCGTTTGTCCACCATACTTGTTTGGGATTCGCTGGATCGAAAACTACTACCGATGCACCAGTTCCAGCATAAGATTGATAGTATTTGGGAGCCGATGGATTGACTTTATCTTTGGGATAATTCGCATCGTAAGCGCCCATGTACATGGTTTGTTTGTTCCAAGTATTACCACCATTTTGGGAACGATAAAGGTATTTGTCAGAAATTGCTGTTACTTTATTAGGATTATTATCCGGTACTGCTACGGCAGAATAAACTCTTTTAGTACCGTCAGGAGTGATATCAGTCCATTTTTCGTTTTTATATTTACGAACTCCACCAGTTTTACTTTTGGCATAGGTTCCAAAACTGACATAAAGCGTACCGTCACAAGCAACCGTTGCGCGTAAGGGATCTTTTCCTCCGGCAATATTACGCCACGATTTACCAGCATCTTTACTCTGCCATACACCTTTCCCGTGAACTCCTACATATATAGTTTGAGTAGCTCGATCGGTTTTTCCAGTTCTGGCATCAAAAGTTACAAAGGTAAAACCAGGTAAATCTTTATTTTCTTTACCGTTAGATTTATTGTATTTTGGTAAACTTTTTGCAGATGGTAATCCTCCATCAACCTGCGTCCATTCTTGGTTTCCGTTTTTTCTCCACAATCCATCCCTACGAGAACCAAAATAAACTATCTCGCTATTATTTGGATCTACCGCTAACCTTTCCCCTGTATCCGAACGATATTTCTGGTTAGGTCCCATAAAGACATCTTTTTTACCCAAACCAGTCGTTTTCCAAGTATTTCCCCTGTCTTGAGAAACTATTACTTCACCGGAATATGTGTACTTTTTAGTGTCACCTTCAGTAATAATTGAGCCTTTATGATTTACCGCAGCATATACATTTTGTGGCTTCTGCGGATCGATAGCGATGCTTTCAACACCTATACTTCCACCCGAAAAATTGCTATCAAACATATCCATTAAAGGCAACCACTTCTTATTCTTGCGATCGAAGCGATAAGCACCACCAATATCCGTGCGAACGTACACATCATTCGGTTTTACAGGAGCGTTACCCCGGAGGGGTTTAGCTCCGCTAATCGCCATTCCCGTAACGTAACCCATCCCCTGAATATTGACGTTATTCCATTTAAACGATTGCGAGCTTTGAGTATTAGCGGATATTACATTAAAGTTCCACACTAAAAGCGTTACTGCTGTAGATATTAGCAGGACAAAAAAACTTAACTTTCGGAGTAAATGCGTCAAATGTAGTTTGCGGAGGATATTCATTGTGAAACCGCAGATAAACAGCAAAATTTGTTTCTATGTCTTTCGTCTTCTTATTTATGTTGCTTTCTAATAGGACTTACGTAACGGAGATTTGTCATTACGACCGGCATAAGTAGTTTATTTACCAGAAGGAAGTTGTAGTTCTATGCCTAATTTGCTTCCTATTTCCATAACATTGTTTGCAAAGTCTGTCATACCTGCTATCGGCACAGCAGTTACACTAGCAGCAGTCAGTAAAGCTAGTAGACGCTTTTTTAACTTAGGTACACTGCGTTCTTGTTCTGGTTTTTGAATTTCTGCTTCTACATCATCAATATCAATGATCATGTCGTCGCGGGTTTCTGGTGGGAATTGGGCGGCAGTTTGGCGCAGGTTGCTGATTAGTTGCAGAATTTCGGTGATGTTTGCACCGCTTGTTTGGGTGAAGTTAGAGGCTTGCTGACTGGCGTTGTCTTTGACTTCGTTGGCAAAGTTGGCGATGTTTGGGTTTTGAAAGTTGTTTGTGAATTGAGGATTTTCTGACATAGCGTTTGCCTCGGCTTTATTATTATTATTAATTTTAATTTCTCTGCTGACAGCTAGTTTAGCAATATCTCGCATATCTTCGTATGCAGTCCTATCATCTAAATCACGATCTCCTTTTTGTGATTTTCGGCGGGATTCTAGGGGTTCATAACCATCTAAAAGTTGACGGAGATTGATTTTTGTTCTGAGTTTACCAATTGTATGTTCAAGTTCACCCATTGATTCGAGTCCGAGGAGTTCTTGGTAGTCCAGGGGCGGGTGTTTTAGATAGCCAGGCACGGGAACCCATTCGGTGATTTCAAGATTGGGAAGGGTGTTATGGATTTTTTGAAAGACATCCCGGATAATACCGAGAAATAAGCGACGGGTTTCTTTGTGTTTGCTAATGGTGATGAAGATTTTTTTGTCTTCAGGATCGGCTTTGATGCGAGCAATGTTATAGATTTCGTTATTTTCTTGATATTGCAGCATTACACCACTGCGCCAATAGATTTGGTTATGAATTTTTTCGTGGTTTTTGACGATGAAGCGAGAAATGATGCTTTCGGGGAGAACTTTGTAATGGTATTGAAATTCTAGGGTTTCGCCTTCTAGTTCTGTTTCGTCTGGTTGATCTTTGGGTAAAAGTCCCGCAATCAGGAATTGTGGTGGTTTACAATCTAATTCAAAGCAAAGCTCAAACTCTTTCATCAGCCCGATCAGATAGCGGTGATGCTGGGTAGGATATCGCTCTTGATTGAGGATGCGGGTGAGATCGGAGGCAGTGAAAATGCCTTTGGCTTTAGTTTTGAGGTTTTCATCACTTAGGAGGGCGTAAACGCCTTCTGTCACCCAGTAGGGTTTGAGAACGTTGGTATCTTTAAGGATGGGATGCTCGCGGAAGTTAAGAACTAAACCAAGTCGATGCAGCAGATCGATCAGTTGCTCTTGGTTTTGTTGTTCCCGAATCTGGTTTTCGTAGCAGATGCCAATATATTGGTTGTAGGTGATGAAGTCTTCAGTCATGGCTTCGAGTTGTTGTTTAACCTCAAACCATGTCAGGGGTAGAAGATCGTAGACTTCTTTGAGTTTGGCGATTTGCTGGAAAATAGCAGTGCGAAGTTCATCAATGCCGATATTGTCTTGACAGGAGGTTTCGATAATGGCTTGGATGTTAGGGTATTTATCCCGTAATGCCTTGCGGTTGATGTCGAGGGGTTGTTCGTCTTTTTTGTTGCCAACGATAATCACGGGGGACTTTCCACCGAAACTTTCGATTAGTTTGAGCCAATATTCGATGCGGTTTTCTTCTTCGCTGGTGCGACAATTACATACTAGGAGATAGAGGCTACGCTTAGTTAAAAAAAACTGATGGGTGGCATGATAAATTTCCTGTCCGCCAAAGTCCCAAACATTGAGGCGGATATCTTTGCTATTTACCTGAATGTTCCAAGTTTCTAGATTGAGTCCGTCGGTTTGGGGTTGATTTTTATCGTATTTATTGTGGATTAGTCGCTGGATGAGGGATGTTTTGCCGACGCTACCTTGTCCGATGAGTAAGAGTTTGGCTTCGTTGAGTGGAAGCGCTTCACCGCTACGGAGTAATTGCAAGTAATTGAAAATTTCTTTAACTGAACCAACATTACCAGGAGATCCTAAAATCTCTGGTGAAATAGGAAGCGGATTTCCCCGTAAATCTAGTGTTTTCAATTTTGACAAACTTTCGAGCGCCTCTGGTATCTCGCTTATTT
>CAYMZW010000524.1:0-4821 GCA_964395005.1 uncultured Rivularia sp.
CGTTTATTAGGATCGCCTAATTCTTGATAGCTTGGATGATTGATTAAGTTTAAGTTTGTAAAATCTCCATCACCTTCATCCGCATCTGCAAATCCATCTACCACTTCGGACTGGGAGCTTAATCGAGGAGCAGACAAACGAGGTTCTCTTTGGGGCAAAGGTACTACACGATCTGGTACTTCTACTGGTGGTTGTGCGACTCTGGATTCGTTTTCCCCTGGTAAATGTACGATATGCCCTAAACCTCCACAGGTAGGACAAGTTTCTCCGAAAAGCTCGTAAATATTTTGACCTTGACGTTTACGAGTAAGCTCTACCAAACCTAATTCAGTTAACTGAGCAATTTGAGGACGAGCTTTATCCGATTTCAGGGCTTTATTAAAATTTTCGAGAACCTGTAACTGATCTCGCCGCGATTCCATATCAATGAAATCAACGACAATCACTCCAGCAATATTACGCAAACGTAACTGACGTGCTATTTCCGTGGCGGCTTCGCAGTTTGTCCACAATACGGTTTCTCTTGCTGTAGCCGAACGAGTAAACGAACCCGAGTTGACATCTATGACCGTTAATGCTTCGGTGGGTTGAATAATAATATAACCACCAGAAGGTAAGTCTACTCTTGGTTTCAGAGCTTCTTTAACCGCAGCATTGATCCGGAAATATTCTAAAATTGCTGTGCGATCGCGGTGGTGGTCGATCAATAAACCTTGGGGTACCTGTCCGCCGCTCCAATTCTGTAAATACTGCTTTACTCGCTTTAAACCAGTACTGGAGTCAACAACAATCCGATTTACATCGGCACCGTACATATCCCGTAAAACGCGCTGAATAAAGTCGTCATCGCGGTTGAGCAAGGCTGGCGCACGGCTGGTTTGAGCCTGTTCGCCAATTGATTCCCATTGCTTTTGCAAAATTTCTAAGTCTTCAATAATAGCTTCTTCGGGTTTACCTTCCGCTTCAGTACGAATTAATAAACCCATTCCAGCAGGTTTAATTAAGATTGCTAGGGCTCTCAAACGGTTTCGTTCGTTTTCGTTCCTGATTCTGCGGGATAAATTAACGCCTCGTCCGTAAGGCATCAATACTACGTAGCGCCCCGGTAAAGTAATGTTACCTGTAAGCCTCGGTCCTTTTGTACCCGTCGGCTCTTTCATCACTTGGACTAACACTTTTTGTTGTGGTGTTAATAACTCGGTGATTGCTGCTGACGAACGTCTTAACCTTAGTGGTCCGAGATCAGTTACATGAATAAAACCATTACGCTCCGGGTCGCCTATATTAACAAAGGCCGCATCTATCCCAGGCAATACATTTTCTACGACCCCTAAATAAATATCACCAATTTGGTGATGGCCAGTAGCTACGACAAGTTCTTGTATTTGATCTTCAGAGAACACCGCAGCAATTTGATGCTGTTCGGCGATGATAATTTGTTTCGGCATTCAATTTCCTCAAAAATTGGCAGCTCAAATCCGCAGGAGAGGAGTTTTTTTCATCAATCTACCCTGTCTCCTCCTTCCAAGGCGCTGCTGTAATAAAATTGCACTTAATCAAAGCTCAAAGAAACACGAGCTAAATCGCTTCTTGAATTGCGTTTACGCAACTCCGATATCAAAACTGTTGAATGTTCTAATCAATAAAATCGCCCATTAAGGGTCAATTTTTACACCTTTCCCTTACTAATTAATAGCTCAGGTAAAAAAGCAATGACAATTTTACTTTTTTACTTTACTTTTTTACATTCTCGCGCAACTCGTCGGTTATTATTATTCTAATAATCGGGCATTATTACCTAAAATATCCTCGCGAGTATGAAACTACGTCTCTTCTTAACACGCTGATTGACTGCGCGAGCTTTTCGAGAGTAGAGATGCATACTTCCTTGCCATCTCAAAGTAGACTTTAAAAGTTAACCCGTAAGTGGTAATTTTTACTGCCTATGCGACTCTACATATCCGAACCTTGTTAGCCGGAAAATTCGAGCTTGCTCTACTATTTCCGCCATTACGAATTGTGAGAGAAGCAACCACGAGAAGCTGCTACGAGTAGGAACTGATTCACTGCAAAGTAATTGCAAACAACGCCTTTAAAGAGACTTCTCTGCGGATGCTGTTGGCTTTATCTGAGATAATACCCCAGTATCGCCTCCGTTGCACTTTAAAATATTATTGCTTTAACGCCCCGTACATAGCGGGTAGTGAATCAATTCGTTCCGTTGCAGCGCTCTTATAATTTCTCTTCATATAATTCTAGCGCAAGGTCGTCAAAAATCAATTAAGAAGGTTGAAGTTAAATTAGAGGGCAATTTTGACAACTACTAATTGCTCCCTAATTATTAAAATGCCAAGATTAGCTTGCTCCGATGTATGTGCAGCAGATTGAATTCTGTTGTTGTTACAGATTCAAGCATAAATGGAATTTGTTCCGGACGCAATAACGTACCATCATTGCGACAAGCTCCCAAATAACGCAACTTGACAGCATTGTTATAGCTTGTTTCGATTTTTACTGTTTCGACAAGCTCTAACTCAAACAAACGTTCGCGCAGATTTACATTTTTGATTTTACCTTTTTTGGTTTTGTGTTGTGTCCAAATTTCTTCTTTAGCTATTATTGCATCAATCCAATTTTGCCATTCAGATAAAGTTGCTTCTCGATCTACTCTTACAGTAATCAAATACTCGGCTGTTTCAAGAAGTTGGGATGCACTTTTAGATTTTAAATCTAGCTCCACTACATCATATATAGGTATGCCGTTCGGTAATGCAGAACTCAGATGGTGTACGAAAGTATCAATATCAAATTGTTGAGTTAATTCAAAATCTACAATTTCTGAACTGCTAGTTGCTCCTAACGGTAAAGCATTTGCTACTGATATCCTGGGTTGTGGATTAAACCCACCGCTAAATGATACTGGTAATCCCGCTCGCCGCACGGCTCGATCGAAGACTCTCATTAAATCTAAATGACCGACTAATGCCATATCATCTTGTTTACCAAACCGTACTCGCAGTCTTTTAGCCTTAGTAGTATCAGGAACAAAGTCTCCGGCAAATTCCGGAATGGGTGGTGGTGGAACCACAATATTATGACCAAAATCGGTACCGCAAACGCCACAGTGCGAGCAACCGTCAAAGGAACAATCGGGTACGGTGGCGGCTTCCATTGCTCGTTGCAAATCTTCTTTGAGCCACTTTTTATCAATCCCCGTATCAATATGATCCCAAGGAAGTGGCGAATCAAGGCGCTCGTCAGCACTGCTGCCTTGCATCACATTCCACTCGCCGCTAAGCACTTGGCGGTATTTCCAATCTAACCCAGCTTCAGCGATCGCACTTTCCCAAGCTACAAAAGCTTTATCCAAATTGTCAAACCAGGAATCCATTCCCGCGCCCAATTCCCAAGCACGACGTAACACGCTCGCAAGAGTTCTGTCTCCTCTACCGACAAAATCTTCCATTGCTGAAATTCGCACATCGGTGAAATTCACTTTCACTCCCCGAATTCGACGAAATTCCGAACGCAACAAATCTTGCTTACGCTTAAATTCGCTAGTAGAAACTGAGTGCCACTGGAATGGTGTATGGGGTTTGGGCGTAAAGTTGGAAATTGTAATGTTAAAGTTCACAGGTTTTCTACCTGTTGCCCAACATTCCCGCTTCAGCCAGCTTACTGTTTGAGCAATACCTAATACGTCAACATCAGTTTCACCAGGTAAGCCAATCATAAAATATAGCTTTACCTTATCCCAACCTCGTTTCCAAGCTGTTTTTACCCCCCTTAATAATTCTTCATTAGTCAAACCTTTATTAACAATATCCCGCATCCTTTGCGTACCGGCTTCTGGAGCAAAAGTCAAACCACCTTTGCGCGTTCCACCAAGAATATTGGCAATATTGTCATCAAATCTATCTACTCGCTGGCTGGGTAAAGAAAGGGAAATATTTTCATCTTTAAGACGATTTTTAATTTCCATTCCTACCGAACTTAAAGCTAAATAATCGGAACAGGAAAGAGACAAAAGAGAAAATTCACTGTAACCAGTTTGGCGCATCCCTTTTGTAATTGTTTCCACAACTTTCTGTGGTTCTACATCTCGCGCCGGACGAGTTAACATTCCTGGTTGACAAAACCTACAGCCTCTGGTACATCCGCGCCGAATTTCAATCGTTAAGCGGTCGTGTACGGTTTCCGCATAAGGAACCAAACCGATAGAATAAGCCGGGATGGGACTCGAAACCCTGCGTATAACCCGCTCGGGCACATCTGGACGATTTGGATGAACCGAACCGTCAGCAGCCATATCGTAAAACTGTGGTACGTATACGCCGGGAACCTGTGCCAAATCCAGCAATAATTCCTGACGGCTTAATAAGGCTTTTTTACCTTCTTCTAAAATTAAACCGATCTCAGGTAAAAGCTCTTCACCATCTCCAAGAGCAATAAAATCGAAGAAGTCAGCATAAGGCTCGGGATTAGATGTAGCAGTTTGTCCCCCCGCAAAAATCAACGGGTAATCTCCCTGCAATCTTTCTTCCCAGGTAAAAGGAATACCAGCCAAATCCAACATTTCCAAAATGTTGGTAGCCCCCAATTCGTAACTGAGGCTAAAACCTAAAATATCGAAATCAACTAGACTTCGCTTTGACTCTACCGCAAACAAAGGTGTTTGAGTCGTTCTTAACTTTTCTGTTAAATCCGCACCCGGTAGATAAGCGCGATCGCACAACTGGCGGGGCTGAACATTCAATATATTGTAAAGAATGATATGCCCTAAATTGGAAGCACCAACTTCATATACTTCTGGGTAAGTTA
>CAYMZW010000525.1:0-4819 GCA_964395005.1 uncultured Rivularia sp.
CCCCCTTTAAAAAGGGGGGCTTTTAGATCCCCCCAACCCCCCTTTAAAAAGGGGGGCTTTACGTAAGTTAGAGTTAAGTTAGCGTTGCTGGCAATATTTTCATATATGAACGCAGACATCTCCCTACTCCCTACTCCCTACTCCCTACTCCCTACTCCATAATTAAGGTGCAGTAATTACAGCTACCGGGCAATGAGCTTTTTTCAAAATTGCGTCAACTCGATGCCCAAAGAAAACCCGTCCAGTTACCATGCGGATATTGCTACCAAGAATAATTAGGTCAAAATCTTTATTTGCAGCATATTCAAGAATTTCCATTTCTGGACTTGTTCCTTTGAGAATGCAGGTTTTGACATCAGCACCTAAACTACGGCCAATTACAGCTTGTTGTTCGAGTAAGTCGTTGGCAATATCTTTCATCGGACTTAGCGATCGCCTTTCATAAAGGATATACTCTATCGGCGGCAAGTTAATCACGTTGACAATTGTCACCACGGCTCCTGCTTGAGCGGCAATTGTACTTGCTACTTCTATGGCATTTTTGCTGTATTCGGTTCCTACCGTGGGGACGAGAATATTTTTCAACGGTTGTTGAGCAATTCTATCACTTTCTGCTAGTGGTTCATTTAAGTGTGAATTAACCACCATTGTTGCACAAGGCGCTTCTTGAATTACCCGGTCAATTAATGAATTAAATAGTGCATCTTTGGCAAGAGTTTTTTCGGATGCTCCCAGTATAATTAAGTCATAGCCTTTAGTAGCTTCATTGATAATAGCTTCAAGTTTATTCGATGCCGATTCGGTTTTTTTCTGGAGGGTGGAATTTAATGGCAGCTGCATTTCTTCAACGACAGAAGCAAAAGCTTCTTGAGTGGCGGCATCTTCTATAGCTGTTGCTGTCTGATTCGTGTTAGCTCTATTCCGATCGGCAGCATGCAAAAGTGTTATTTCTAAAGGATTTTGGTGCGCCATATAGCCAACTAATTGTGCGGCAAGCTGGATATTTGCACCACCGCGAGTGGGTATCAAAACCCGATGTATTTGCTTGATAAAACTGCGGCTGGCGAGTTCTTCTTGCTCCAAACGCGATCGCTCTTCTTCACCGATAGTCACCTTTGATAAAGACCAGCGCAATAGAGGTGGAGCCATCAGCGAAGTAATAATTGCTACCATCAGGATAATCGAATACATTTGGGGATTGAGAACGCCCAAAGATAAACCAATCGTGGCTACCACAATTTCCATTGCTCCACGAGCATTCATCCCCGAACCCATTGCCATTCCTTCCCAGTGGCTCAAACCACCGGCGCGAGAACCGATATAAGCACCTGTAAACTTTCCTACACAGGCGACAGTGAGAACAAGCAAACCAAATACTAACGTTTGCGGATTTAAAAGAGCGATCAAATTGACCTTCAAACCTGCCGAAGCGAAGAAAATCGGCGCAAGAAACCCAGCCGTGAAAACTTCTAATATATGACCGGCTTCCCTGCTGAAACGGCGGGATTGTCCGGCAAGAATTCCGACAACAAAAGCCCCCAATGCCGCTTCTATACCTAAATATTGAGTAAAAGCCGCCGCCGAAAAAGATAGAACCAGCAGCACCGACAAACTCGCCGTAACTCCGCCAACTTTGTCATCTACCCAGCGCAATATTTGGTCTACAATCGTCCGTCCTATCGTAAAGGTGATCGCCAAAAATAAGATAGCAGCACTTACGGAACGAAACACAGTACCGAAGTCAAATTTACCACTGCTAGCCAACCCGGAAACCACGGAAAGTAAAATCCAGCCGATAGTATCATCAGTCATTCCTGCCGCCAAAGTAACTTGACCAATATCGCGGCGAATCAAATTCAAATCCATCAACACTTTGGCAATTACCGGCACCGCCGAAATACTCATTGCCGTGGCAATAAATAAGCTGAAAACCAGTCGCTTGTTGGGATCCGCTAAAAAACTCTCAGGTAAAAACCAACCAAGAACGAATCCGGTAACAAAAGGAATCACAATTCCGCCGAGTGAAATCAGCAAAGCCGTTTTACCCTTGCGAATAATCAACTTCAGGTCAGTTTCTAAGCCCGTGACAACCAACAAACACAGCACGCCCAACCAAGAAACCACCGATAACAAATCTGACTGTTGTTGGCTTTGGGGAAAAACCTCAGCGTATAAATTTGGAAACAACAAACCAAATAACGAAGGGCCAAGCAGCACACCAGCGAGTAATTCCCCCACAACAGGAGGGAAATTTATTCGCCGCATCACCTCACCAAGTCCCCGCGAAAGCAGCAGCAACAGCGATAGTTCCAGCAGCACCAACAGCAACTGATGATGACCTAGCGGTTGAATTAAACGTTCGCCTGCTCCTTCAAGGGTTGTAAGTAACCGAAGCATCAAGGAATTTTCCATATAGTCAAAGAGAAGTAGCGGGAGGCAAATTTGTCAAGTCGTTAGCTCACTCAATTAAATACCATCAACTTTAACTAAACGTTAGTTTAAACATCAGTCGGAAGTGTTTATTTAATATTTACAAATATAGATTTGATAACTTAGCTTTTTAGTAGCATATATTGCGAAGTTGCTACACTTACAAGTTTAATGAAAGCAAATAAGTATGTTGATTGTGTAATTTTGCCCTAATTTATGAAGGTATATCTGATATCTTGCACCTGAAAAGGCGATCGACGCTTTACGGCAATAGATGGGTTAAATTACTGAAAATGAAACGAATGCGAGTAGATATTTATGCTTGCGATCAACGCCTTACGGCATCTTAGGTTTAATTACAATGCTTACTCGAACGATGGTATGGCAGCAAATATACTTTGAAACATAAAGAAAGAGATAGCCGTTCGGACTTAATCATATCTACATCTAGCTATCTCTTTTTGATTAATTTTTATTTTAACAATCTATTAGCTAAATTCCATCTTATTCATCTGATCCATGTTAATGAACATAGGTAAATTTTTTATATCTTTATTTAGTTTTATATTCTTTTCTTTAGCTTGTGTATTTAGTTCTGTTAGTGTAAATGCTTTGGGTAAAGATTCATCCCCATCCTTCAACTTATTACTAATCATATATTCGTCATTAGTAGTTTTAACAATTATTCCTAATGAAAAATTTAATATGTAACGCTTAGGCTTTGCATCATCCGTTTCCTTACAAGTTTCCATTAGTACACAGTATTTGTTAGAGTAGTGCTTTCTTAAATTCTCTTTATTTAACTCAATCATTTATCTTTACCTGTTTAATTTTAATCTGATTTGTATCCTTTGGGTTTTTGGCGATGTAACTTAGTAACAACAACAGATTATCACAAAACATCAAGCTATATCTCTAGATTCGGATGAAAAAGATTGATTGATTCGGAGGTTTAAGTTTGGGGGAAAGTCGAGATTTGATGCCAGTAGACGTTGTTCAGATATTGTAGACTCACCGGATTGTCAACGCCGTGTTTGAACCTTTGATGCCGATAGGCGTTGTTCAAATACGAACGATCCAAAATTAAAAAACTTCTGATTCAACTAATTTTTGCCAGTAAAAGACTCCAAAACCGATAAAAATCAAACCAAGTAAAAATAAAGCTGTATCGAGACTATAAGTGTTTGTTATCCATCCAACCACTGGAGCGATTATCGTAAAACCTAAGCGAAACATAAAGCTATTTATAGAAAGTACTGTAGCTCTAATTGATGAAGGAAGATTTTGGTTAATACAATTTAATAGTAAAGGGCTATGAACGCCTCTACTAAAATAAATCAAAGCAATAAATATAATTCCCCATTTTTGCTCGATCGCACCAAGAAATATATAAGATAAACCTAATAATATTACTAAACCCAAAAATACTTTTTTTGTACCCAAAATATTCTCTATCGATGTTGCTTTAAAGGAAGCAAAGCTCATTATCAAATGGAATGCAGCCCAAGCAAATCCAAAGCTAGAAACTGCTAAACCACGACTTTGCATATCGGCTTGTGATAACCAAACAGCTAGAAAGGTTGCAATTCCAAAGTTTGCAGAAAATAAAATCAACCATTTAACTTTTTTATTTTCTAGCAGCGATAAACGAATTGCTTGCCATATTTCCCTACGAACAATTGCTTGTTTAGTACTTTTATTATTTCCAACTTCAGAGGGATTAATTGAAGATTGATTTAAATCTGGTTCAACTAAAGTTAAAGCAATCAAAAAATACAACAATATACAAATCGTTTGCAAATAAAAAGGATAAACCAAATTGATTGCAGCTACTAAACCCCCTACCAAACCACAAATTGCTTCTGCAATTCCGGCAATTGCTCCAAGCCTTCCTTCTACATGACGATAATTTTGCTCCTGGTTTATCTCAACTAAACTATCGAATCCCAAAGCTGTATTTGCACCAGATATAAGACTCATAGCCAAACCTGATAAAATTTCTGCGATCGCAAATGCATTAAAACTACTTTGAAAGCAGTAAAACAATAATCCTATTATCCAAACGAATCCTCCTAAAACTAAGCAAGCTTTTCTACCAAAAATATCTGCAAAGTAACCAGAAGGTATTTCAAATATAAATATTGATAGCGATAAAATAGTTTTTAAAAACAAAGATTGCTCAAACGATAAACCATTATTTTCATAAAAAATAATAATTACAGGAATTGGGAACCAGGCAAACTCTAATCCTTTTAATATATAAAGCTTCCATATATTAGACTTAACTGAACGAATATTTTGAAGATTTACACCCATATTTTTCTCGATCGCTTATCCGAAGCATTTAAAGTCAATATGAGTTAAATACTACCAGGGAAAGTACTCGCAC
>CAYMZW010000526.1:0-4810 GCA_964395005.1 uncultured Rivularia sp.
ACTTCCCCTCCTTTATCTCCTCCTTCGGGGCCTAAATCTATTACCCAATCGGCACAGCGAATCACGTCTAAGTTATGCTCAATAACTAAAATCGAATTACCTTTATCTACTAATCTTTGCAGCACATCTAATAATTTATGTACGTCGTAAAATGATAATCCCGTTGTCGGCTCGTCAATTAAGTAAAGCGTTTTCCCGGTAGCTCGACGCGATAATTCGCTGGCTAATTTCACCCGTTGCGCTTCACCACCTGATAAAGTTGTGGCTGGCTGTCCGAGTTTTACGTATCCTAAACCTACATCTACCAAAGTTTGCAGTTTATTGGCTGCTTTAGGAATATTGACGAAAAATTCCTTTGCTTCCTCAACTGTCATGTTGAGAACATCGGAAATTGATTTGTCTTTGTATTTTACCTGCAAGGTTTCGCGGTTATATCTGGCACCTTTGCAGACTTCACACTGTACGTAGACATCTGGTAGAAAATTCATTTCGATTACGTTTACACCTTGCCCCGCGCAGGCTTCGCAACGTCCGCCTTTAACATTAAAGGAAAACTGTCCGGGTTTATAACCCCGCGCTTTGGCTTCGATGGTTTCCGAAAATACCGCACGAATCGCGTCGAATATGCCCGTATAAGTTGCTGGGTTGGAACGAGGAGTTCTACCGATGGGGGATTGATCGATCACAATTGCTTTATCAACTGCTTTTAATCCTTTCATGCCGTCGATTTCTTTAGGCATCGGAGTTTTTTTGAGCAGATGGTGTTTTAATGCCGGATAAAGTAATTCGTTGACTAAAGTTGATTTACCAGAACCCGAAACCCCCGTCACCGTAACCAATTTACCTAAAGGAATTTCTACATTTATATTCTGCAAGTTGTTGCGATGGGCGTTTTCAATGACTAAATTTATGCCGTTTCCATCTCTTCTTTGTGCGGGAGTTTGAATTACTCTTCTTCCCGATAAGTAAGCACCTGTTAAGGAATCTTCCGCATCTAGCAACACCTGTAAATCGCCTTCTGCTACAATATTTCCTCCGTGAATACCCGCACCAGGCCCAATATCAACAAGGTGGTTGGCAGCGCGAATTGTTTCTTCATCGTGTTCTACCACAATTAATGTATTGCCTAAATCCCGCAATCTAAATAAAGTTTGCAGCAATTTAGCGTTGTCGCGCTGGTGCAAACCGATACTTGGTTCATCGAGTACGTATAATACTCCAGTTAAACCAGAGCCGATTTGAGTTGCTAACCGAATTCGCTGCGCTTCCCCACCCGAAAGCGTCATTGCTGTACGATTCAAAGTTAAATAATTTAAACCCACATCCAAAAGAAACTGCAAACGCGCTTTGATTTCGCGCAATACCAAGTCTGCAATTTGCGTTTGCCGTTTGCTTAACTGTAAATTATTGATTCTTTCCTGAGCTTCTGTAATTGAAACTCCGGTTAAATCCAATATTTTGTACTGTCCCAACCTTACCGCCAAAGCTTCCGGTTTCAACTTTTTCCCATCGCATACCGGACAAGGTTGATCGATGATATATTGTTCTAATTTATGCTTAATTAACTCCGAACCACCCTCATACTGCCGCTGTAAAATCGGTAACACACCCTTAAATTTTTTAGTTCGTTCCGAATCCGGAGTTTTCTTCTCTCCCTGTAAAATTATCTCCTGCTGTTCCTCAGTCAAATTTTGCCACTGAGTTTGTAGCTCGAAGCCGTAATCCTGTCCCAGAGAGTAAAGTAGCTCCAGATAGTAAGAATTATCCTTTTCCGACCAAGGGGCGATCGCCGCATAAACAGGCGATTGAGCATCTGGTACAACCAAGTCAGGAGAAAATCTTTTTAATGTGCCGATGCCGTGACAATTAGGACAAGCACCATAAGGAGAATTAAAGGAAAACAAGCGCGGCGATAATTCTTCCATTACCGCACCATGTTCCGGACAAGCAAAGTTTTCCGAAAATACTATTTCTTGGTCTCCCCCCTTCTCTAAGGGGGGATTAAGGGGGGATTCTACATCCTTCTCTAAGGGGGGATTAAGGGGGGATTCTACATCCTTCTCTAAGGGGGGATTAAGGGGGGATTTCTTATCCCCCTCTTCCAAAGAGGGGTTAGGGGAGATCGGAGTATAGAGAATTACCGCAATACCATTCGACTGTTTTAAACACGTAGATAGAGAATCGACCAAACGCTCCTCAATACCGGCTTTCTTAATTAAACGGTCGATAACAACTTCTACAGTATGAGTATATTTTTTATTTAATTCGATAGAATCCGAAAGCTCTCTTACCTCACCATTAATACGAACTCTAACAAAACCTTGTGAAGCTAGACTTGACAATAATTTAGCGTGAGTACCCTTCTTACCGCGAACCACCGGAGCTAGAATTTGAAACTTAGTTCTTTCTGGTAGCTCCATGATTTTATCAACCATTTCATCTATGGTTTGGGGAGCAATAGAGCGATCGCACACCGGGCAATGAGGCTCTCCAGCCCTACCAAACAACAGACGTAGGTAATCGTAAATTTCCGTTACCGTTCCTACAGTAGAGCGCGGGTTGTGAGAAGTAGACTTTTGATCGATAGAAATCGCAGGGCTTAAACCTTCAATCGCTTCCACATCCGGCTTATCCATTTGTCCCAAAAATTGCCGCGCATAGGAACTAAGGGACTCAACATAACGGCGCTGCCCTTCAGCAAAAATAGTATCAAAAGCCAAAGAAGACTTACCAGAGCCAGAAACCCCGGTAAACACAATTAGTTGGCGTGAAGGAATTTCTAGATCGACATTTTTTAAATTATGCTGCCTAGCACCGCGAATGCGGATTGTATTTTGATTGCTCGAGTTAGGAAGTTGTCCGTTTAAGGATGCAGCTAACTTTGTTTCTGACATATCAGCAAGGTGGGATGGCGGCAAGGAACAATCTTTAATAATACTATCGTTACCGTAGTTATGGTAGAACAATCGTACTTAAATTTTGTGAGTTAGTTGTTAGTGGTTAGTTGTTAGTGGTTAATAATTTTGGATTGAAGATGAGAAGTTACGAGTTTTCAACATATAAAGCCCCCCTTTTTGAAAGGGGGGTTGGGGGGATCTTATTGTGTGGAACACCATACTTGTGTTAAATAATTTCTTCTACTAGCCTTTGATCTTAAAACCTTTATTCTCGCCGAAACACAAATAAATTCCCTGTCTTCCCCCTTCCTACTCGAATTTCCTCATCTAAATAAGAAGTTATCCATACAGCTTCATTGCGGAGAGCTTCTATAACTGGAATTTTTAATTCGGGTAAATTAAAGGGTTTTGTTGCTTGAAATCCAAATTCATCAAAGCTGACTAAAGCAGTTTTTTGATCTTCCTCACATTTCCAAATTCCCGAAGCCTCAATTTTCCATTCACCCAGTAAAGGTAATTCGATTTTGGCGCAGTTAGAAGTTGCAATTCCACTATCACCCGCAGTCAAAATTTGATATACCTGCTTGATTTTAAATCCCATCCAATCGGGAATAGTGGCAACTTGACGGGTAACTACCGTTCCATTGGAAGCATATATTAACTGCCAGCTACCAAATATTTTAGGTTGATTATTAAAACTCAAAGGTTGGGGAATTGGGTTAACTTCCTCCAACTGCTTCACAATTTTATCTATAGCTGGTTGTGGCTGTGGAAATATCGCTTGCTGCAAAGATAATAATTCCACTCGTTGTATCAGTTCTGTTTTTAGAGATTTTCTGTTTGTACTTTCTACTGTCATAAATTTATTTATACGTTTATAGTTATGTTTGTAGTTGTAAGAGGAGTGTCAATATGAACATCCTCATTGTAAACCCGCCACACCCCTCAATAGGTAGCCGCATTCCTCCATTGATTGGTTAACTCATATCTTGCACCACCCGCAACACCGCTTGAGGTTGCAAACCTCAAGTTAATAGATAAAGTCCTATAAATAGGACTGGAAAAGGGTTTTAGCTAGTAGGTTGGGTTACAGCACTATATCAATTTCAGCATTGAGAGTAATTATTACAAATGCGGCTATACAACCTACTGTCTTCACCACATTGCAGTTAATCATTAATAAAAGCTCAGTTTTGTTCAGTACTTATTCAGGTATATAGATTCAAGCCGATATTTAAAGATAAAAACAGTTAATATAAAAACATCGCAAGATTAAATTACTTTTAATTACACCAGAAAGTAATTTTTAATCTTCAAAGAATAACGATAAAAACTAATCAAAAATCCAATTGAGTAGTTCTCAAATTAATCAGCAGGATTTTGATTTAGAGTTAGTTATTCAAACAGATAAACACCAAATATTTAGCTAGTAACTGATAAGTTGAGCAATCATTAATCGGCTTAAATACAGTTGCTTCCTAAAAACATCAAAATCATTTACTTAATTAACACAAAGGAGAAAAAACATGGCTGCTAATAAACAAACCCAAGCAGAAGTTGTCAAAGATGAAGTTATCAAAAATAAAGCACAACAAACCCACGAATCTGAAGAATTGAGCGATGAAGATTTAGAAAGCGTTGCTGGTGGCGACCGTAGGGTAAGACGTGCTAGAAACAGACTAATATACAACAGAAATATGCAACCTCTTTTCAGCTAGTAGGTTGGGTTAGACACGACATTCAATTTGGATTTTAACAATAATGTTTTTAATCGTGTCGTAACCCAACTTCTTCAAAGCAAATTTTTGATTAATAAGCTAGCTAGTAGGTTGGGTTAGACACGACAATTCATTTGACTTTTTAACAACAATGTTTTTAATCGTGTCGTAACCCAACTTCTTCAAAGCAAATTT
>CAYMZW010000527.1:0-4793 GCA_964395005.1 uncultured Rivularia sp.
TAACTCCTAACTCCCAACTCCCAACTCCCAACTCCTAACTCCTAACTCCTAACTCTTCAAATCATGATTACCGACTCTTCTATCCGCGAACAAGGGTATATATATTTTCTTAGCGAAGCTCCGGAATTACTGCAAACTATTGAAGAAGAACTTTTTGGTTTGGTTGACTCGCGAAGTACCAATAGGGTGCATAATTTAATGCGGGCTACTCATACACTTAAAGGTGGGGCTGCTAATGTTGAATTAGAAACAATTACTAAAATAGCCCATTCTTTAGAGGATGTTTTTAAGGCTTTATATAATCCTGAAGTCGAAATTGATTCTGAATTACACTCTTTACTATTACAAGCTTTTGAGTGTTTGCAGTTATGTTTAACTTCCGAAATCACGGGAACTAAAATTGATGATGATGAACTGATGCAGCGAGCTGCTTCAGTTTTTACCTATTTACAGGAAAAGCTTGGTGATGCTTTTGGCGCTGAAGCTCATATTCCGACTTCTGAGGAATTGGGTTTTGATATCGTATTATCAATTTTTGAAACTGGTGTTACTCAACGTATAGATAGTATTGATGAACTAGTTAAAAATCCTCCCGATACTGCCGAAGTAGCTGCTTTTTTACGCACTCAAGCCGAAGTTTTTACTGGCTTGTCGGAATCTTTAAATTTACCTGGATTTGGCGAAATAACTCAAGCTATTCTCGCTGCATTAGATGCTGATTCTTCTAAGGCTTTGGAAATTGCTAAGGTTGCTAATCAAGATTTACAGCAAGCGCGGAAAGCTGTTTTGGGTGGTGACAGAGAACGTGGTGGAGAAGCTTCTATTGATTTACTTGCTTTTTCGCAGTCTTTACAAGATGAAGAGACGGAGGATTTGAATGTATCGCAATCCGATTTACCAGAAGAAAATTCAGTAGATTTTCCAACTAAGTCTTTAGAAAATAGTTTGGGAAGTAAGTCTCTAAGAAGTGAAATAGAGCAGCTATACGAATTTTTTACAACAGGTAGTCTCGATCGCGAACCTCTTAAACCAAAGTCTGCCAAGTTTCATTTAAAAGTAATCCGGTATGTTCTAGGTTGGTTTAATCATGAATTAAATATTCCTGAAGATAGACTTGCTTTAAGTTTACTTATTCCTAAAAAGAATGTTGAAAATCCTGTTGAATATGTTGAAAACTGGCTCCAAGAATTTCTAGAATTTGTTCAAGAGGATTCGGATTCTCCCAGTCTTTGCCTTTACCGTATTGGAGGTATTTTAACAGTACTTTCATCTGTCGCTAAATTTAAATGCGATCAAGATTTATGCGATCTATCCGTAATTGAGACTTTACAGAACAGGGTTTCTGATATTGCCAAAGAATATAAAAATTATTCCCCAGTTACTGAGTCAGATAAGCAATGGCTTGATAGTCCGAAATTACAACATTTGTTAGAAACTAAAAAAGCAGTTAAAGAAGAAATTCAAGAAACGGTTTCTCCTGAGATTATGCCTGATTCAGGAGAAAATATGATTGAAGCAATTTGGGGAGAAGAAATAGATTCTAATTTAGCGTCTAATATTATTGAAGAAGAAATCATAGAATCTGAATCCCAGAGTAATACAAGCGATGATGACGATTCTCCCCAGACAATTATTCAATATGCTGCTAACCCAGTTACTCAAACTGAACAAACAGATAAAAAACCAGCAAATCCCGCTAGAAACTCTAAACTACCTTCTTTTGTACGTGTAAATGTAGAAAGTTTACAGCGTCTCAATTATTTAGCAGGGGAATTATTAATTCATCAAAAGCGCCGAACTTCTCAAGATGAGCAACTGAAAAAAACGATTAAGCAATTATTTGAAAAACTTCAAAGGCATCAACAAACTTTAGAACAATTACGGGAATTACCTTTTCACGCTCAAAAAGTAGTATCGCGAAATACACTCAATGTTGGTTCTGTAGACTTTGATTCCTTGGAAATGGATGACTATACTGAATTTCATTTAGGGTTGCACGAAGCTACCGAACAAGCAACACAATTTCAGGAAATTCTAGAATCAGCAAATTTAATTATTCAGCAATCTGCTCAAGTTCATGATAAAAAACAACGATTAGCACTCGGTATTATTGATAATTTGGTCGAAGCAAGAATGTCACCTCTGGCTAATATTCTCAATCGCTTCCCCCAAATGGTGCAAAACCTGACTAATATTCACGGTAAAAACGTCGAATTGCAGTTGAGTGGTGGCTCTGTTTTAGTAGATAAAGCAATTGCAGAAAAGCTTTACGATCCATTATTACACTTGGTACGCAACGCTTACGACCACGGTATCGAGTCACCAGAAATTCGAGGCGATCGCCACAAACCCGAACAAGGTTTAATCGAAATTTGTGCTTACAACCGGGGTTCTCAAACTGTTATTGAAGTTCGAGATGATGGCGGAGGTTTGAATTTTGAGAAAATCCGCAATAAAGCAATTGATTTAGGACTTTTGCGCTCGGATAAAGAATTTGGCAGACAGGATTCGGGGTTAATGGAGGAAGAACTTTTAGATTGTTTGTTTTCTCCAGGATTTTCGACTGCTGGTAAAGTTAGCGATATTTCCGGAAGGGGCATCGGGTTAGATATTGTTCGCACTCAATTGCAAGCACTCAACGGTTCGATTGCAGTTTATTCACAACCCCAGCAAGGAACAACATTCGTATTAAAAATTCCTTTTTCTATGACTACCGAAAAATTAATGATAGTTCAAACGGGAGGTGCTGCTTACGCACTGCTATTAGACAGCATTGCGAAAATATTGCTTCCGTCTCCCGATCAAATTAAACATTTTGAAAATAAAAAAGTTCTTTACTGGAATACAGGTAAAGAAGAACGCATGGTAAATTTGCTCAATCTTTCAGATTTAATGCAATATCATCGTTCATTTACTAGCGAAAATACTTTATCTATTCAACCTACTATTAATAATACGGATGATACTGTAAATCCGATTTTATTACTACGCAGTAACGACCAAATATTAGGTTTAGAAATTGACCAAATAATTGGGGAGCAAGAGTTAGTAGTTAGACCTTTAGGGCAAGCAATTTCTCCCCCAAAATATGTTTACGGTTGTAGTAGTTTAGCGAATGGTAATTTAATTTTAGTAATTGATGGAACTTTGCTACCATCCGTCGGCGAAATGCAAGCCTCAATTGATTATAAAGCCTTACCGGCGGCATCTAAGAAAGCTTTACAAATGTCGGGAGAAATAATTACATCTAAAGCACTACTTGCTGCTTCTAATTCTACAAATAGTTCTCAAATTACTTCAAAGCACAAAGCAAAATCACCTGTTGCAAAACCTTCAAAAGTTGTTTTAGTGGTAGATGATGCGATTAGTTTGCGACAAACTATTTCATTAACCTTACAGAAATACGGTTATCAAGTCGTACAAGCCCAAAATGGTGTAGAAGCTTTAGAAAAATTGCAGCATCATCCCGAAGTTGATTTAGTGATTTCCGATTTAGAAATGCCTCGGATGAATGGTTTTGAATTGTTAAGTAATTTACGTCAAAATCCTGATTTAGCCAATGTTCCTGTAGTTGTACTAACTTCTCGTAGTGCAGAAAAGCATCGTCAACTTGCAGAAGCTTTAGGTGCAAATGCTTACTTAACTAAACCTTATTTAGAGCATGAGTTTCTTTCTCAGGTTGAGAAATGGGTAACAGTTAATGCCTAATTAAGTAATTACATTTAATGAATTTTGAGTACTAGAAACCTGGTTTTTTCAAAAAACCGGGTTTTTAATTCTTTCCTCCGATCCCCGTTCCCTACTCCCTACTCCCTACTCCTCAAACTCATGTACCGATAACTTTTTAATGCTCGCGATCGGGAAACTGATGTTAATATCGTGAATCTATAAGAATGCTCAAACTATATTCTCATAGGTTTATGAGGTTGCTGATGCGTCGAATATTTTATTGGGTAGCCCCTTTTAGCCTACTGGCTGGATGTTCTGCTGTAGAAATTATTGAACCAATACCCTCCGTGTCGGAAACTCCTTCAAAAATACCATTATCTGTGACGCAGGATAATAATCTTTCGGTTTTAGAACAACGAGTAATTGCCGAAATGAATTTAGCTCGGACAAATCCCCAAGCTTATGCTGCTATATTAGAAGATTATAGAAAACGCTTTGAAGGTAAACGAGTCAAAATTTCTAAAAATGTTTATTTAATAACTCAAGAAGGTGTTCCCGCTGTTGATGAAGCTATTCGCTATTTAAAAACTGTTTCTCCCGTACCTCCTGTAACAACTTCAAAGGGAATGTCTTTAGCTGCTAAAGATCATGTTAAGGATCAAGGTCCTAAAGGTATTGTCGGTCACAACGGTAGCGATGGTAGCGATCCTTTTAAACGTTTAAGTCGTTACGGCAAATGGCAAGTCACTGCCGGTGAAAATATCAGCTACGGTTCCCACACTGCAAGGGATATCGTCATGCAGCTAATCATTGATGATGGAGTTCCCGATCGCGGTCATCGAATCAATATGTTTAACCCAGATTTCAAAGTATCAGGTGTTGCATTCGGAATTCATACTACCTACAGACAGATGTGCGTTATCACCTACGCTGGAGGATATAAAGAGTCAGTTAGCAGTTAACAGTTACTAGCGAACAATTATCAATTATCAATTATCAATTCCTAACTCTTAACTCCTAACTGTTCACTGTTCACTGTTCACTGTTCACTGATAACTGTCTATGCATCTCAACACTTACACTAAAGGTGAAGGTTTCCCGATTCTCTGCTTGCACGGACATCC
>CAYMZW010000528.1:0-4773 GCA_964395005.1 uncultured Rivularia sp.
ATTTCCGAAGTTGGTGCAGAAATTGCATTGACTCAACAAATACCGATGGAATTAATTCCCAATCAATCGGTAAAAATAGAAATAGCTGAAGAAAATTTACGACTAAATGCAGAGATTTTACGTACCACTATCAAAGACGAATTTCTCACAATTCGAGTTAAATTTCCCTTTGTTAGCGTACCTCAACATCGCCGCTTAGTACAAATGTTGTTCTGTCGTCCCGGACAATGGAAGCATAAATGTACACCTGGAGAATTACAATCCTTTATATTGCTATTTAAAATATTACTCAAACCAAGAATATTGTTTGACAGAAAAGTTGATGTTAACGCTGTAGCGGTTTCTAAAGTTTAAAGTTTGTTCGTAGTTGCGCTTCAGCGCTTCCGACAAAAAGTGCAACTACAGACATAATAAGCTATTCAACAATTTTGAAATAAAGTAGACTACAATTGTAATACTGTTTGAATTATCAGGAGGATCGAATATGAATGAGCTTGTAAATCAAGAGATTGTCACGCAACACAACCGACACAAAGCGCAAATATTCTCGTATTCGGTTTTTAAATCGATTTCTCTTTCATAAATAATCTTAAAACCGAATTCCGGCGTTGCTGCGCTTTGTGTGAAACAAACAGCACCAATTAAGGAAAACAATGAATTTAGAATATTTAGGTTGGAATGATTTCTTTGCTTCCAACTTTGAATCGCTGCGTCAGGAAGGATTGACGGTAGCTAGAGTTGCTATAGAATATCGAAATAGTTACATTCTGCATAGCGAATTTGGCGAACTTTCGGGTGAAGTAAAGGGTAAATTTCGCCATCAAGCAACCCCAGCAGAATTTCCAGCAGTAGGAGATTGGGTTGTTATTAGTTTGAGAGAATTTGATAAAGCAACAATTCACAGTGTTTTGCCTAGAAAAAGTAAATTTTCTCGTCAAAGTGTAGGTGGAATCACAACAGAGCAAATAGTTGCAGCGAATGTTGATACGGTATTCTTGGTTTCGGGATTAGATGGTGATTTTAATCCCAGAAGAATCGAACGCTATTTAATATTGGCATGGGAAAGCGGTGCAAACCCAGTTATTTTGTTGAATAAAGCAGATTTATGTCAAAACCTAAAAGACTGTTTAAATCAAGTTGAAAATATTGCTTTAGGTGTACCGATAATCACAATTAGTGCTGCAAATTATCAGGGATTGGAAGCACTTCAACCATTTTTAAAACCGGGAAAAACCCTTGCTTTGCTGGGTTCATCGGGTGTGGGTAAATCAACAATTACCAATCAACTAAAAGGTGAAGCGGTGCAAAAAATTAAAGCGGTACGTCAAGGAGATGATAGAGGTAGACATACAACAACCCATCGCGAATTGATTTTGTTACCAAACGGTAGCTTAATTATTGACACTCCAGGAATGCGAGAAATTCAAATTTGGGCAAGCGAAGATAGTTTGCAGTCAACTTTTGAAGATATTGAAACTTTAGCTCAAGAATGTCGCTTTCGTGATTGTCAACATATCAACGAACCCGGTTGTGCTGTACAACAAGCATTGCAAGAAGGAAAGCTTGATTATTCGAGATTTTTAAGTTATCAAAAATTACACAAAGAACTTGATTATCTTAATCGAAAACAAGACCAAAAAGTTTACATAGACAATAAAAAGCGCTGGAAGAACATTTCAAAAGCAATGAAAAATCATTACAAACGAGATTAATCTCAATCTAGGTTTGTAGTAAGCGATTTATCGCTTGTATTTCACTTTCATTTTCGCTACAAACCAAATTAATGGAGACGTAGCACTGCGCCCCGTCTCTACACAGTTATTTTTGGTTTTCTTGATGTATACGAACATAATCGGTAGATTTATTCACAACTAAATTCGGTAGTACCGCTTGCCAACTACCTAAAATTCCTACTAATAAACTCAGACAATAAACGCTTGCTAAAATTACTTTGGTTATTCTCTTAGTATAAAAGCAGTGATATCGTTCAATCAATTTTTTAACCAGTAAATACCTGCTATTAAATGGTAGATAATGATAATCAAATTGCTGTAAAGATTGGAATAAAGAATATAATATATTGTCTTGATTTGATGGCGGATTTGTTCGGAAAGACTGTTGTAATTTAGAATTTACTTTAGCAGCACGATAGCTATATACAATATTTAACGCTAAGGGAATCGTTAGTAAAAACAATGCCGGATGAACAATCCCTAAGATACTAATAACAATTGCCCCAATTGCTTTAAAAACAACGTCGCTATAGGGAAAACGAGAAAATAGTAAAATATCTATTATTTGTCCGCCATCGAGAGGATAAATAGGCAGTAAATTAAATAAATTCAAGCAAATCAATATCCAACTTGCTTGTTTTACCCAAGTGGAATAGCTGGCATCTTTAAAGATAATTGCTAATAATACACCTAAAATTAATCCCGGTAAAGGGCCAGCTAAAGCAACACAAAATCTTTGAGTCAACGTAGCGTCATCTTTACGAGCAGTAGCAACAGCACCAAGAAAAGGTAGGAAAAGTAAAGAGCCATCACGATAGCCGCAAAGTTTCATTACGAATAAATGTCCGCCTTCGTGAAGTATTAATGCAGCAATAAAAATAATTAAAGTTTGAGTGCCAAAATAATTTGTGGAAGTAATTACGAATAAAACAAAACTACCTAATATCGCCCAAGGACGTAATTTTTTATCGATCAGCCCTCGCTGCAATTTTTCCATGCGTCGAAATCCCTCTACTTCCAATTCGATAGGAATTTCTACCAATAATTTAGACTTGATTTTCGCTTGCTCTCGACGTTGTTTGATAATATTCGCACTTTGATTGTTTCCCTGAATTATCTTTTGCGTTAGTTTTAATGCCAATTTTCCATCTAAACGGAATAATACTTTTGTTGAAATCGGTAATATATGTTTTAATTTAACTAACGAATTAATATAATTTTGTAAGTATACTTGGAGTCTTTGTGTAAAGGCTTCGGGTGATAAAAGTTTCGGAATTTTATGTACTTTTAATTGCCTCAATCTACCTTGATGAGACTGCCATTGTTGAGATGTTTCGGCAGTATAAAAATCTTGCATGATAAAGAAAGGAATTCTGCCTATAACCGTATTCCCTTTACCATTTGTTGTTACCAAACAGGTTTTATCCTTAAAAAAACTATAAAATTCAATATCAAATAAATGTAAAGGTTCTATCGGATGACGTATACCAACTTTTGCATAGCAATTAAAGGCTTCGTTATATAGTAAAATTTCCCAAGCAGTATTAGGATAAACCTTTAACATCGGCTTTACCTGTAAATAGCAGCTTGGCTGAAATCCAAACTCTTGAAGTTCTTGAATGGGAATCAAAAACAACTTTTGTAAATAAGATGGGATATTTTCAACTGCTTGCACTTGATAGCTGGGGTATTGTATCGTCACCTTGCAAAGCTGCAAAAAGGTAACAATATACGATACAGCAACTAGCAGCACATAAATAACAATAGGGTAAAGCAAATATTGCATACTAGGTAACAAATAAAACCATTATTATCATTCCCAATATTAAGCTTAAATTATCATTCCTAACTGATATAGTTTGTTTTACCTAAATGCTTTTATTTCGGCAGGAATATAACACAAAGACATAATTAACTTAAAATATTTTCTCGATGAAGAAACCATTCAAACTATCACAAAAAGCAAAATGTCTAAGCAAACACTGGGATTAGAAAATCACATATATCAATATTTACTATCAGTATCTATACGGGAACCGGAAGTTTTAACAAAACTACGTCAAGAAACCGCAAAGCATCCCAGAAATATCATGCAAATCTCACCAGAGCAAGGACAATTTATGGCTTTACTGGTGCAATTAATGGGAGCAAAGAAAACTTTAGAAATTGGTGTGTTTACAGGCTATAGTTCTTTGGTAGTTGCCCTAGCACTGCCGCCAGAAGGTAAAATGGTTGCCTGCGACGTGAGCGAAGAATATACATCAATAGCCCGTAGTTACTGGGAACAAGCAGGAGTAGCCGATAAAATCGATTTGCGTATAGCCCCGGCGATCGCCACTCTCGATCAATTAATCGCAGCAGGTGAAACTGATACCTTTGATTTTGCCTTTATAGATGCAGATAAAAGCAGCTACGACGATTATTACGAAAGAGCATTAAAATTAATTCGTCCCGGTGGATTAATTGCCATTGATAACGTATTGTGGTATGGAAAAGTTGCAGATTCTCAAATTCAAGATAATAGAACTAAAAAACTCCGCGCTTTAAACGAAAAAATTCATCAAGACGAACGAGTCACAATCAGTATGGTACCGATTGCAGATGGTTTGACACTTGCTAGGAAAAGGGAATAGGGCATGGGGCATTGGGCATTGGGAATTGGGCATGGAATGATTAGAGCGGGTAGAAATCAAATTCCCAACTCCTAATTCCTAACTCCGAACTCATAACTGCTAACTCATAACTCCTAACTCTTTCTGCCGCTTCTTTTCCTGCATTTTCGCTTTTTTCTCTTCAGTAAGTTGATCAAAACAGTGGGGACAGGAAATTCCTGATTCGTATTTGGGTGAATTTTTATCATCGTCGGAAATTGGATGCCCGCAACTAAGGCACATATCGTAGGAGCCGGGTTGTAAACCATGACGCACGGCTATGCGCTCGTCAAAAACGAAACATTCACCTTCCCATAAACTTTGTTCTTTTGGTACTTCTTCTAAATATTTGAGAATGCCGCCTTTGAGGTGATAAACTTGTTCAAATC
>CAYMZW010000529.1:0-4770 GCA_964395005.1 uncultured Rivularia sp.
CCTAACTCCTAACTCCTAACTCCTAACTCCTAACTCCTAACTCCTAACTATTCCCAACCTTTAACCTAAATTCCTATCTTCCTAAAACTTCAACTCTAACTGGCGCAATACCTCTACCAATCATTCCGATAACTCCGGCTGCACCTCTAGAAAGGTCGATGACACGACCGCGAATGAAAGGTCCTCTATCGTTGATTCTTACTACCACGGAACGTCCGTTACGCATATTGGTAACGCGAACTCTGGTTCCGAAGGGTAGAGTGCGATGAGCTGCTGTCATTCTTGATGGATTAAATCTTTCGCCAGAAGCAGTCTTTCTACCGGCAAAGTAAGCACCGTAGAAGGAAGCTATACCTCTGAAACGTCTTCCTCCTCTAGCAGCTCTTCTCCATTTTTTTGTATGGTGCTTGCTGGAGGCTGTTTCTTCTATTGCTTGTTTTTTGGGTTCGGTTAGCTCCGGAGGTAAGCCAGCAATTGTTTTCAAAGGAGATGCTTTACCTACTAGTCTCCGCAAACGATTAGTTGCTTGCAGCGCATCTTGTCTGAGATTTTTGGTTGCGTCGGGAAGCCTAGTATCACCATTAATTTCTACAAGTTCGGAACCGTCCACTTTGATAATGTAGCGCTCGTCAAGGGCTTTTGCTCCAGACTTAGATTCGGTAGTACCGTTCCAGGTAACGGTAATTTTATTTGCATCAACTTTCTTGTTGACTAAATCATTGATTTTAGCGGCGACTGTATTTGCTTTCTCTACAGCGTCAAAGCGGTTGCTATCAACTGATACCCCGTTATTAACTTTGGTAACTTTATTCTCTGAATTTGCAACCGGGACAGAACTTAAAAAGGTAAAAACAGGAATGTTACGAATGTATAGAGTAGCTGCCTGACGGTCTGCTAACTTATGAGCGAAAACCTTAGTAACAGCAGTATTCGAGCCTTTAAAAGTTCCTGCTACTATCTCTTTTTCAGATTCTTTTTGAGAGATAATCGAGGCTTCATTTAGCGTCTGAGCGCGACTAATAGATGGTGTCCCAATAACAGTTGAAATTACAGCTACAGCAGTCAACAAAAGTTTTTGATTCATGTTTGATACTAAATAAAGTCACTTCAGAACTGAGGCTTGATTGCTCGCGGAACAAATGCACCGCTTGCTCACTATATGTCCCCAAATCTTGCTTACTTTTCCTTCACTTTTTATTTATTAACTGCAACAGATTAACACGAAGTCTTTAACTTGTGTATCCGAGTAAGGGCGTAGATTACTCTCACAATACCAAAAATTCAATTTACATTTCAAGGCTAAAAGCTTTACCAATTCTTGATTTAACCGATGTAACATTTTCGGTATATTACAAAATTTACTATTTATAATTTTAGGTATTTAAAAATCAAATCAATGATCGTTTTTTTGCTTATTATCTGATATTTTACACAACCGCAAGTCATATAATAGTATTTAATTGGACATTGTTTTTCGCTAATAAATACTTAGGCAATATCTCATCAGTTCAGAAATTGATATCATAATTACCGTATCACTTGAGTTATTATAATCACCCGCTTTGTAAAGCATATTCTATGCCATGACCGCTAAAACAGTGTAAATACTGAGGTAATTCAATAAAATAAACGACAAAAAATATCTACACATTAGTCTAATTTGATACTAATAATTAATTTCAATATGTTTTGTGTCAAACAAGTTAAATAACAGATAAACGATCGATCGGATTCTATAGATAGATAAAATTATTACAAGGCTTAAAGTATAAATTTTCTAGATAATATTACTCTTGCGTTATGAATATTTTGTAATAAAAAAATAACAAAATATGACATAATACTTGCCATAAATATTTTGTTTAATAGCAAAAGTTATCAATATTTTTAATAAAAAAAGACTAAGGTAGTGCTATTTGTCAAGACTGAAAAATATTAGATATAGTTATAGTTAATTATTGATTATCTAAGTTTTACTTAGTTCCAATCCTCTCCGGAATATGGAAAGGCTGATTTTACATAGACATGCACGGCACAATTGCGAATTATTTAACTATTACAACTACACTGGCACTTCGATTCGCGCAGCAATACAGGATAACTTTGCGCGGTTTGAGCGATACGCCAATATAGTTGCGGTGCGATATAATCCAACCAGCCTTGCTGCAACCATTTTTTAGCGTCGGTGTAATAATAGCTGCTCCCTTCAGCACGGGTATTTTATATTGTGAATAGGGAATGGTTAGGAGTTAGTACCACCGGAGTGTAGAGACGGGGCGCAGTGCTACGTGTATTAGGAGTTAATTTTGATAGAAGGCAAATAGGAATTTCTTCTCAATGACTAATGCCTCACGATTTAAATAGTAGCTATTAATACATTCGCCAGAAATCATATATTATAAGGAACTCAGCAATAATTATTTGAGTACAATATCACTTGATATCCCGATTTGGAGTTAATAAACTGTAATAGTAATTTAGCTGTATATATAATTAGTTTTGCTAGGAATATTGCGTAAATTTACATATTTATTATTTTTATCTTGTTTAATCTGTATAGTTGGATTTTCCTATGTGAGTAAAAAATCGCCGCCTATAGCTTGCAGGCATTGGGGATTTTCTTCTAAAGCAGAAAAATACTACACTTATCCAGAAAAAATAGTAGTAGAGCCTTGGAAAGGGCAGCATCATGTATATGGAATATTTCAAATTCCAAGCGGCTATCTTAACGATAGAATGTTAAAGGTAGAAATACCGGGTAGTAAGGCTTACTGCGGTATCCTTGCTTATGGTGGTACTGCCAAACTTGATGGCGTGCAAGCTAAACCCGGACATTATTTAATGAAAGGGATGTTAAATACTCGCTTTGCGATGAAATTGATTTTGCAAGGCAAACAAAAAGAGTTGAAGCAGCCGCAAAATTGGAATTTAGGATATACGAAGATTGAGGATAAGAGTTAGGAGTTAAAAGTTAGGAGTTAGGAGTTGGGAGTTAGTTAATATTTTTTACCAATTACCAATTACCTGAGTTACAATAACATCCCGGCAATACAAGCTGTCATAAAACAGGCGATCGCACCACCAGTCATTGCGAGAATTCCCATTTGCGCTAAGTCAGCTTGACGGTTGGGAGCCATTGCACCAATTCCACCGATTTGAATGCCTATAGCACCAATATTAGAGAATCCACAGAGAGCATAAGTAGCAATTATCCGCGCTCTTTCGGAAATCGCAGAGTCTGCAACCATTTTTTGCAAATCTTGATAGGCGATAAATTCGTTTAAAACTGTCTTTTTTCCTAGCAATATTCCTACTTGTCCGCAATCTGCCCAAGGTATACCCATCAACCAAGCTACGGGGGCAAGCAGGTAAGAAAATATCCACTCTAATGAAAGCTGTGGTAAACCAATTAACGAACCAACATATCCTAAAATTCCATTGGCTAAGGCTAATAATCCTAAAAAAGCAATCAGCATCGCGGCGACGTTTAAAGCTAATTTCATCCCTTCACTAGCACCTGTTGCTGCTGCGTCGATGGCGTTGGAATATGTACTTTCTACTTCTATTTTGACTTTACCTGCGGTAGGAGATTCCTCAGTTTCGGGATAAAGCACTTTAGAAATAGCTAAGGCTGCGGGTGCAGACATTACGGAAGCGGCGATTAAATGTTCTGCCGAAACGCCGAAGGAAATATATGCAGCCATGACTCCACCGGCAATTGTGGCAAATCCTCCCGTCATAATCGCGTGTAATTCGGAACGAGTCATGGTTGCTATATAGGGTTTAATTAATAAAGGTGCTTCAGATTGTCCGACAAAGATATTCGCAGCAGCACTAAGAGATTCGGAACCCGATGTTTTCATGGTTTTCATCATCACTTTTGCGACTACCTGCACGATTCTTTGCAAGATACCGTAGTGATACAAAATTGTGATGAAGGAAGAGAAAAAGATAATTGTCGGTAGTACTTTGAAAGCAATATAGTGTTCCTCAAAATTATCACCAAACACAAATTTTGCTCCGGCATCGGAATAATTAAGAAATTGACTTACTACATCACCTAGAAATTTGAATACCATAAAACCAGGTGTAGTTCTCAAAATTAACAATCCGAAAATCAGCTGTAAACCAATCCCCCACAAAACCGGCACCCAACGAATAGCCCGACGGTTAACCGACAAACCATAAGCAATTCCCACAAATGTAAAGATTCCGAGCAAAGATATTAAACGATTCATTGGTTGATAGTTGTTAGTTGATAGTTGTTAGTTGTTAGTTGTTAGTTAGGGATGGGGCATTGGGCATTGGTAATTGGTAATTGGTAATTGGATTTTTCACCTTGTCACCTTGTCACCTTGTCTCCCCATCTCCCCATCTCCCCATCTCCCCATCTCCCCGTCTCCCCCATCCCCGTGATAGAAACAACAACCAACTGGGAACTCTAATATAAGCACTTTATGAAATGAGCGTATAACTATGGTTGTTATTACTGGTTATGAGATTCTCGAACAAATCTATGAAAGCTCTAATTCTGTGGTTTACCGGGGAAGACGAGTGGAAGACAATCAGCCAGTTATTTTTAAAGTTCTTAAACAAGATTGCTTGAATCCCTTACAGTTGACTCGCTACAAGCAGGAGTATGAAATTATTCGCAATCTCGAACATCAAGGAATTATCAAGGTTTACGATTTGCAACAAGGTAATTTTTTGATGATGATTTTAGAAGATTTTGGAGGAGAGTCGCTGAAGAATTTACTCTCTGAAAATAAA
>CAYMZW010000530.1:0-4684 GCA_964395005.1 uncultured Rivularia sp.
ACGCAGATTATTTGTAGATGGTAGGTTGGGTTAGACACGATTGAGGAATTTGATTGGTAACTAGCAACGAAAATAATCGTGTCGTAACCCAACAAAGTTTTATAAATGTCAAGCTACGGATTTTAGCGTTTGTAAGTTTAACCGAGCAGTATTAGAAGCGAAAGTGATTTTATAAGGTTGTGGGTATTTTTGATAATTTTAATTAGCATCGACAACCACCTGGGAATCAATTCCCAGGCTCATAGCTAAAGTCCATTAAAATGGACTAAGAACATAAAAATCAAACTTTAAATAAAATAAAATTTTAGATTAAGAAAACAGTAGTATTCATCTTCGCGGAATATCTACCCACTGAATATTATTTTGCTGTTGTGATGTTGTGATATCTCGCCATTCAATTTGTGTAAAGAGTTGTAGCTGAAGTGCATCTTCCTGCTGTTGAGTTGTTAAATCTTCTGTTTCGCTAACGTTTTCTCTACAGCTAGCTTGAAAGTTTAATAACATTTCAGGTTTTAACCAAGATTCACCAATGCCTAAATATTCTTCTACAATAATGACTTCAATATTCAAAGCGTTACATTTACGAATAGTTTCAGGGGAAGAAGCGAGAAAAACTATTTCAGCTTCAAGATTTTTTAAATCGCAAATTACCCGCAGAAAATAAACCAACAAATTTTGATACTTATTATGCAGAACGCTGATTTCAAACCTATTGTTTAAAAAATTGCAAAAATAACAAAAATATTGAATAAACTCAACTAAATCATAATTAGATTTTTATTAGTACGCATGACAGCTATACTAGTAGGAGTATGGTGTTATGTCATAATAACTTTAACAAACAGATTTAGAGGTAATACGTAAGACAAATAATACAAAAATGACAAATTGTAGAACCTATTTTAGCGCTTACAATTTCAGAAGTTTTACGATAAGTGAAAAGCGATTTGTATAAATGAAATTAAGAATTTTTATACATGATGCTTTTTATTTTTTGTAGATTTTGATGTATAAAAAGTTATTTTAATGTATGCCATCTATCTCAGGTGATATTAAAAATCGCTTTAAGGATAATTATTACCCAAGACTTATGCACATCTCCCAAATAATACGGGGGGTTGAGGACAATATAAACATCTGAAATACGTAACACACCGTTGCGATCGCGCAAATCCTGTTACCAATATCCCAATATTTAATTACGGAATCAAGGGAAAGATTTGTAGTGACTTGCTATGTAAACCTTGCTGTTTAACAAAAATTCACAAAACCTGAGTGTTTACTCTGTTTTCTTGTAATCTTGATTTGTAAGCTAGTAATAACATTTCTTATTTGTGAAATAATTTTTTACTATAAGCGAAAAAGCTAAAATAGAGTCTTATCAAGGCTTTTGTGAGTTAACATATTAATTGTAATAAGCATTTTGTGTTTCATTATCAGCATATTTAATCTCTAGGAGGTTGCTGAGAAGTTCACAATTTGTTACAAAAATACAAAGAACTTCTAGTAACCTGTAGTAAAAATGTTTGGCGGACTTACTGGTTTTAAAGATTCTCAAGGCAGCGATTGGGGCGAGCAGATGCTCAATACTGTCGCGAGTCAAACGATTCGCCACTTGTTTACTAAAAGCGAGTCGGTAGAAGTCTTTGTCCGCTGTTATCCCTCTAGTAAGCTTTTACAGGGCAGTATTGACAGCTTTAAGATGAGCGGGCGTAGTTTAATAATTCGCAAAGATTTCTTCGTTGAGGAAATGTCGTTTGAAACCGATGCAGTGTCTATTGACTTTAGCTCGGTGCTAAGCGGCAAATTGCGATTAAAACAACCCACTCAGGCGATCGCTCAGGTAGTGTTGACTCAAGACGGTATAAATCAAGCGTTTGAAGCAGAATTAGTAAAAAAGCGCTTGATAAACCTTTCGGAGCCAACCTTAACGAAATTATCTAACGGCGAACCCGTTTCTTTTACTGATGTTCGGGTAGAATTGCTGCCAGACAATCGGTTAAAGATTTTCGCTAAAGCTGACTTAAACAACGGCGAATTAGTACCGTTGAATATGACTGTAAAAGTAGGTATTGAACGGAGACGGAAAGTTTCCTTCAAAAATCCTGAAATTGATCTGGAGTCGGTACCAGAAGAGCAAAGACAAATTTCAGAAACTTTATGTACTGCATTAGCAGAAATTTTAGATAATATGGTCGATCTAGACCGTTTTGACCTAGATGGAGTAAAAATGCGGCTTAATCGTTTAGAAACAGAAGGTCAAAAGTTAATTTTTAGCGGATATGCTGAAATTGAGCGCATACCACGTACTTAAGTTATGATTCGCGAACAGTTATCAACCCAAATTTGATAATTGTTCCTCACCGTAATCTTTTAGGAAAGTGTTTATATAATGTCACCAGAGTTAATACCCCCTTGTAGTTAGCCAGTCTTCTGGAGGATTGCAGGGGGGTAATTGTTTTGGAGGAGTAGGGAGTAGGGAATAGGGAGTTATGAGTTAGGAGTTAGGAGTTAGGCAACGGATGGAGTTAAGAGTTAGGCAATTACCAATTACCCATTACCAACTACCTATTACCAATGCCCCATGCCCCATGCCCAATTCCCAATTCCCAATTCCCAATTGAGTAATCAAAAGCCTATATAAAAAAATCTTTGAATTGTACAATCAACCCCAGGAGTATTAAAGGGAAAAGGTGCTGTGTCACTTAAAACATCATCGTCGCAACTGCGACGCGAGTTAGGGGTTGTAGGGGCAACTGTGATGGGGCTTGGTTCGATTATCGGTACTGGGGTTTTTGTCAGTATTGGTATTGCTGCTGGTGTTGCGGGTAACGCTGTAATTTTAGCTGTGATTATTGGTGCAATGGTAGCGACTTGTAATGGACTTAATAGCGCTCAGCTTGCTGCGAATCATCCTGTAAGTGGCGGCTCTTATGAATACGGCTATAAATATTTAAATTCTTGGTTGGGTTTTACCGCTGGGTGGATGTTTTTGTTGGCAAAGTCTGCTTCTGCGGCTACTGCTGCTTTGGGTTTTGCTGGCTATTTTTTGAATGCTACGGGTTTATCAGGAAAAGGTTTAGTGAAACCTTTGGCTTTGGCTGCGGTATTGATAATTACGGCTGTTGTTTTAAATGGTATTCGCCGTTCTAATCGAGTAAATATCGCAATTGTATCTATTTCTATTTTTAGTTTAATTTTCTTTATATTTGGGGGAATTCCTACGGCAATTACGGCAGGTAGGGAAAATCTAACGCCTTTTGATGGTTCGATTGCTGCGGTGCTTCATGCGAGCGCTTTAATGTTTGTGGCTTATACGGGTTACGGCAGGATTGCGACTTTAGGAGAAGAAGCAAAAGAGCCGCGAAAAACTATTCCTAAAGCCATTATCGTCACGATGATAGTGACAATGCTGATTTATGTGGGAGTCGCCACGATTGCTGTAGCGGGCGTAGGAGCAGAAACTCTGGGTGAATCAGCTATTAGTTCGCAA
Source organism: uncultured Rivularia sp. (assembly GCA_964395005.1). Classification (GTDB taxonomy): domain Bacteria; phylum Cyanobacteriota; class Cyanobacteriia; order Cyanobacteriales; family Nostocaceae; genus Rivularia. The sequence continues at coordinate 3,494 of CAYMZW010000530.1, forward strand.
GCTGCACCTCTGGAAGTCGCCGTGCGTAGCTTTGGTATTCCGGGGGGAGCGCAAATATTGGCGATTGGGGCAATTTTCGCGATGTTGGGAGTTTTATTAAATTTGATTTTGGGCTTATCTCGCGTTTTGTTGGCGATGGGAAGAAGACGAGATATGCCTTCGATTTTTGGAAGGTTGAATCAATCGGGTACAACTCCAACACCTGCTGTAATTGCTGTTAGTGCAATAATTTCTGTTTTAGTTTTAATTGGCAATGTTAAAACTACTTGGTCATTCAGTGCTTTTACTGTCTTGATTTATTATTCTGTGACTAATTTAGCTGCATTTTATTTACCATCTCAGGAAAGACTTTATCCTAAGTGGTTGTCAATTTTTGGCTTATCAGCTTGTGTATTTCTAGCTTTTTGGGTTGAACCGTTTATTTGGCAAATAGGTTTAGCGCTGATTGTTGCAGGATTAATTTGGCACGCAGTTGCCAGGAGTAGGAGTTAGGAGTTCCTAGTAAAAAATGTAGAGACGCGATATATCGCGTCTCTACAACCATGTGGAAATTTATCGGGAATTTAGCGGGAATTTAACGCCCAACACCAATGTATTGGAATCCTGCTCTAATGGTTGCTTCGGGATCGAGGAAGTTACGTCCGTCGATGATAACGGGATGGTTCATTAATTTAGCCATCTTAGCGTAATCAAGATTGTTGAACTGTTCCCACTCGGTAACTACTACTAAAGCGTCGCAGCCGTCTGCTAATCTTTCTGCATCGGTTTCTACCTGTACTCCAGAAAGACCGTGACGCATACCAGATTGTGAAATAATTGGGTCGTATGCTTTAACTTTCGCTCCCAATCTATTTAACTGCTCGATTAAATTCAACGCTGGTGCATCGCGCATATCGTCGGTATCTGGCTTGAAGGTTAAACCCAGCAAACCTACAGTTTTACCTTTAAGAATCTTCAAAGCTTGCTGGAGTTTTTCCATTGCAATCAAACGCTGACGCTCGTTAACGCTGATTGTCGCCTTGAGTAGCTGTGCTTCGTAACCGTAGTCATCAGCAGTATGAACCAACGCGGATACGTCTTTGGGGAAACAAGAGCCACCCCAACCGATACCGGCATTTAAGAACTTGTTGCCGATACGGGAATCCAAACCGATACCTTTAGCAACTTGAGTTACATCAGCACCAACGCGAT
>CAYMZW010000531.1:0-4678 GCA_964395005.1 uncultured Rivularia sp.
TCACTGTTCACTGCTCACTGCTCACTCCTAACTCCTAACTGTTAATTTGTTTGGGAATTTCTTGAGTAACTAGATGCCAAAAATATTGTATGGGAGGAATTTGTAAGCGGTCTTGAGTTGTTACTATTACTACTTGGCGAGTTAAGGATGTACTGTGGACGGAAGTGCCGTTGTTGCTAATAACAAAAGGACGAATCGCCAGACTAGGATCTGTACGTGCTTCAATTAATGCGGAACTTGGTAATAATGCGATTAATTCTCCTTGACGTACTATTCCCCGAAAAGCATCTAAGGTATTTACTTCTAAGCTTGATTTGAGTAACGTTTGGGTTTGATCGAATTGACTTTGCACCAAACGCTGCATTCCATAACCTTCTTTAAAAATCACTTGTCGATAGCGAATTAATTCCTCCCAAGGAATGCATTCATATTCAGCTAATGGATGATTAACTGAGATTAATACTTCTACAGGTTCTTCATAAAGTGTTTCGACAACCATTTCTTTACTTGTGGTAAGAAAACGATTGTTCATGACAATTGCTAAATCAACTAGTCCATCTTTGAGAACCTTTAATGCCCTATCGCTACCTAAAGATGTTACCCGTAATTGTACATCGGGGTATTGTTTGGAAAATAATTGTAATAAAGGTGGAAAATAATAAGCACATACTGAGGGGATAGAAGCAATACAGAGTTCTGGCTGTTTCCCTGCTATTAAATCTGTTATTTCTTGCTTTACAGTTTGCCACTCTACACAAATTTTACGAGCGCGAGGCAATAAAGTTTCACCCGCGAGCGTCAATTTTGACTGGCTGGTTCTGTGGAACAATTCAAAACCTAAATCTGCCTCTAATGCTTGAATTTGGCGACTAATTGTAGATTGGGTAACACTACATTTGTACGCTGCTTTCTGAAAGCTGCCACTCTCGGCGATCGCCAAGAAGGCTTGCAACTGTTCTAGCCGCATTTTTGAGTAGATAACCGTTATTTTTATAACAAATTAAACTTAACGTACTTCTTGTATATTTTTTCGTAACTTATGTTACATATGCTTTATAGCTCTGTATTTTAAATCAATTTGTATACGTTTATAATTACATATTTTTACCATTGATTTAAAGGATTAAAGTCGGTTTTTACTAACATATTTTCGTTAAGAAAACATTAATCATTTTTGCAAATATCAACTATAGGTAAATAAAATAGCTATAACTAAATTTGTGGCATTAATTTTAATTAATAATAGCAAAAACTCATAAATGCTATAGCTATTAATTCTTCATCTCTTCTCCGAGTTTAAATAATTATAGTTATTCGTTAGTTAGTATGCTAAAAGGCTAAAAATCTCCTGTTCTTTCTACGACTAATTATCGAATTAAAACTTTATTACCTTCAGTTTTGACGGCATAAGTTTGTAAAGGTTTTGTCGCTGGTGCTTTTTCGACTTTACCAGCAACGCCAAATTCAGAACCATGACAGGGACAAACAAATCTATTTCGATCGGCTTTCCATTCTACGGTACAGCCTGAATGAGTACAGATAGCATTTACCGCAACTAAATCACCGGGGACTGAAGTTTTAGCTAATAACACTTCTCCCACAGATGTATTTTTTACAAGTAATTTACCATTAGCCTTTAATTCATCAGCATTGCCAACTTCTTGCCATTCTTGAGATTCTGAGGTACTTTGCTTTGTTTCCTTTGAAGAACAAGCTGCGATAGCTACGGGTAAACTACTTGCTATCCAACCTATTCCAACCCAGTTTAAGAAGCTACGACGGTTCATAATTTAACTTCGGGATACGTACAGTAATCGTTTACACTTTATATTTTTTTGTTGTTTAAGGCAAGGATTTCTGATTGTTGTGTTTTACGCTGTTTAATTTATTATTTATTAATTGACCAATAATTGTTTATAGTTATAAATGCGCTAAATAATGCCCTAAATAGTTTTAACAGATGATTTTGCGTTCTTTTCAATCCTCAATTGATTTTATTTTCTTTCACATTTCCTAGCTAGGCTAACCGAACTTAAACTTTTGATTGCCAGGTATGAAGCATGAGAAATTTATTTAGAATAATTCGTAAATACAGCCAAAATGATAATTTTTTACATTTAATTGAAAATATTGAGCAATTAATTGCTAAGTTACTGTCAATTACTATGATAGTAGTAGTCTTAATGGCTATTATTGATTTAAACGTATTTATTATCAATAAGCTATTAGCTTGGGATATTAGTGAAGCAAACTTTAATGAAAGTTTATTTACAATTTTTGGATTATTCTTAAATATTTTAATTGCTTTAGAAATTTTAGAGAATATTACTGCTTATTTAAGAAAAAGCGTGATTCATGTAGAATTAGTGATTGGCACTTCTTTAATCGCTGTAGCAAGAAAGATTATAATTTTAGATTTAAAAAATACAGAAGGAATACAAGTTATTGGTTTGGGAGTGGCGGTTTTTGCTTTATCTATAAGTTACTGGATTATCCGACGCAGCCATCGTAGAAGTTAGTTTTTTCTGATTTTTTTGCTGATATTTTTAGTTCTTCAGTAGGGAACTGCTAACTCCTGCTCCCTACTCCCTACTCCCTATTACTTTAACAAAAAGAAAACACCAATTTTGAACAATTCGCTATTGCTGTCATAGCTACTAATAGTAAATGACTGTAGTTTGTCAATAAAAGGTTTGCCTATGATTTCTACGAGCTTGAGTATAGGTAATTGACTTTCTATGAAATTTTGACTTTTTTCCCAATCAATATATACATATCCTTGGTTTAGTTGGGGAATGGCTGCAATACTATCTTGAAAATTTCGATTGTCATTAAAGAAATTTTCTTTGTTATTAATAGCTTCATCCATCGTCTCAATCGAAGAAGTAAATATTTCGTAGTTATCTTTAGTTGTATGAGTTCCTAAGACTTTTGCCTGAATTCTTAAGTCAGATGCTTTATTGCCTGTAGTTGTTAATTTCGTCCAAGCAAATATTTTTTGCTCGTTCAAATTAATTGGACTAACTGTCAAATCATTTTTAGCAGCGATTTCATCCAAATGGGATATATCAGATGCTGTTGTTGAAGATTTCTCTGCGACAAAAATCCATTCAGGCTTGTTATTTTCATCTCTATCGCTGTTAGGTAGCAATGCTATGGCATATTCTCCTTTTACCCAACTGAAAATATCTTCTTTCAAACTGATTCCCCAACGTTTTTCTAGATTAGTTAAAGGTTTAGTTATTTGGTTCCCTATATCTCCTCCTGATTCACCAGATATTGCCTTAGTAGTTTGCTGCCAAAGTAAGGCTAAATTGCTTTTATCTAAGTTGCTCAAATCTTTTCCTGAAATTACTAAACCGGAAGTAGCGGGAATATATGAAAGTGCTTCTACTTTTTCGCTCTGTGAAGCTAATGGTATTGGTGAATTTGCTTTGAAAGTTGTTTCTGCAAGCAAACCTTTGGATTTAGCAGCTAAAGAAATCAGTTGAGTAATATAAGTTGGAGATGATAAATTTAAACCTTGCCATTTTGCGACAGATGGAAGGTTGAGAAAACTTATGGCTTGATTGCTATCTAATTGGTTAATGGCTTGTTGATAATTATCCGAGCTAATCAAACTTAAACCCGGTGCTTGCACATTATTGATTGCTTCTCGCAGGATTTTAGCATCGTTAGCGAACAATACAAAACGATCACCTACAACCGTTGCAGCCAAAGGTTTTGCGATCTCTTCCGTTTGCACAATATCGGAAATCAACTTGACTCCCTTATATTGTTCCACAACTAAGGAAGTTCCAGCTAAAACCCGTTTAGAAAATAAAAGTTCGATAAACTCGCGGCTTTTTTCTTTATCTTTGGTAGTCAGTACCGTTAAATAGCCTGGTTGCTTGCCGTTTGCAGAATCTTTATCAATATCGTCACTTGTAACAGCTAAAGTAATTTGATTACCCAGCCAAGGCTGAACATCTTTTTTATAATCAAGTCCGGTATTATCTAATAAACTTTTTTTCAGCTTGGATAACTTAACTCCACCATTCAATACTTCAAAGCGATTTGGATCTACTGGCATTGATACCATAACAGGTGCCTGCGATGAAATAAATACAGCAGCACTCAATTGTTTTTGCATATCGCTGGCTAAATTTAGAGGATTTTTGTTAAATAACCCATTGCAACCAGCTACACCAGTTAACAGCAGCGCGATCGCACTTGCTGTTATAAAACGAAATAATAATTTTTTATTTTTCACTCTTTTCACACCAACCCTATTACAGCGTTTTTTACTACCACCATTATTAAAGCGTTTTGCGGAAAAAAGGGAACAGGGAATGGGGAATGGGGAATAGGGAATGGGGAATAGGGAATGGGGAATAGGGAATAGGGAATAGGGAATGGGGAATAGGGAATAGGGAATGGGGAATAGGGAATAGGGAATAGTTATATAACTCAGCAGTGGATATAGTGCTTTTTATAATCCCTGCACAAAAACATCCGTTGCTAAAAGCATCCGTTGCGAAAATCTAAAATTCGGTAAAATTAGGAATAATTACATACTCATATCCATACAATTTGTCAAGATGTATCTAATTGACCTTAATAATTCCTAAACCCTTTGAATACTGCTGATGCTAAGAGGCGAATTTTCTGTCAACATAATAAATATATAGAATTTTTT
>CAYMZW010000532.1:0-4671 GCA_964395005.1 uncultured Rivularia sp.
ATCCAGGACAAATTGTAATCGATCCTTTCGGGGGTTCTGGTACTACATTTTATGCCGCTCAAAAGCTGCAACGTTATTGGTTAGGTACGGAAATTGGTGATATTTCGGGAGCAGTTCAAAGATTAAATGATTTGAAGAATGGTAAGTTTGAAGAATGGGAATCTGCAAGAGGTAAGAAAAACAAGAAAGTTCAAAAAGATTCTCGACAATTAGATTTATTCTCTTAACAAAATAACTATATTTTAAATCAAAGCACGACCATCTGTTCCTTTAGTAATTGTTGGTACATTACTATCTATTGCATCATGCTCGACAACAAATACTTCTAAGAATCCTTCTTTCAGATTAACAGCCCGCCAAACATCAAAGTAAGGTTCTAATTCCTCATAATTACCAATTCTATCGGTTAGGTAAGCATAAAGTTTTCTACTAGGAAGCACCAAAGCTGAACCTAAGAATACTCCTCTTAAAAGTCCTAAAACCATCTTATTTACAGCGCGGTGACTAGATGAAATATTCCCAGTTTCCCATTCAAGAGCAAAAAAATCACCATTCAACCTTTTGGTTGCATCTACTCTTCCTGGTGAACGAGTAGCATAAGTGATTTTGGTTTCTAGTTCCCAACCAAAATTTTCTTGAAGAGCAGCCATACAAGCATTTTTAATCGGTTTAACACCGTTACCATGTCGTGCAGGATTAATCGTAAAGCTTGATGTACCAGTAGGGTAAACAATCAAATCAATAGCGCTGCGGATTTCGCTTTGAATAACAGACCATTCTTGAGACTTTTCAAAGTCACCACGACTAATTAGCGATACCTCTTTTATGATTTTCAAAGTTTGTGAATTCTTCTACTCAATCACAAAAGTGTAAATTTATTCAAGTTTATTTGCAAGCTAAGGTTGTCAAATTATCACTGGGGTAAAGTATGCTTTCGTAAGGCTATTTATTCATAAAGTTTCGTAGCAAGGAAGTAAGGAATAAATTCCTAACTACGAACTCTTACATAAGAGTTTAAATTGTTTGATCGAAAAACTGTTGAGGCTCTCCTTCTTCGGGAACAACATCAACTTCTATTTTGAAAGTACCAACAAAACCAGTGCCGCGAACTTCAAATTCCCAACCACCATCGATAAATTCCATTGGTATTACATTATCGGTAAATTGTTCGTCGGGATGGAGAAAAAGCTGTAATTTTTGATTATCTCTTGGTAGCAAAGCCCGAATATAGTATTGTTTGCGGAAAATAACGTTGTCGGAAAAACCTATTCCTAATAAATCCCTTTCTCCAACATAAAAATCAAGTCGCATTACCATATCTTTTTCGGTAATACTTTCATCTTGCAAAATAGACTTTGTATCGAAATAACCTTCCCAAATCAATTTGTTATCATCAGCCCAAGGGAAACCAAGTTCGTCGCTGCTTTCTTGAAAATCGATGTTGTTATCCGAATATTCGGCTTTAGTTTGACTAAAAGGGCCGTAACAATTCTCTGCTTCTTTGCTTTGATGAAACAATTCAAAGTCTACACCACGGGGTTTTATACAGACTCCCAAAAAGAATTCACTTTTACCAAATAAATCTTTACCACGGGTTACTTTACCACGCACAAAACGTAATCTTGACCTTAAGTTACCAAAGAAGAAGCGCGTAGCAATTTCAAAGGCTTCTCTTGAAGTTACGATCGAATCTTTACCGCTATGACTTTTATGAATAAATGTTCTTGGTGCCCCAGGTATTTGAGCGTAGGTTTGTTTAACTAACCCATCACTGCGATTGTAATTTATTCCATATTCATCATCAACTGAAAATAAACGATTAGCAAAGGATGCTATTCGCATATCATAGGTACGATAATTAGTTCCAACTATAGTTAACAATCTTTCTAAAGGAAAATATTTATGAAAATTGACGAAAGATTCTTGCTTTTCTGGATCTTTTTGAAAGCCGGGATGAAAATGTTCGATTTCATCTTTTGCATCAATCCCAATCCAGTTTTCCATCAGTTGAAATGAAATGCCTTGGTGCGGTGTACCAAGAGTAACGATTTTGTTAATGAAATCTTCTGCTTTTTGATCGTTATTAGGATAAGTACGCTGTATTGCTTCCCTAACTAACAGCCCACCCATAGAATGAGCAATTATATTTACTTTCGGTTTCGCATCCGGATTTTGCATATGTGCGAGTTCTCGAATAAAATCGATCAAACGCACAAGTGCTTTACCATAAGTTTCAAATGTCCTATCGTTTAAATCGTAGTACCGAAACACCCAAATCGTTTGACAAACATTATCTACCGATTCGAGCAAATGTAAAGCCATAGCCGGATCGATAACAACTTTATCTCCCGAGAAATAATTTTTTGACTGCAAAAATTTGAAATTTTCAACAACGTTTTTGTCTTTAAGTTGTTGAAGTTGAGGAGATAGAGAAACACCATTTTTAACCATGTTCTCTAAATTCATTAATTTGCGGGGAAGCACCGGCTCGCCCTTTATTTGTTTGCCATAGTAACCAACTACATTTGTTGCATCCTGATACTTCCAGTCTGACTTGAGAAACCTCAGAATAAATCCTTCATAAATATAATTTTCACCTTTTTTGTGCGGATAAACAGTACTATCATTAAATCCCTGGTATGCATCTTGTTTATCATCCGAAACATCCAACTGACCAAAACCTCTAATTAGAATTATTGGCTGAGAATTTCGTGTAGGTTCAGACATATTCTCCTCTTTAAAATATTTATTTAGCTTAAATAATTAACTATAGAATTTTATACTTGCTTTTATTTATTGTACGTATTTACTCTTACAAAATATGTCCTGTTGGATTAATAATTATTAATTTTAATGACTGCACAAGCCACAATCGTAGTTAAGTTAAAAGTGCTGTTGTTTAGAGGATGTTTTGAAAGCATCCGGCGGTTAAAACCGCTACTACACAGGCAAAGTCCACCTGCGTGGACTGGTATATATACAACCCAGGTCGCCGGGTTTTGTTCGTGTAGCCGCGACTTACAGTCGCCAGGTAGAGTATATTATTAAACCTTTAAAACATCCTCTTAAAATCTACTTAATTAAACCAAGCTTTTAATTGTCAATGGGACTTTACCGTAAGAAAACCACACCTGTAGCGGCAAACTTTGGTATGTATAAACTCGCTTTTGGACGTTAAGCTTTAGTAAAGTAGCTTTTTATTACGAAAGTTGATAATAAACTTTCAGTTACTGTTAACTTTTAATTGCGCTGTTTGAGAAATCCCTAATGTTAGAGCGAATTTTCGATTATCTTCAATATAATTTCAGTATTGAAGCAACTATAGTCCTACTTATTTTAATTTTTCTGGAAGCCATTCTATCGGCAGATAACGCGATCGCACTTGCTGCCATTGCCCAAGGGCTTGAAGACAAAAAACTCGAACGTCAAGCGCTTAACTTTGGTTTAGTCGTTGCATACGTGCTGCGAATTACTTTACTGTTAACGGCTACTTGGGTACAAAAATACTGGCAGTTCGAGTTAATCGGCGCTGCTTATCTACTATGGTTGGTATTTCAACACTTCATCACCGAAGAAGATGAAGGTAGCGAGCATACTGCCCGCTATGCATCGCTATGGCAAGTAATACCCGTAATTGCCTTTACCGATTTAGCCTTTTCCTTGGATAGCGTCACTACTGCGATCGCCGTTTCCGATACGAAATGGTTGGTAATCACCGGAACCACAATCGGCATCGTTACCTTAAGATTCATGGCGGGTTTATTTATCCGTTGGTTGGATGAATTTGTCTATCTCGAAGATGCAGGCTATATTACCGTCGCATTCGTAGGCTTGCGTTTGTTATTAAGAGTAGTCAACGAAGCTTTAGTTCCCCCTCAGTGGTTAATAATTACCGCGATCGCCATTGTCTTAGCGTGGGGATTTTCTAAACGTACAGTTCCCGAAATTGCAGAAGACGAACCAGCAAATACGGGAGTTGGGAGTGAGAAGTTAGGAATTGATAATGAGGATTTAAGAATTAACAAAGAAATATCTACACCCTCTACCCCTTCTACTCCGTCTCCCGAAACGACTAACTCTTAGCTGCTAATTCCTTCGCAAATTTCTCATATAGCCAAGGCATATTTTGGGGTTGCCAGCTAACTAATTCATCATCGCTAAACCAAAGGGAAACTTCTCTTTGTGCGGTTTCCACAGCATCCGAACCGTGGATGATATTGCGACCGATGTCAACCCCAAAATCACCACGGATAGTTCCGGGTTCCGCTGTTAAAGGGTTAGTTGCACCAATTATCTTTCTAGCAGCAGCAACAACACCTTCACCTTCCCAAACCATTGCCACAACAGGGCCAGAAGTGATAAATTCCACCAAGCCAGCAAAAAATGGTCTTTCTTTATGAACGTCGTAATGGGATTGTGCCAACTCCCGACTGACTTTCATAAATTTCATACCAACCAAAGTAAAACCCTTACTTTCATAGCGGTTGATAATTTCACCTACCAATCCACGCTGTACGCCATCGGGCTTAATTGCTAAAAATGTGCGCTCCATCACTATCTCCTATAAATTAATGAATCTATCACTTGTTATTTGTCCGTCGCGATTCGATTTTTGTCAATAGGTAATTGGGAATTGGGCATGGGGCATGGGGCATGGGGCATTGGTAATCG
>CAYMZW010000533.1:0-4669 GCA_964395005.1 uncultured Rivularia sp.
AACACCAAAACCAACATCAAAAGCCTTTGAAAATGAAGAAAGCTCGGAAGCAGCAAGTCTCAAAGCTGAATTAGCACTGCGGAACCAAGCAAGTCGGAATGTCGAACAACCTCCCGTACAAACTCCACCTTCACCAAAATCAAAGCCTAGTAAACCTGTGAGAACAGCTCGCAAACCAAAGCGGAGTAAACCCAGAATCATCCGAGAAAAAGTCCCATCACCACCAAGAATAATCCGGGAAACAGTACCATCACCACCGAGAATTATTAGAGAAAAAGTACCAAATAAGGTTCAACCAAAGAATACAGTTGCTAAAACTTTATACGCTCCCTCTCCGACTAAAATTGAAAAAATAGACCCCTTTGAACGTTGGAATAAGCTAGCTACATTAGGACAACAAACAACATCACTTAGCAATAATTTTTCAAACAATCATCAATCATTTGAACAAGCACAATCATTACCAGATAAATCTGAATCAAAAAGAGAAAATGTTATTTCAAAAAGCGATTATCCTGATTTAAATACCGAAAATAATTCATCTGAGATTATTTTGGCTAATGCTTCTAACAGAGTTAAAGAACCCAAAATATCTACTATGTCAACAGTAAAAATTAATCGCAGTGATAATTTGAATAGAAACCCAGAAGAAATTCAAACACCAGGAGAATGGGGAATTTTAAATCGAACTCCTTCTAATCAACAGCGAGAAACGATTAATTATTCTAATTCTCCAATTCAAGTACAAATAGGGACAAGTGCAGAAGCATCTGTTTTGGTACCAATAATTTGGAATGAGGAAGATAATAATCAGGAACGCTTTGCTGTTGAACTACAAGAAGACGTTATTTCTATGGATAAACGTGTAGCATTAGCAAAGGGAACTATTTTAATTACAGAAATACATTCAGTTTCTAAAATAAATAGACTTGTTAAACAAAGCGTTGTTGCAGTTGTTTATAAAGATTCTGCTGGTAAAGTGAAACAAAAAACAATACCTAAAAATACGATTTTAATTCGAGGAGAAAAGAACAAACCTTTACTTGCAAAATCTATCTCCGATAAAGGTAAAGCCATAGCTCAACAAGATATTTTAATTGGATTGTTAGGAGCAGCAGGTCGCGCGGGGGAGGTATTTAATCAAAACCAAAGCCAATCTTCGACGGTAATTTCTAATAATGGTTTTAGTAGCCAAAGCTTTAACACCAAAGCTAGAAAACCAAATCTTTTAGCCGCAGCTGTAGAAGGATTTTTCAAACCCATGTCACAACGTTTAAGCCAACGTGCCAATAAAGCTTCCAACGAAATTATGAATCGTCCCGATGTTGCAGTTGTACCTGCGGGGACGAAGGTTTCGGTTGTTTTTAGTAACTTCTTTGAGGTCAGAGAGTGAGGGAGGAAGAGAGCGAGAGAGGGAGGGAATATTTTGTAGCACATAAAATATGCACGCTCGTTAAGTCTTTTATGTAATTAAAAACAAGAAATTTTGAACGCCCAATGCACAAAAATATCATAATATTCTTCGGATTTAAACGTAAATCAATAATGATGAAAAATGTATTATTACCTAAATTAATTAATCAATCTCTCTATACTTCTCTCGCTCTCTCCCTCACTCTCTCCTCCACTCCATCCTATGCCGAATCAGCAATATTAACAGTTAATGCAAGTCAAGCTAGAGGTTTAGACTCAAAAGCTATTGATGTAAAAGTTTGGACTGGTCGAGCAACTGCGATTGATTTTTCAAAAGTTAACGAACGCATTACTCAAATTTTTCTAGCAGACCCGACTCACTTTACTTATGCCACCGATACACCTTTAGATAACGGACAAGCCACAACTGTTTTTTTACGTAAAATAAAGCCTTTAAAATTTCCTAATTTGACAACAACGAATGTTACAAATTTATTTGTAAAAACTAGAGCTAGTGACGGTAAATTTCATTTATACACTTTTAACTTACTTCATAGTAATAGCTCACCTGCTTACAGTGGCTTAAATATATCCAATCAAACTCCAAACCCATTGAGGAAGGAGCCTACTTTACAAGTGGGTTCTTTTAGGAAAGCGACGATTAGCGATATTGAACGTGGTTTGGTTTCTGCTATTCGTAAGGGTTATACTCCACCATCTGACCCAGTTGTTACTCAAGTTAGAGAATTTATTGCATTGGCTCGAAATACTTCAGATAAATCTTTGGTTGAAATTGCTCAAAATACAAAGGTTCGTTTACCTTTATTGACTGAATTAGGATTGTTAGGAATTGAAGATAGTTTAAAACAACCTTTACCCAAAAAATTGGAAGTCAAATAAATTAATTTTAATATTTATATTAGTAAGAAAATAGGAGTGAACCAGTACTACCCTGCGATATTTTATCCGCGCCTAATACTCAAATTTTTGATAAATAATCCGACACCAAATTTTAAGCATAATCATAATCATAATATAATAAGTCGTAAACAAGTAAAATTAGCAGATAAAACTAGACATCATAACGATTCCGCTTTCGACAAAATATTTTACGCATTGATTTGTATTAATTATTCTGTTTCTATTTACTTGTATGCTTTTTTCTTATATCCACTTTGGTTAATTCTTATTGTTTGGGCATCTATTAATTTAGGCTGCTTATGTTTTATATCAAGCTTATCGAAACAACCAAGTAGGAAAAATATTTCTAGTCCTATTCAACTTAAAACTAAGAAAGAGAACAAAGTAGTAATGCGTCTACCAAAGCGCGAAGCAAAACGGTGGGGTTGGCTGAATGGAAAAGTATTACAACCCGACGGTAAGAGTGATGCTCCAGCAGGTGTTTCTGAAAAAACTTTTTATCAAATTACTAAGCACGTCTTCCCAAATATTGTTCAAGGAGTAGCATTTCATAACCCAAAATTCTCCCACCCTTACTCAGCGGATTTTTTAATAGTACATACAAGCGGTTTAAGCATCGACATAGAAATTGACGAACCATATGTAGGTAACACTAAAGAACCACATCATTGTATTGACCAAGGAAAAGACAAGATTAGAAATCAATTTTTTACTAATAATAATTGGATGGTTATTCGTTTTAGTGAGAAGCAAGTCGTTAAATATCCGTATCGTTGTTGCAAAGTGATAGCTCAAGTTATTGCTAAAGTTTCAGGTGATTTTACTTTCTTGAGTCAGCTAAATAATGTACCATCATTACCACCCGAACCAATGTGGACTATCAAGCAAGCGAAGAAATGGGCAAAGGATAATTATCGAAAAACTTATTTATAATAAATACGAGAAAATTTTATTTTTACATGAAGTAGAATTTATTACCCATAATTAACTCATTTTTATTGTCAGTAACCTGCCCAAATTCCCAGATTTATGTCGCATCCGCGCCACGCTGAGTCCCACGCAATACCTACGGTAGCGACCCTAGCCGCGTGAACGCTACTCATATTTTCAAGCAACAGTTGCAGCCCTTGCTCTCAAATGTGATATTTGTATTGAATACGCAAGGGGGCAGGAACTGTCCTCTACAGACTCAGATGAGTCAACCTCTACTTGGTGCGGAAGCTTCAAGCAAGTTGCTCAAGCGAAGAGTCGGAAACGTGTAGCTCAGTCTTAGACGGCTACACGTAGTTCATGAAATTGCTATATGGAAAGCTGCAATAGTTTTAATTATTGATGATAAATAATATACCAGAGGTTTTGCAGCTAGATGACCTTTGTCGATCCAAGCCAGAACGACCTGGATGGTCGCTGACCTTTGGAGCTACCTGCCGAGACGCTGCGGCAGTTTGTTTGGATGACCAGAATCATCCTTTTCGTGTTAACCTTCAAATCAATGGTATACAAGACACTGAGGTCGAACTGCAATGGAATCCGATTAATGACACTATACGTCGCTTTAATGCCGATCAAGAAGTAGCCACGGAGTATGGAGCTTATGGAATTGCTGCACTTCTTATGCCATATATTACAGGTCTGACTGTAATTGAGCGCTCTATCAAAGGAAAAAATTTTGGCTTTGATTTTTGGTTAGGCTCTATTGATAACCTAAGCACTTTATTTCAAAGAAAGGCTCGTCTTAAAGTCTCCGGTATTCGTAGAGGCTCCAAAAGCATTGTTGAATCAAGAGTTAAAATGAAGCTAGAACAGATTAGCCCTTCGGATACTTTGTCACCTGGCTACGTCTGCGTCGTTGAATTTGGTACACCAGGCACCCGCATAATTGAAAAATGCAAGACGTAGAAATTTTACATAGAGAAGCAATGGAACTTGTTGACCAAGCAGTGAATGCCCGTCAAAGGGGTGATACCAGCGTTGCCAAGGAGTTAACCAAAGCTGCTTTTGCTCAAGAACAAGCTGCCGCAAACCTAGTGGCAAACTTATTAGACTTTGAACCTACTAGATCCGTTCTTCATCGAAGTGCTGCAATGCTTGCTGTAGAATGTTCAGAATTACGAGAAGCAGAAAGGCTAATAGGACGTGCGCTCGCGGGTTATCCGCCCTCGGACATTGCCAATGAACTACGAGATTTACTTCTAGAAGAGATTTATTCTCGCAGGCAAGCTATCGGACACTAAACCTAGAAACGAGAAGCAAGCTGTTAAATATCCGTATCGTTGTTGTAAAGTGATAGCTCAAGTTATTGCTAGAGTTTCAGGTGATTTTACTTTCTTGAGTC
>CAYMZW010000534.1:0-4664 GCA_964395005.1 uncultured Rivularia sp.
GCTTGCAATATGTCGTAAGCACCAGATAATTGTAAGCGGTCGTTGATGCCTCCAATTTCTTGAAAATCTTCTACATCTACCGCCATAACTGGAGCAACTTGAGTTACTGCATCGGTCAAATAATATTCTTTTTGAGCGTTGTTTGTCTGTAAGTGAGGTAATACCTTTTCTAAATCTTGCCAGCGAAAACAGTAAACTCCGGCGTTGATACGCTGATTTTGTCTTTGAGCAACAGTACAGTCTTTGTCTTCAACAATTTGCTGTAATACATTGTTGTCATCGCAAAAAACACGCCCATATCCTTTGGGATTTGGGAGCTTTGCTGTGAGAACAGTTGCTGCATTTTGGTTTTCTTGATGGGTTTGTAAGAAATGTTTGATAGTTTCGCTGCGTAACAAAGGTACATCACCATTAAGTACAAGCAAGTCTCCCTTATACCCTTCTAAATGAGGTAGTAATTGCTGGATGGCATGCCCCGTTCCCAATTGTACGGTTTGTTCGACAAATTCTAAATCGGGGATGGGCACTAATGCTGTTTTTACCTCTTGGGCTTGATACCCGACAATTACCATCCTACGTTCTGGTTGCAGCGGTTCAACACTTTGAATCACTCTTTCGACAAGAGATTTGCCCCCTAAAGAATGTAAAACCTTGGGTAGGTTTGATTTCATTCTTGTTCCGCGTCCAGCCGCTAAAATTGCTACTACTACCATAATCAGCCAACAGCTATAGATAAATACGATTGCATATTTTATTTTCGGCTTAAATATACCCGATTACATAGCCTTCCCGAAATGTTAATCGCTTACAATTAGCTGTTACTTATGGTGCTGATAAATTCAGTAAACTGCTGCATTAGTTTTCGATCGCGCCAGCCTTTATCTGTTTCCTCCTGCATGATTGATAGCGCTTCAGTTGGCGTAAAGGCTTTCTTATAAGGTCTTTCACTGGTTAAAGCATCATAAATATCAATCATTTGAAATATTTGCGCCAACAAGGGAATTTTATCTTCCTTGAGTCCGTCGGGATAGCCGCTACCATCCCAGCGTTCGTGGTGGCTGCGGATAATAGGAATGACTCCACGCATACTGCGTAATGGCTGACAAATTTTTTCCCCAATCAAAACGTGCTGTCTCATTACTTCCCACTCATCTGCGGTAAGTTTTCCTTTTTTGAGCAACACTGAATCGGGAATACCTACTTTACCAATATCGTGAAGATAACCCCCCCACATCAAATCCCGAATTTGATAGCGTGTAAGACCGAGATATTCGCCAAAAGCTTTCCCCAAGTTTACCAAACGTTCGCAATGGTCGCCGGTATTGGGATCGCGGCTTTCAATTGCCCTAGCGATGGAAAACAGCGCTTTTTCAGCATGATCTAAATCTTCATTCAGTCGTTTTTGGCGCACTAAAGACTTAACTCGTGCGGCCAACTCTACTCTGTCAAAGGGTTTGCTTAAAAAATCATCTGCCCCTACTTCAATTCCCCTAATTCGCGATCGCCTATCGTTCAAAGCTGTAATAAAAATTACGGGAATTAATCTTGTTTGCTCGTCTTGCTTGAGCAATTGACAAACTTCAAAGCCATCCATGTCCGGCATCATCACATCAAGCAAAATCAAATCCGGTTGTTTTTCGCTGACTAAATACACCGCAGCAGAACCGCTATCAGCTTCAATAACTTCGTAGCCTTCCATTCCTAAAAGTGCTACTGCTGTCATCCGACTAGCAGCATGATCGTCAACGACCAAAACTTTAGGGACATCATTTTCAAAGCTATTGAGCGTATACCCTTTAGCCTGCAATGTAGTTGAGACTATTGAATCGCGATTCGCCACTTTAAAAGCATAATTACTAGAATCCTTGTTATAAACAACTTTATCTTTAATCTTTAAATCATGATTGGATACTTCCGAACAATGACGCTCTGTTTCAGTTGTTAAGGCATGATTTTTACCGACTTGATTATTAATGTTTGTGGGGTTTGACCCACTAACTTTTGGTTCGGTAGATCCTGTATAATTGGATTTCCATTGAATCACAAAGGGACTCCATTTTTTTATCAACAATGTAATATACTTAAAAACTAGTTTAGTACTTTAACGTATTTTTAAAAGGATTTTTATTGGCTTTTAATTATTTATACTCAAGTATTTGCCCCAAAATACAATACTAATTGTTTCAATGTTTTTGTTAAGAATGTAGGAAAACGATGACTTACAATTTTTCCTAATACTATAATTATAGTATGGTCAATTGAAGCCAACATTCAATCAGGTTTTACACGGATATTTAGTTTTATAACAACATTTGCATAAGCTTTAAATAACGGTATTTATATCAGAAAAGATGAATAGTTTAACGATGGAAAACTATCTTGAATGAAGCAATTATAGTCTCTTTGCCGGACTAGTTATATATTTATTTTCCTGTATGCAGCACGCTATAGCAGTAAGACTCATTCACCGTCATTAGTAATAATTTTTGACATTTAGATAGCATTTGATAATCATGCATTAAGTAAATTTATGATTAATTTTAACTATATTTTTTAACCAAGTAATGGGAGAAGTTGCGGTTATATGTGGATAGATATTATACAAGCAATTACCGCAGGTATTGTTAACTAATTTCTCAAAAACCAGCGTTTGCGCCAACGTGATGTAGGTTCTAAGTCAGAAGCTTGTTGTTCAAGTTCGCGCCGCTTAATTATTGCTTCGGGGGAGTCAATTAGTTTAGGATCTCGGTAGGGAACAGCAGCGCGGGTTTGCAGATGTTCTTGTTCCGACTGTGAGAGAGGGGGAAATTGATTTGTGTCATATGAGGTACTAAATCCAGCAACGGTGCCAGGAGCTTTTCTACCCACTGGAGAAGTTGATCTGATAGTTAATTCGGCATTTAAAAGCGCCGTGCGTACAGCAGCAGCGCAGGAATAAGTAGCTAGTAAACCATCTAACTGCAAACACCGAGAAACTAGCTGTAAAAATTCAATAGTCCATAAGTGAGGACACTGAGGCGGTGAAAAAGGATCGAGAAAAATTGCATCAGCCTTGAAACCAGATTGATACACTTGGCTAATTTTATCCCTAGCATCGCCGATTATTAATGTGGCTTGCAAAGATTTTGTTTGCACCCGATGTTCAAAAGCTAACGATGTTAAACTGTCGATTAAATTAGCATTCCAATTTTCAAATAATTGATGTTCGATCGCAGCTTGAGGTACTTTCGGATTTAATTCCAGAGCAATTACTTCTATATAGCATTCAGGATTTGTCTGCCAAATTGTTTCAATTGCTGTTGCCGTGTTGTATCCTAGTCCATAACAAACATCTAATAACCGCAAAACTTTTCTAGAAGCTTTTTCTTTTAATAAAGTAGGAACAACATACTTGAAATAACTTTCTTGTTTGGCTCCAAAATGACTATGAAATGATTCGTTAAATTCTTCAGAAAAGAAAGTTTTAGAACCATCTGCTGTTTCGCGGGGTTTAAAATCTTGATTAGCCATTCGATTTTAGATTTTAGATTTTAGATTTTAGATTGTAATTTTAGATTTAAACTTAATAAAGCCCCCCAAATTAGCGGGGGGTTGGGGGGATCTAGAATGTCTGGAACACGCTCCGGTACCCTTATCGCTGTGTAAGTCCTAAGATTTTAGATTGTAATTTTAAGTAACGATAGTAAGCTGATAATTGATAATGATCAAAGATACAGATTTAATTGTTTCTAATAAGTGGCTTCTTGAAAACCTGAATCATCCCGATATTGCCATATTTGATTGTCGTTTTTCTCTCGCTAATCCGCAAGAAGGAAAAAAGCAGTATCAAACGAGTCATATTCCGGGATCATATTACTTAGATTTAAATCAAGACCTTTCATCAAGCGTACAAAAACATGGAGGAAGACATCCTTTACCAAATATTGAAGAATTTGCCGATAAATTATCATCAATGGGAGTAAATTCTGGTCAAACCTTTGTTATAGCTTATGATGATTCGCGATTAGCTTTTGCGTCTCGCTTGTGGTGGTTGTTGCGCTATTTAGGACACGAAAAAGTAGCGGTTTTAGATGGAGGTTTTAATGGATGGATTGCATCCGAATATCCCGTTACAGAAGAAATTCCCGCTCAACGTAACAGTAAATTTATACCTCAGCCACAAACACAAATGATAGTAGATAGAGAAACAGTAAAAAATCGCAAAGATTCATCACAAACAGCTTTGATTGATTCAAGAGAAAATGACCGTTATCAAGGTATTAAAGAACCAATAGATAAAATAGCCGGTCATATTACAGGTGCTATTAATTATCCTTGGAAAGAAGTTACAGATTCGCATGGTTATTTACTTCCACAACAGCAGCAAATTAATCGCTGGGGGCAATTAGAAAACAAGCAAGAAATTATGGTTTATTGTGGTTCTGGTGTTACAGCTTGTGTCAATTTGCTTTCTTTAGAATTAGCTGGTATTAACAACAGTAAACTTTATCCCGGAAGTTGGAGCGATTGGATTAGTTATCAATAATTGGTAATTGGGCATCGGGCATAGGGCATTGGGCATTGGGGATAGATTTTTTTGAGTAGCAAGTAATGAGTAACGAGTCGTGAGGAAGGAAATATACGATATCCTTGTGCCGCATCTATAAAAATTAATTTACTACTCT
>CAYMZW010000535.1:0-4644 GCA_964395005.1 uncultured Rivularia sp.
TCTCTTTTATTTCTACTACTTTGTTATGTCCGTTTCCGTTATTGTTATTAGGAATGGAATCATAGGAAGAAGTAAAAGGTTTTTTCTCCTTGTCTCCTTGTCTCTTTGTCTCCTTGTCTTTGTTACCGGAAGCACTAGGAGAAGTTACTGAAACAGTTGCTGTGTCAGATTTGGCAGAAATCTCTACTTGATGAGGTTCGCTAATAGCTTTTTCCCATCTCTGCTTTGTTTTCTCTGATACGTAGTTGCTACCGTTTAATTTGATATTTAACCCTTTCTTAGTTTCAGCAGGTTGCTGTGGTACTACTTGATAAGGATCGAGATTTTTCAACGTTATTCCGGCAACTCGTAACTGAATTACAGCTTCTCTTAAACAGTAGTCGCTATCCTTTCTAGGGCTTGAGTTTAAAGCAATTGCCATGTGAGGGCGATCGCCTAATATATCTTTGACTAGGTTGGTGAGTATTTTTCTCGGACCGAATTCTACGAAGCAGTAACCGCCGTCTGCATAGATGTTTTCGATTTCCTGTTTAAATAATACTGAATTAGATAGTTGTGATTCAAGTGTTTTTTGTAATTGTGTGGGATCTGTGGAATGCTGTTTCCCTGTAACGTTGGTGTAAACGGGGATTTGAGGAGATTTAAAGGTGACGCTTTTGGTTGCGATCGCGAATGCTTTTTGAGCGAAGGCTATTAAGGGTGTGTGGAATGCTGCGGCTACTGGTAGCACTACAGCTGCACATCCGGAGTCGTGCAGAACCTTTTGCAGTTGATGAATTATTGGTGTGGGGCCAGCTAGTACTACTTGACGCGGTGAGTTCAAGTTGGCAATCTGAATTTCAGGATACTGTTTAAGTACTGTTTCGATTTTTCCTATGTCTTCTTTTACCGCTAGCATTGCGCCGGTATCGTAATTAGGATCTTTTGGCGCGGCCATTGCTCGCCCTCTAGCTTTAACTAAGGCGCAATAATCTGCGTCGCTCAAGGCTTGAGAGGCCCACAGTGCCGTTAATTCTCCAAAACTATGTCCGGCAACAAAATCAGGTTTAAATCCGGCTTGTTGCAGTATTTTGTAGTATCCCGCGCTCAACATTCCAATAGCTGGCTGGGCGTATTCAGTGCGTTGCAATGCCGCGATTTGAGCATTTTTCTCGTTTTCCCCAAATACCGGGTGGGGAAAGACAATTTCCGAAAGCGGTTGCAAATGATCTTTGAGCAACAAGCTGTCCATATAACCGTATAATTGCCGCACTTGGGGGAAGTTCATCAATACTTCTTTGCCCATATTGAGATATTGCGAACCTTGTCCGGAGAACAACGCAACTACTTTTTTGCTCAAATCCATACCTTCGGAACGGTAATGTATTCCGGTAGGATGTTCCCATTCGGTTGCCGATGGTTTGTTTTTCAGCAAATCGATAGTTACTTTAAGTCTTTTACAAGCTTCTGATAAAGAGGATGCAACAAACCCGATTCTTGCTGAAGAGATGGGAATTTCTTTGAATTTGCTTGCTTCTACCAGTTCGGAATAATGTTTATTTCCTGCGGTAGATTGCAATTTTTCTAAAGTCTGTTCGCAGCTTTTCAATAATAGAGCATGGTTATCCTCAAACAACAGCACTTGAGCGGGTGCGTTATGCAAGCGATATGCACTATTATGGTCGCCGTGATATTCTTCCAAGACTACATGATAATTAGTTCCACCAAAGCCAAAAGAACTTACACCAGCACGTCTGGGGGCTTCCCCACTCGGAGAAATCCAAGGACGAGTTTCTGTATTCAGGTAAAAGGAAGAATTCTTGATATTTAGTTTGGGATTAGGCTGTGTAACGTTAATGGTGGGAGGCAATACCTTATGATGCAGCGCCAAAGCTGTTTTAATCAAGCTAGCCGCACCAGCCGCAGCTTTAGTGTGTCCAATTTGCGATTTAACGCTACCTAGTGCAATGTGCTGCCCCGGAGAATTGTCTTGGCTAAAATATTCTCTCAAGGATGCAAACTCTGTCGGATCGCCCGCCATAGTCCCGGTACCGTGGGCTTCTATTAAATCTACAGTTAAAGGATCGAATCCTGCATCCTCATAAGCCCGTTGCAATGCCTTAATCTGACCTTCTTTACGAGGTGCGTAAATACTCTTAAATCTGCCGTCGCTAGAAGTACCAATACCCTTGATAACTGCATAGATTTTATCGTTGTCTCTTTCTGCATCAGACAAACGCTTGAGAACCATCATTCCCAAACCTTCACCTAACATCATCCCATCGGATTTTGCATCAAAAGGTTTTACTTTATCCCCAGGAGAAACCGCAGGTGTTTTACTAAAGCTGATATATGCCGAAACCGAATTATCTGTATCAACACCTCCGGTAAGCATCATATCGCAGCGATGATCTACCAGTTCGGCGATCGCCATTTTCAAAGCAGCCAAAGAACTAGCACAAGCAGCATCCACGGTACAGTTAAGCCCGCCCAAGTTAAAGCGGTTGGCGATACGCCCAGAAATCACATTCGATAACATTCCCGGAAATGCATTCTCATCCCACTCAACGTAAGCACTTTGAATTTTTTCAATAATTTTTTGTGTATCTTCGTCAGATAAACCGCTGCTTTTTAAAGCTTTTTTCCATATAGGATACTGCAACCTCGAACTAAGCGGCACACCCAGCTTCAAAGCCGCAGAGCCTAAGACAACTCCGACATGATCGCGGTTGAATTCGCGCTTTTCGCTGTAGCCAGCATCTTCCATAGCTTCCTTCGCAACCACCAAACTTAATAGTTGCGAAACATCCGTAACTTCCAAAATATTCGGGGGAATGCCAAATTCCATCGGGTTAAAATCAACCTGGGGGATAAATCCACCCTTATTACAATAAGTTTTATCTTCTTTTGTTCTAGGATTGCTATCGTAATAATCTTCTACATTCCAATGAGTATCGGGAATATCAGTTATACAGTCTATTTCCGAAACAATATTCTGCCAATATTCTTGTATATTTCTAGCTTGAGGAAAAATGGATGCCATCCCCACAATGGCTATAGGATTATGTTGCAATTGTCTGTTAACTTTGTTCATTGACATAGAATCTTTAGAGGTTATTTCTTGTTTTTTGACCTTAATAAACCTTTTCACAGCCTTTTCGCAATTGTTAATTTGTTCTTCCAACTGCGCCAATGCCTTATCGATGGATTGAGCCGACATAGAACATAAAATAAATTAGTATTGTTGCTTCCAAAAAGCGATTCGATCGGAATTGTAGTGACTAGAAAATTCAGCTATATCTATCACGAGCCATTTTAATAGCATAGCTACCCAATTGATTAAAAATTGGATAATAAACTTGGATAAGTAAATTATAAATACTTTTTCTCCGACAAAAATGTGAGGAGAAGTGCAACTCCGATTAATTTATTGTTTTAAAAATGTTTAGATAATTTCCCCTACTTATACTTTCTAATATTTTATCCCCATTGCGCGTCTATCCCAGGTTAGAGGAAATAAACTAAATAACAGTTGTTTCGTGACATTCGGGCAAAAGGTCAATTACATTATTGAAGCTAGAAAAATAATCTTCTAATGCCTTCGCAGCTTGCCCAGTAAATTCCATCCATCGTTCTGAACAGTTATTTGAAGATACTGTTTCCCATTCAAAGGAAGCAAGTTTAGGAGTAGCTACTAAAACAGAAACGCTATTTTTATCGGAGCCGTTTTGATTATTAAACCTGACTGCGGCTATGTAATCCGTATTAATGACAACGTTCTGTATTTTAATAAATGCCATAGCTAATTTAAACGCCTTGGAAGATAATTTTATGAACTGTAAAAAATAATGTTTGACAAGTTAGTTACAAAATCACACCATTTAAAATATTGAAAAGCATTATTATAATACTTTACTCAAATACACTAATTCACTCATAATATTGTCAGTAATAGACAAATCATTACAGCAAAAAAACATAGTAATTAGACTAGTTTTAATTTTTAGTTACCCGTTACGAATGAACTAATCATTAAATATCTAAATACCTGAAATAATTAGAATTAATACTAACAGTAGCACAGCTTAAACAAAGCAGATGATACCGTTTTGAGCAATTCGGAAATAAATTTGAATTTTTCAAACTGTTAATTAGCTTGAAAATATCGCACTTGTGGTATCATCAATAACTTCAAATATCTAAGGGTAATTCGACAAAAAGCCCTAGGGATTAATGGCTCTTGTCTACTATGAAGTCGCTGTAAGTTTGTTGTAAAGGAATATCGGTAATTTCCAGATACAGTTTAAAATTAATTCTCAGAAGAAGTATATTAATTCAGGGGAACATGATAATAAAAAAAATATCCGTAATCATTAATGGTTAAAAATCAAGTTAATATATCAATTTTTAATATATCAATTTACATAAACAAAAATAGTTACTATTGAATCTTTTAAGTTTTACAAATTGCTTGAAATGAATCATTGCCAATTCAGATACTTTCATTTTTACACATAAAGAACATATAACAACTAACCGAAATTAACACATAGTTTGCTTTGAACAAAATTGAAATTTGGGGATTGGGCATTGGGGATTGGGGATTGGGCATTGGGGATTGGGCATTGGGGATTGGGCATTGGGGATTGGGCATTGGGGATTGGG
>CAYMZW010000536.1:0-4608 GCA_964395005.1 uncultured Rivularia sp.
TTAGCACCAACCGATGACATGGGACCAGTGCGGCGTTCGGTTCAGTATATGCTGGATCACTTCATGGACAAGCCCTTCGAGAAACAGTCAGTTGCTTCTATCAGCGAAGACTTGTACGAGATAGCTTACGATCAGCCGTTTAGATTTCCGGCTACATTCACTTTTGTGATGCGAGCTTTTTCTACTCTTGAAGGAGTCGGTAAGGGGTTAGATCCAGAATTCAGCTTTATGGAAGTCGCTAGACCATACGCAATGCAGCTTATGAGTGATATGAATGGTTCTGAGGGGAACAGTATAATTAACGAACTGAGTCGTCAAGCAGTTCAAGTAAGTACTAGTGCATTTGGTCTACCACGTAGATTAGAAGAGACATTAGAAAAACTTGAACGGGGAGATGTGCGAGTGCGTGTCCGGTCTATTGAGACAGAGCGTTTACTACGAAGACAAACAAATATTCAGCTAGGAGGAATTTATGCCCTGATTATCAGTGGATTTACCCTTTCAGCTACGATTTTGTTAGTTCAAAATTATGTATGGTTCGCAGCCTTTGCGGGTCTAATTGCAGCTGCTGTATCGTGGCTGTTGATTAGATTGCTTATGCGCCTCGACCGTTATGACCGTATGTATTAGTTTAAATATAAAACTATATGAAACTTAAATTCACGGGTTTTAGCGATCCGGGACTTATTCGTTCTAATAATCAGGATGCTTTCTATATTGACCCGGAAGGTCGATTCTTCATCGTAGCCGACGGCATGGGCGGTCACGCCGGAGGTGAGGAGGCAAGTCGAATTGCTTCATTAGAAATTCAAAAGTACCTGTTATCAAATTGGGACGCTTCTAAGTCTTCGGACGAGTTGTTACAGTCTGCTTTATGGCAAGCTAACGAAGCTATTTTGCAAGATCAGCAGGAACATTCGGAACGAGCCGATATGGGAACTACTGTAGTCGCAGTTGTATTTCGCCCCGGTGAGTCTCCCTATGTTGCTCACGTCGGAGATTCGCGCCTGTATCGCTGGCGTTCTTCTCTATTGGAATTAATTACTGAAGACCATACTTGGGTTGCACGCGCTTTGAAAATGGGCGATATCAACATCGAAGAAGCCCGAAGTCACCCTTTCCGTCATGTTTTATCCCGCTGTCTTGGACGCGATGACCTTAACGAAGTTGACGTGCAGCCCCTTGATGTTAAACCCGGCGATCGCCTTTTATTATGTAGCGATGGTTTAACAGAAGAACTTGCAGATGAAAAAATTGCTTGTTATCTACAAGAAAATACTGCATTAGAAAAAATTGCTCTATCTTTAATAGAAGGAGCTAAAGATCACGGCGGACACGATAATATTACTGTTGCACTCGTTGAACTAGAAGATTAGATTTTATCAATTAGTTTTGATTATCTATAGATAGTCATGAGGTACGAAAAAACTTTTATTATGTAATTTATAATACATTTAAGAGATTAATTTCCGCTAAGAGTAAAAATACTTATCAATTTGTTCAGTCTGAGCATTTTTTCTAGTTACAATTTGATACAAATACTTTAACCTCCGAATATATTATTTCGGAGGTTAAATTTTTGCGTTTGTTAAATTCATATCTTGCCGCTAACAAAGCAACGGGAATATAATTCACCGTTAATTGCTCTCCCGTCTTTCTTGAGCTTACTAAACAATCTGCTTTAAACCGAGCCATCGGCGAATAAAGCTGTATGTTAGATAGGTTTATTTAAATACATTTGTTGAAATAAACTCAAATAACTCAAGCAGGAACCGAAATATGACTCTTAAAACTTGGGGTTTATATCATTCGGAACAGATGCAAGACAAATAAAACCAAAAAATACCCATTATGACTGTGGGCAATTTGTCAAACAATTGTTATCTTTCTTTATACAGGGGGGTAATAATTCATCAAGATACTGCCGTCCTAAGATAGTAACGCCTTTGCAGTTACTAATGCAGTTTCATTAGCTGTTATTTTATTCTTTAATTATTGGAGTCTGAAAAATGAACCAACCAATCGAACTTTCCTTGGAACAGCAATTTAGCATTCGCTCCTTTGCTAGCCAAGTTAAAGGCATGAGTCACGAACAAGCTCAAGACTTCTTGGTCAAGCTTTACGAGCAAATGGTTGTTAAAGAAGCTACTTACCAAGAACTTCTTAAGCACCAATGGGGATTAGATTCTGGTTCCACTTGGGCCGCTTAAAATATAGTGTCAAAGTGGACGACCTCCTTCTCTTGCTGGGTTCCTTGCAGACGGAAAAAAGCTGGGGATGCCGGGGCGTCAACTATTAAATTAAGCACAATCTAAACATATTTTTGGCATTTTTGGCGGAAAATTAACCTGCTTCTAAACAAGACTGGTTAGGGCGTATACCTTTACTTACAGAATCTTGTGAAATAAAGCAGATTTTAGGTTAAACCATTTCTAATGGCGGCTGGATCAAATTCATTCTTATTTGTTTCCCAGCAACAGATTGCAAAATCTTAGATTACAACACTAGAAGTTTTCCTGCAAAAATATATATTATTTTTATAACTGTATTTTGGGTCTTTATACGCATTTTCTTAAAAAAAATTAATATTACTTGAGCAAATACCACAATGAACGTATTTCGCAAGTATATATACCTATGGTATTTGCTTAAGCAGAAAGGTCAAAGGGAGAATCTGTATTAATTCCTTGTAATTTTGCTAAAATTTGCGGTTTAATTTTCTGATATTCAGCTTTGAGCAATTTTTTACTAAATTGGGGTTTAGCAGCAGATGGTAGAGTGTGGCTCATGTTCACCCAGGAGAGCAGGCGCTGACGTTGAGCAGGTGCGATACTCGAAAGTAGAATATGGCTGCATTTTGAGGGATTTTCTCTGCTAAAAAAGACTAGACGGTAATAACCCGTTTTTCCTAAAAGAGTAGCAATATCTTTACCCGTATTTGTTTTCAAATCGAGATAGTGAGGAAGCCATTTTGCACCAAACTTGCGATGGTAAATGACGGTAATCCATAACAGCATCGGATGAGGTGCAGTAATAAATAAAAATTGGTTGTAGCGAGTACAAACCAAACGCTTGTGAATTTCTATTTGCGGTAACATTACCCATAGAGCGGGTGTAAAGTTACCATTTACCTGAATATTTTGAGGAAAAACAATATCAGCAATCGGTTTATCTTCAGGCCAAACAGCTTGTTTTAAAATTTCTTCATTGAAAGAGTCACTATTAAGATCGAGTTTATCGTGTTGAGCAAAATCAGCTTTGAGTGTAGGAGCTTGTGCTGCATCATTGCTATCGTCGGTATTAGTAACGGCATTTGTCCGAACTAGAGAATTTTCGCAACGTTGTTCTATAGATGCCAAATCTTTAAGAATTTCATTAATGCTTTGAGGACGCTCGTTTGCTTTTTTTGCCAAACATTTCATTACCAAATTTTCTACTTCTAAAGGTAATTGTAATCTTGGATTAGCCTCGGAAAAAGAGCGGGGTGGTTTGTAATGATGTACTTTATACCATCCTCCGAAAGAAGGATTTTCCGGAACTAGAGGCATCTTTCCCGTCAACATCTCGAACATCATTACTCCCAAACTATAAATATCCGAGCGATTATCAAGTTCCTTACCTTCCATCTGTTCGGGAGAAGAGTAAGCCAAAGTACCTAGATAATAATTAGTTTGTTGAGTATCCGACAATAGTAATTTTGCAATACCAAAATCGAGAACTTTAACCAACTCACCAAAACTAGCATCGTAAACTGTCAGCATATTGCTTGGCTTGATATCACGATGAATAATTGGGCAAACTTTTCCATCAACAAGAATGCCATTGTGAGCGCACTGCAAACCCAAACATATTTGACGTGCCAGACTTAAGAACCTAAGTAAGGAAAATTTTTCATCGCGGATAATTTCACTAAGGCTTTTTCCTTGTAGATACTCCATTACATAAAACGGAGTAGACTTTTCGTCCACACCATAGTCCATAACTCGGACAATATGGATACTTTTTTGACCTAACAAAGCACAAGTTTTGGCTTCTCGCTCAAAACGTTCTCGTAATCGCATTTTTTTATTTTGGACTGAGAGGGCAAGAAACTTAACCGCTACAGGCACCCCTCCCAACAGAATATCCTTAGCACGATAAACTCGACCCATAGCTCCACTACCAATTATCTCCTGAAGCCGGTAGCGCTTGCCGAGTAAGCGACCAACGTTGGGGTCTGACATAGAAACTCCAATCTGCAACAATATTAAATAAAACCTGTCACAAAGACAGGTGATAAAGGACGGTTCTTACGCAACGACAATGGAAATATAGTGTTCCAGACATCGAGATCTCCCAACCTCTCCTAAAAAAAAAGGGGTTTTGCGTAAGTCTCAAAGGATTTAAAAAACTAAAAATTGGCTGATAATTAAAAAAAATGGTAGATAAACCTGGTTTTTGTACAATTATTTACTTCATCTCAAATTTATAATGCCCAAATTTTAATCAAAAACTTAACTTACCAAGGAAAAAAATTTATTAGGAGTTAGGAGTTAAGCAACGGATGGAGTTAAGCAACGGATGGAGTTAGGCAACGGATGGAGTTAGGCAACGGATGGAGTTAGGCAA
>CAYMZW010000537.1:0-4606 GCA_964395005.1 uncultured Rivularia sp.
GAAAATTAAGTATCCCCGAATCATAGCGATCGCAACCTAATGGATGATGGGGAACCTGAAAGTTGAAGGGTATTTCAACAGCATTTAATTTTTCTGTCAAACTACCCATCAAAGCAATAGCACCTTGAGGATTTAAGTTAAAAAATATACTCATAACTTTTAACTCACTCCAGGCATTTTGCAAATCGTCTTGTTGCTGTTTAGCTGAGTTACTCATTGCTAAATAGAAGCCATTATTTAAACGATTTTTTGGTAGTCGAATATCAATTAAGTCATCAACTCGACTGTGTAATGCATCTGGCTCTAGGAAACATTCTTCAACGTGCAATGTTAAACCATCTTTAGTTACAGCCAAGCTTCCATCGGGTTCTTGCCGTAACACCCGCCAGCCAGAATCTAGGTAGCCGGTACCATGATTGTGTTGGTGTAATTGATTGTAAAACTGCCAATCGATTTCAAATACGCAATTGTTTTCCAAATCTTGATGTAATAAAAGATTAGGATTAATGTTATTTGCTGCTAGAACACTTTTTAGCGAATTATTATAATAAATACCGTATAAAAAGTTTCGTAACAGTAAAGTCAGATATTTGTCTTGTAATTCTGTAGAAGTTTTTTCAAGTGTTTCTGCCATCAATGGAGGCAAACTAAAAGGTTGATAGTCCAGATGATAAATAGAAAATTTAGATTCTATGTGAATCTGACTGGCAATATCTAAAAAAGTATTTGTTAAAGATATTTTAGAAGAAGCTATCATGGTGATTTTATCTCAATTAATTAATTATAAGTTATGAATAAATGCAACCCTTGATAGAAAAGAAAAGTTAACAGCAACCAATACTAACTGGTTACTGTTAACTGTTAACTGTTAACTGACTTCATACTAACCGCCTTCCTGACTAACACCTACGCAAGCGGGTTTTTTCGTAGAAAAGGGGAATTAAATTATTCTCGCTTTCAGCCACAGGAACTTTGGTAGTTTTTACAAATGACTTGAGAATTTGTAATTCTGATTTACCAAAAACGTCTATTACATATTCAGGAGTTCTGGTTAAGATATTTTTGGCAAATTCTAGAGTTATTAAACTAGTATGATGCAAATTTTGCTGGCTGTTAATCTTGTCTTGGATTTGATTAATTAATGCTAAACCGGCAAACTTGATAATCGACTGGATGAAATCTTTACGGTACTCTAAAATCATTGGGAAAGCTTTAAGATAAGCTTCTGTTAAAGCCAACATTGAAGGCCTCAGAATCTCCAGCGGAATGGCCGCTAATTCCAAAGACTCTTCTAATTCCAAAGTGGAATCTACAACTAAACTTTCTAACCAAACTTTTAAGTAACTGGCCAGCAAAGTTCCCAAATCGTAAGCGGGATCTCCCCAACCACAAGCTTCCCAGTCAATCAACTTTACTTCTGGATTATCCAATTTGGAACTGCGAGAATGTACTAAAATGTTCTCTAGTTTCAAATCGTTGTGAGTCAAACAACAAGGATTATACGTAGAAGCTAAATCCGCGATCGCAGATTCTAAAAAGTCGTGGCTTTGATAGTGAGAATAAAAAGATAATCCTGCACTGTTAACTTTGCCAAAAATAGAGGGATCGAGAAAGTCTACGCCCTGTGCTGGATTAAAATACTGATAGCGAATCTGCCCAGCACGAGCAGTAGCCATAAAATCGCGATACTTTTGCCGTTTAAAAGTTGCACGGTGTAATGCTGCTAAAGTATTGCCAATGGAACTTGCTAATTCTGGGGGAAAATATAGGTTATGCCTGTAATAGCTTTCTAACCCTTGGTATTCCCAAAGGTAATTACGCACGAGGATCGAGTTGTCCTCATCGTAATGTACTACTAGTGGAGATAACGCTTTTATATTGCCGAGAACAGGAAAAGATTCAAGCAATTGGTGAAACAGCCATTCATTGAAGAATTCATGGGGGATACCGTTAAATTCTTGGGCTAGTTCTTGTTTTACCAAAAGCTTGCGATCGCCATTCTTAGTAACCAGTAGATTTAAATTCTTAGGGCTACTACTGTGTGGCAAATCTGCATCGGCGGTTGCGCCATCTTCTGAGCTACTCAGCCCTGCTTCTTGCAGATACTGGATAACGTTTTGAGAAGACAGTGAAAGTTTCATTTATTTAGTACTTCCTTAGATTCCTTTGAAATTAGCTTTGTTTGGTTTTGGCTTTAATTGTGGCAGCATTCCCCAGCGAAGCCGTTTTTTAGGGAATCTTAAAAAAACGATGACTACGCTTTATTAGTATCGTATTTCCCTGACAAATACTTGCCAAATTGCCAAGTTTATCTTAATCGTCGCTTTAAATTTCACTTTTGAAGCATGGTGAAATCTTTAATATTATTCAAATTTTTACTTACGCGAATATAGAAATTTGTGCTTTAGCCTTTTAATGCCTGTTCTTTTACCAAGATTACGTTTTTGAACAGCCGTACCATTAACAAACATTAATATAATTATTGAATACAACAGCTAACACTCACTCAGTACAAGAACTTTTACATACTTTCCGGAAGAATACAAATATTTTTCTTTATGCGTAGCCTAATAATTATTTTGTCAAACTATTAACAATCCTCTATACCCTAAATTCTACGCAAAATCATCAGCTTTTGACTATTACCCGTAGCGGAATCGTTGCATAGTTTTCTGATGTCGCAATATTTCTATACAATTTATCTGCCTCTAAGAACTTGAAATTTTGTACTAATCTTGTTATAGAAAAAATTACAATCGGTTAATCCCACCTTCATCATTAACGCTTCATGACAATATTATTCAACAATTAAAAACATTTATAAATAAACTAAATAATTAGAATTATGTGCAATAAGGAATCGGTTGCTCCTGTCTGTTAGAAGATTAGCTAATTTAATAAGATGGGCGGAAGGGGGGAGGAAAGTGTAGAAATTATTATTAGTAACTAACTTTTACTCCCTACTCCCCAAATCGAGGTTGCCATTGAAACTAATTGAGATTGAAATTTCTTGCTAAATGTTCCAATAAATCCAATCCTTTTGCAAAAAATCCAGGACTTACGCAGCGATAACGGAAAATATAGTGTTCTAGATACTGAGATCCCCCCAACCCCCCTTTAAAAAAGGGGGGCTTTGCGTAATTCCTAAAATCTCCTCATGCAAGTTTGGATAGGAAATTTTACGCGTTTTTAGAAAAAGCAATTAAGCACTAACTAATTGAGAAAACATTGCTATTAATGCTGCCAGACCTAAAAAAACCATCAATCCTGCTGGCATCAGTTTACGTGTTTTGGCGAGTCTGATTGCAAAAACAATTACTAAAATACTCGTAATAATAGCAGCTAACGTTAAACCCCAAGTTTGTCCTTGAAATTGTACGTAAGCAGCAACCAGCAGCAATAAACCGCTGATAGTCCCACTTATCAAAGAAACCTTGCTGCCCGCACTTTTGTAACCAATGATGCCACCGATAATTGATAAAATACCGTATAAACTAGCGGCTATAATACTTTGCATTGTTAAAACCTATGTAGATTTCGGGCTATTATACGAGCGCGTAGACGGAAAATTAACCATATTTATCTTCCCCATCCCCCATTCCCCATTCCCCAATTCCCCATTCCCCATTCCCTACTCCCTACTCCCTACTCCCTACTCCCTACTCCCCAATTCCCCATTCCCCATTCCCCGTTCCCTGCTCCCTTTAATAAATGAATAATCAAGCGATCGAGTCGGTTCAATTTCTCCAGCGGCAAGCAGCCTCTCTTTTACTTTACCAATCTGTGTTTGAAACAGAAGTAGGTAAAGCTTTTCTTAACCTATTGCAGGCTATACGCTACCCAAATGCTGAAGCAAGAGATTGTCTTCGAGCTTACGGTGATTTTTTCAAAGTTTTGGCTCGTAAAAATCAAAATTGGGAAGAATATCTGATTTCTCAAATCTTGATTTCGGAAAATCCTTTTAGCGAACGATGTCAATCAGAAATACCACCTGCTTTAATTTCGGCTGCTAAACACGATTTACAGGCTTTGCAGAGCTTTCATGAATGCAGCATTGCAACTCTTGGTGAATGGGTGCAGTATGCTGCCCATCTTCCTATTTTGCCGGTGGTATGGTATGTAGAACAGCAAGAAATAGAAGCCAACGAACGATCGCCGCTGATAGAAAAATTGCGAACTTTGGAAGATTGGACTGATGCTGTAGATCATTTGAGTGCGTTTTATCGGCAATATGGTACGGGAATTTTCGCAGAATATAAAGCTTTTCGCTGGCAAAATGGAGAATTAAAAGGTATTCGCTATCCTGACAAAGTAAAGTTAAGTGAATTGGTAGCTTATGATTCTCCTAAACAAACTTTAATCAAAAATACCGAAATTTTATTGTCAGGACAACTCGCATTAAACGTTTTACTCTACGGTAGTCGCGGTAGCGGTAAATCTTCTTTAGTCAAAGCTTTATTAAACGAATACGCACACCGCAATTTAAAGTTGATAGAAGTTGCAAAATCTGAATTAAAGTTCTTACCACAAATAGTTGAATCTCTGCGGAATAAGCCACAAAAATTTATAATATTCGTTGATGACCTTTCCTTCGAGGAAGATGACG
>CAYMZW010000538.1:0-4603 GCA_964395005.1 uncultured Rivularia sp.
TTGGGGAGTAGTTAGGAGTTAGGAGTTAGGAATTAGGAGTTAGGAGTTAGGAGTTAGGAGTTAGTAGGTTGGGTTAGAGACGCACTTACTATCCCAAAGGAAAATAGTAATTGATGAAAGTATTTTTAACCTTAGATCTTGCACCAGTCGCGATAACCGCCTTGGAATAAATTCCCAGGCTAATACATAAAGTCTTCTAAAGAAGACTGAGCAGGGCATGAAAGTGCGTTTTAACGTACTTTGTATATGCAGCCCTGGAATTAATTCCAAGGTGGTTGTTGATATTGGTGCAAGATGTCAGTTTAATCCAACATTGTGAATTGTAAAAAACCCTTCTAGAACATGAAGAGCGCTGAGGTTGAAGTTGAGAGAGGAAGTTAGTAGTTAGTAGGTGGGGTGAAAGATTTCACTAATTTTGTTAAACACAAACAAAATATAAAAACAATCTAAATAACTGGTTTATTCTTATATTCTTCGCAATAGAATAAGACGGTAACTGCATATACAAAAACGTGCTTTATCAGCTTGATAGTTCATATTTTTGAGTACATTTTCATAGCTACTTTTTAGTTAAATCTTTTTGATCAAAACCGCTTCAAACTATTGCTGCGTAAAGGTATTGCCATGAGTACAAAAATTATTTAACCTTTACCTAAAAAATACTAGAACCATATACCTATAAATACTAGTCGCCGTACCCCTTAAGAAATATTGAAGTGATTGAAGACTAAGGGTTAAAGGCTAATGAGTACAAAATTAATAAAATTCAATAAATTTAACGGAGACTTCCACAACTAGTATTAACAACGTCATCTGATATAAGCAGAAAATAGCACATAGCTTAAATAATTTAGATATTACCGATGCCTGAATCGGATGAACATATCAGTACATATAAACTCGTAGAAAACGCAGATGGTGCAAACACATCTGTAGACGAAAATCAATCTGAAACAAATATTATGACAAATGTTATAACGTTTCTACGCCATGATTTTCGGATTATTTTCGAGCGAGATCCAGCAGCACGTAACTGGTTAGAGGTTTTGTTCTGCTATCCAGGATTTCATGCTTTATGTTTGCATCGTCTAGCCCATTGGTTATACCATCGCAAAATTGATTTAATTCCCCGGTTGATTTCACATTTCTCTAGATTTATTAGTGGAATTGAAATTCACCCCGGCGCACAAATCGGCAAAGGTGTATTTATAGATCACGGTATGGGAGTAGTCATTGGCGAAACCGCTATCGTCGGAGACTACACGCTGATTTATCAAGGTGTTACTCTCGGTGGTACTGGTAAGGAATCGGGGAAACGCCATCCGACTATCGGTAAAAACGTTATCGTCGGTACTGGTGCTTCGGTTTTGGGCAACATTCAAATAGGCGATCGCGTTCGTGTCGGAGCGGGTTCGGTTGTGTTGCAAGATATTTCTAGCGATTGTACGGTTGTGGGAATACCAGGGCATCCGGTTTCTCGGAAACAGGATATTAGCCTTTCACCTTTAGAACATGGGAAGCTTCCAGATATAGAGGCTACCGTAATTTGCTCGTTGGTGCAACGGGTAGAACAACTAGAGGAGCAGTTGCAAAACTTAAACCAAAACCAGAATATTGATGCACCATTAAAAGAACTTTTAACATCGGAAGGTTGATAATGTTACCGTCTGATGGTTTTAATGTTCTGCATCAAAAAGTCCAAATTCCCTACGATCAACGCTGGCAAATTTACCATCGCTTGCAAGAGTTAGATATTCCTTGTTGTTGTAGGTCAGATGGTTCTTTGCAAGTACAAATAAACAATTGGATTGCGGCAATTCTGCTTCATTCTACCGTGATTCAATTTACAGCATCTCGCAGGTCATTAATCAATTGGCTAGAAAGATGTTGGCATTTTTAAATACTTTTTACCTACCTGGTTTATACTAGGTTCAAAATATAAACAATCAAGGAAATCTAAGTTTAACAATGAAAGTTTCCTGATATATAAAAGGTAGGTAACAAGGTTTCCATTTACGATAAAAATAGTCAGTTAAACTAAGCCGTGTTTCTTATTAAATATAGATATTGGTTGTTCTATGATGTTAAGTCACAGCGATATCAAATTTATAAATTTCTTAAAAAAGGAGCTTTTATTAACTAACTGTGATATTGCTGTGGCAGTGCGAAAAAGCAGGTTAAATAAAGGACCGTTACCAATGCTGCTTTGGCAGTATGGTCTAGTTGATATAGAGCAGCTAGAAAAGATTTTTGATTGGTTAGATTCCCAAAATTGAGATATTTATTTAAATATTTTGAACAATATTTAATAGTGTAATTACCGCAATTAGACATAACTATTGCCAAATATTTTTTAGAAGCAAGTTACATTTTCCTGTAATTTTTTTAAAAATAAATAAGTATTTTCATTAGTTAGCCAATAAGACATTTTATTTATAGTAATTTGTGGTAGTAGAAGCCGCAAAGCTCCCTAGCTACAAGAAAGCTTTATTTGCTATCAATCCCCAATCCCCAATTCCCAATCCCCAAACATTATGTTTCTTACCTTAATTTCTGGAATTAGTCTATTAATTTTTACCACATTAACTACAAATTACTGTAGCTCGATGTTACTTGACGAAATCCAAAATATGACCGGTGAAGAAAATTGTTAGTTTATACCAAATTCTGGTTCTTTCTCATACAGAATGAACTAGTTTCTTGAGTAAAAATAATAAGCGGATGAGTGTGGAATCCCAAAAAATTATGATAAGTTAAATCGTGGTTTCTCATAATTCATAATTTATCAAAATGATTCGTTCCTTGCCACTGCCCTTTACTAAAATTTATTTTCTGTTAAAACCAAGATCGTGAGCGAGGAGTTAAAAAAATCCTATAGAGGTATTTTTCACAGATGAATCAACCAGCTGTCTTAATTAATGACACAACACTACGCGATGGCGAACAAGCTGCCGGTGTTGCTTTCAATTTACAAGAAAAAGTTGCGATCGCGAAGTTTCTTGATGCTGTTGGAGTACATGAAATAGAAGTCGGTATTCCAGCGATGGGTGAAGAAGAAATGCGAGCTATCAAAGCAATTGCTGACTTGAATTTGCAAGCAAAACTCTTAGTTTGGAATCGTGCTGTAATCTCAGATATACAGGCTTCCATAGCTTGTGGATTGAAGCGGGTACATATTTGCATCCCTGTTTCTGGAGTTCAAATTAGCACAAAGTTTCAAGGGCAATGGCGGATTACTCTACAACAGCTTAGAGATAGCGTTAACTTCGCTCTAGATAATGGGCTTTGGGTTTCTGTCGGTGGAGAAGATGCTTCGAGAGCCGATCATAATTTCCTATTAGATGTAGCTTTATTTGCTCAGGAATTGGGTGCTTCAAGGTTCCGTTTCTGCGATACAGTAGGAATTCTCGATCCTTTCGCTACCTATCATCGAGTTAAGAAGCTGGTAGAATCGCTATCGATTCCTGCGGAAATTCATACTCATAATGATTTTGGTTTAGCGACAGCTAATGCACTTGCCGGTATCGAAGCAGGGTGTTTAACAGCGAATACAACAGTAAATGGTTTAGGAGAAAGAGCTGGAAATGCAGCTTTAGAAGAAGTTGTCATGGCTTTAAAACGCATTTACGGCTTGGATGTTGGTATTGATACTAAAAAATTGCTGGATTTATCTAAAATGGTAGCAACTGCATCTTGTAGTAGCGTACCACCTTGGAAAGCAATCGTCGGTGAAAATACTTTTGCACACGAGTCAGGTATCCACGCTCATAGTGTATTGCAAAACCCAACGACTTACGAGCCATTCAGCCCTGAAGAAGTTGGTTGGGAAAGACGTGTAGTAGTAGGTAAACATTCTGGCAGACATTCGGTAACTCAAGTTTTAGGTGAGCATGGAATCAAGCTTAATTCAGAGGAAACCAAATCTGTTTTAGAAGCAGTACGTCAAGAGTCAGTACAGAAAAAACGCAGCCTTACTACTCAAGAAGTATTAGATTTAGTACAAAACGGTAGATACTCCCATGCCATCAGATGAATTAGAACTTGATTTACCACCTCTTTACGAGCTTGGCGATAAAGTCAGAATTATCGGTGAAATCAAAAACGACGGTACTTATCCGGATGCAAAATTAGGAGAAGTTTTAATCGATGTCGGAGAAGAGGGTTATGTCGTAGAGATAGGTGATTATTTACAAAAAGCCTATATTTATGCAATCCGTTTCATGGATAAAGATATTGTCATAGGTTGTCGCAAACACGAATTAGAACTTATAGAAAGAGGGGATCAAAGTGAAAGTAATGCTACGTAAAAACAGTGCCGGTACTTTAGTTGTATATGTACCAAAAAAAGACTTAGAAGAAGAAGTTGTCAAACAAGCAGATGGGGAATCTGGCAAAGTTTTGACTTTGGCTAATGGTTGGGAATTAGAATTTTCTGATATGCCAGGAATGGAAGATTTACCCAAAACTGTTGAAGCTAAAAGACTCTGAGAAAAGAAGGGAGTAGGGAGTAGGGAGTAGGGAGTAGGGAGTAGGGAATAGTTATATGACGCTCGTAATAAATATATTAATAATCATGCTTAACTCCTAAATCTTAATTCCCTTA
>CAYMZW010000539.1:0-4588 GCA_964395005.1 uncultured Rivularia sp.
CCAGCGTACATACTGAAATCAACTTGATGGCAGGTTTTATGAATATGATTAGTTACGATTAAGAGTTAGGAATTAGGAGTTAGGAGTTAGGAATTAGGAATTAGGAGTTAGTAATTCGTTCCTAGTCTTAACTCGTTCCTAGCCTCTGGCTGGGAATGCCTATCAAGGAGGCTCTGCCTCCTATTTATACTGGAGGCAGAGCCTCCTACAATGCATTACAAGGCAGAGCCTTGTAACGAGACTGCAACTCATAACTCCTTATACTGGAGGCAGAGCCTCCTACAATGCATTACAAGGCAGAGCCTTGTAACGAGACTGCAACTCATAACTCCTAACTCATAACTCCTAACTCTTTGTTCCTTATTCCGGCAATTTCAAATTCGCTACAACTGCATTTAGATAAGGTTGAAAAACCGATAAATTTTCTAATTCTTCAAATTTGGCAACTGATGAAGTTGGATTGAAAGCAGTATTAATTAAATAAAGTGCTTCGCCATCAAAAGCAACATAGCTTGTATGCTGCTCGCCTACACCACCTTTTTCTTTAAGCCCTACAAAACCGTAACGTATTCCTTGAAGTTTACCTACTCGTGCTGGCTGTGGTGGATAAGCAGAAAATAAGATACCATCGATTGTTTTAGCTGTTTTTAAGTTATCGTCATAAACATATTTACCGCTTTTAGCTAATACACCATATCTCTCTTTTACCCAAGTATTAAGCGCGGTTGTTACCTGTGTAATATATTTAGGGCTGCGATAATT
Organism: uncultured Rivularia sp.; assembly: GCA_964395005.1. Lineage (GTDB taxonomy): Bacteria > Cyanobacteriota > Cyanobacteriia > Cyanobacteriales > Nostocaceae > Rivularia. The sequence continues at coordinate 763 of CAYMZW010000539.1, forward strand.
TATGTTTTTATCGATGGGAATACCAGTATTGAGAAGCATTTTTTGAAAATTAGGCTGGGTTTTCAAAGGTAAAATTTCCATTCCCACCGTACCTAAAAGTTTCCCATTCGCAGAAACACATAATAAAGAATCTTTATCCTGACAAGGAGCAATTTCCCAACCTGCTGGAAGCGAAGTATCTTGCAACAAATTTTTCCAAATATTATCTTGATTAGATTTATCTTGGTTAGATTTTGTGGCAATTACAATTGGAGTTGGTGTTTCTACCTTTTCTTGGGAGTTTTTATTCGCAGAGAAATAAGATGCACCTGCTGTAATTCCAATTGGTACTAATATCAAACCGATCAATACATGGTAAAGTCGTATCATTTTGTTTAAAAATAAAAATATAACGTAAAAAAGGTTGGTTGTTAGTTGTTGGTTGTTAGTTGTTAGTGGTTAGAATATATAAATCTTTTAACTAACACATTTTTAAACCTTTGCCCAGTAATAATTTGAAAGGTTTCCGTCGGTATTTCACACGTTTAGATCCCCCCAACCCCCCTTTTTTAAGGGGGGCTTTGCGTAAATAATGACTCCTAATTCCTAACTCCTAATTCCTAACTCCCAATTCCTAACTCTTAAAAATCCGTATTCCCTAAAACGGTTTCATCTTCGGAATCATCATCTAAGCTTAAAGACATCATTGGCTCGCCTTCTGCGCTTTCAATTTCTCCTATCAAGGGATTCTCCTGAGCGGGAGAAGCTTCCTTAGTATTAAATGGGATCTCCGTTATTTCACCTTTGTTTGTATCATCTGCTCGTGATTGATACGACATCAAACGCTTAAGTTCCCGAAATTTATCTAAAGAAAATACGGCACCATTCGCGATCGCAGTTTCTTTTTGAGCCTCTGCAATGATAGCTTGAAATAAACAGGCGTTAGAAAGATTGACTAAATCGAGGTTGACTCCTAAAAGGTTAGCACCTGTAAGATTTGCTCCTGTTAGTTTGGCGTTTGTTAGATTTGCGTTTGTTAGATTTGCTCCTGTTAAGTCAGCACCAGTAAAGTTTACATCTGCAAGATTTGCTCCTGACAAACAAGCGTCTTTCAACTGGGCATTTGATAAATCTGTACTGGCGAAGTTGATTCCAGCTAGCATAGCTTGGGTTAAATCGGCTTTAACTAAATTGAGAAATGTGAAAGATTTTTCACCAATTCTTTGTCTGGTAATTTCTGGGTGAAAAAATGATGTTTTCGCAATCAATCTTGTTAGTGCTTGAGGATGTGATTCTGTTAAAGGTGAAAAAGTCTGTTTTGTTTTTTTGTAGCAAGCACTGAGTAATAAAAATACATTAATTCCTACTGCTGCATTTACCTGTTCTACATTTAAAGGGTTTTGTAATTGTTTAAAATAAGACCAAGCTTTATGTGCTATTCCTTCATCTAACCATTTACCACCACAATAAGCGTACCAAAAAGTTTGCAGGCGATCGCACAATATTTGAATAGAGAATTTATCAAAATGAAAGTTTAGCAATCCTTGGATAATAAGTTGTTCAATTTCTCGCGTCAGAATGCCGTAACCAAGTAAGTGATAAAGATGCTCGGCGACTGATAAGGAAGAATCGATTGCAAAAATCATTTCTCCATAAGTATTGTGAGTACATTTAGTTAAGGCTTTTAGTTGATTTACAATCGATGCAGCACAAAGATATTCGCCGAATTTTGGATGCGATAATTTTATTTTAGAGCAAGTAAAATACTTGCTATTATCCGATGTATTCTTAAAATAAAATGCTGGTAGTCGATCAAAATCGCTTTTGAAATCTATCTTTTTGTTTCTCGAATATAAAATTTGCAGCGCTACTGCTTGGGTTTGATTAATTAATTCTTGGGGATGCTGATTTCTTAATAGTGAATTAACAGCTTCTGGAGTGCGATGAATATAGGTAGAAAAGGATGATGCTAAGATTTTTTGACTAATGCTGCGAACTGGATAACCATAAAACCACTGATTAATACGTTCGTAAATTTTCCACAATACAACAGCGGTATTCGTTATTTGAGGATTGGTAGCAGATTCTAATATTTCATCATCAATTAGTTCGTCGCGATGCAATACTGCTAATAAATACAGCATTAAAGGTTGACGTACTAAATCTGATAGTAAAAAGTGAGACTTGCGAGAGAAAGCTTTCTTCTTTTTCAAAAATGTAAAAAAGTCTTGAGAAACCTTTATAGATTGAACTTTTGCCCAATTTGCAAACCACTGCTTCCACTCATCTTGTCCCCAAGGTTGAATTTTGATTCGACGTAATTGTGATACTGATTTATTGAGAATTTCTTCTAAAGCCCAGCTTTGGCTAGTTAAAATAATTTTTAGATTAAAGCGCGATTGGAATTTAAGTAATTGTCGTGAAAATACGGCGATCGCCCTTTTGTTTTCGGCGCAGTTGGGTAATTCGTTTAATCCATCAAGTATCAGTAAGTATTTAGTTTGGGATTCTTCAAGCCAACTAGATAAATTTATTTCGGGATTATTTATAAAAGCAGATTCGAGAGTTTCTAAAAAATTATCGCCGCACTTCACATCACTAAGGCTAATACTTACGGGCATCCATTCTGGATATAGTTTATGTGCTATCCGTGCAGCTAATATTTGACAGAAGCTAGTTTTTCCGTAGCCAGATTCCGACTCAATTACGGTAATGGTTTCTAAATCCTCCAACTGCGAAACCACCCATTTCATTAAATCAACTGGTTGATGTGCCTTCAAAGGTAAACCTATTGAAGGAACATATATATCCTTGAGAGAAAAAGATTCTATTAACAGTGGTTCCCCAAGTTTTCTAATTAAGCTTGCTCGATATTTTTCTCTATAAAAATTAATATTATCGTTAGTTTTAAATTGTAGAGAACTTCCTAATCTAAAAAACTTTTGTAACTGAACCAAAGTAGCTGCATTTTTACTCACAACCACAATCAAATGTCCCAGAAGTTTATTTTTTAACCGCTGAATAATTAATTCTGCTTCTGCTTCCAACACGCTATTAGCAACCAACCAAGCTAAAGCAATACGATTAATTCGTTCTACTAGAGAAGAATCAGCAACCGTTAATAGCGCTTCTTCCGCTTGTACGTCACTGAGCTTATCCTCTCGGAGGATTTTTATCAAAGCTTGCAAACGCTCATCTTCTAAAGGTTTTACCAAAGCATTTGTAAACAATCTTGAAGCTTCCCCTTCACCTTTTTTCTGCTTATCTGCCAAACACACCAATCTTTCGAGCCAAACTCGCGAAAGACTTTGTTCCTCAATCAAAACTTCTTCTAAAGCCTGTAAATAAGCAACTTGAAAAGCCAACCAAGTAGCTTCATTACGATTAAAAGGTTTATTTTGACCTAATAATCCTAAAATACTTTCAGTTAACCGAGCAAATATACTAACTTCATCCCAAACAAACCTTAGAGGAAGTTCCAGAACTTCTGCTAAAGTACATATATCAAAAGGTGAAGGGCTTCTAACTTCCATATCCCGAATTATTCGCAAGGCTACACCTATTATTTGTCCCTGCGAACACTCTTTTATCTGACTTATTTCGATATAATTTTCTACCAACCAATGCCGAATGCTCAAATTCATTTAAATACTTAGTAACGGCTGTATAAAACAATTATTATTCATTTTAGGTTAGTGGATAGGGGTTAGTTGTTAGTGGTTAGTTGTTAGTTGTTAGTTGTTAGTGGATAGGAGTTAGGCAACGGATGCAGTTAGGCAACGGATAAGTTAGGAGTTAGGCAACGGATAAGTTAGGCAACGGATAAGTTAGGAGTTAGGCAACGGAT